>DASTWO010000033.1:0-65920 GCA_035776675.1 Caryophanales bacterium
AACTCAGGTAGCGAGCGGAAGTGGTTCGGATAGCACAGGTGGTACAAACGCCTCCATTGAGAGCTCGAATACAAAACAGCAACATGCTGTTGGCGGAGGCGGCCGTGCCATTAATAAAGGGGAAATCGGCAAACAAATTGAAAAGGGGAAATCCCGCAGATCACCGAATGTGATCTGGCCAGGCTGGCACGATTGCTAGCATTTGAAGCATGGAGCCTGATTTCGTTATGGCAACCATAAGAAATCAGGTTTTTTCTATGATGAGGTTCCGGACTGGAGTCTTAAGGAATATCCGTCTCTGGAATGATGTTTTCAAGTCCCGCAAATTTTAAACTGGTACATAGATACGGGATTTTCTTTTGTATTAGAATAACAAAGACAACAGAAAAGGGAGTAAAAAGGATATGACAGAAAATCAAAGTAAAATAAAGTGGGTGATGGCAGGACTCCTGCTGGGAATCTTCATCGCCTCGATGGACCAAACCATTGTTGCTACGGCGATGGGAACGATTGTTGCGGATCTCGGCGGCCTTGATAAATTTGTTTGGGTGACCTCGGCGTACCTGGTGGCTGAAATGGCAGGGATGCCGATTTTCGGGAAGCTGTCTGATATGTATGGGCGGAAACGGTTTTTCATGTTTGGTATTGCCGTTTTCCTGCTTGGATCTATTTTGAGTGGGACGGCTGACAGCATTACACAACTCAGTATTTATCGGGCCGTGCAGGGAATTGGCGGAGGTGCGATGATGCCCATCGCATTTGCCATTATTTTCGATGTATTCCCCGCTGAACAACGAGGGAAAATGGGCGGGCTTTTCGGTGCGGTTTTCGGGATGTCTAGCATTCTTGGGCCATTGCTTGGGGCGTACATTACGGATTACATCAGCTGGCATTGGATTTTTTATATTAATTTGCCGTTAGGTTTATTGGCTCTCGCATTGATTCAGTTCTCCTACAAAGAATCCCTCGATCATTCGAAACAAAAAATTGATTGGTGGGGAGCCGCAACACTAATTGGTGCTGTAGTGACCTTGATGTTCGGATTGGAACTGGGCGGAAAGGAATATGCCTGGGATTCGATGGTGATTCTTGGGTTGTTTGCAGTATTTGCAGCCTTCTTTGCCTTGTTTTTATACGCGGAATCCAAAGCAAGTGAGCCCATCATTTCCTTCCGAATGTTTCAAAATCGTTTGTTTGCTGCAACTAACGCCGTCGCGCTGTTGTATACAATTCCTTTCATTGTCGCGACCGTCTTTATCCCCATTTATATTCAAGGGGTATTCGGTGGGTCAGCTACTAACTCGGGCTTGCTTTTGCTGCCAATGATGCTGGGATTGGTAGCCGCCAGTGTACTAGGCGGAATGTTGGCTAATAAAACGAGTTATCGAAACATCATGATATTGGCCAGTATATTTGTATTGCTTGGTATGGTTTTGTTGGGAACACTGTCTGCGGATACTTCACGAATCCTGGTTACCCTGTACATGATTATTACGGGATTCGGTACTGGATTTTCCTTTTCAGTGCTAAGTATGGCGGCGATTCACGGTTTCAGCCCGAAACAATACGGTTCGGCAAATTCAACCATTTCTTTCGTCCGCGAATTTGGCATGACGATCGGGATTACCATTTACGGAACCGTTCAGAGCCACTTTTTCACAGGCAAATTGGCTGATGTCTTTGCCGGAGCGGGGCAGACACCAGAGGCAATGTCCACGAATCCACGTGTGATGTTCTCAGAGCAGGTTCGCAGCCAAATTCCTGATCCGATTCTTGAGAAATTGACGACGGCTTTATCCATTTCGATTTCGCAAACGTTTTTGTGGGCGCTTGTTCCAGCTTTTCTGGCATTTGGCTTTGTGTTCTTGATGACTAAGGAACGGATGCTGATAAACCGTGAGCAGGGGAAAGTCAAATCGAAGCCGAAACCGAATCAACAGCCCTCTTAGTTATTCTTGAATATTGAATAAGGTCATGGCCTGTTTGCTGTTCATATTTAGTTCATAAAGATGAGGTAATCTCACCCTATAATCAGTTCTACAGGAGGAGTTCAATGGAAACCAACTCACCAAATGAGGAATTAGCTGTTGAAGCACAAGGGCTCGTCAAAACCTTTGGCGACAACCGTGCTGTTGATGGTGTGAACTTGAAAGTGAAAGCCGGTACAATCTACGGTGTACTGGGTCCGAATGGAGCGGGAAAGACCACTACGATCAGTATGCTCGGGACTTTGTTGCAACCTGATGCGGGTTCGGCGCGTATTTTCGGTCATGATGTGGTGAAGGAACCGCAGATTGTTCGCCAATTGATTGGGATTACCGGACAATATGCATCAGTCGACGAGTCGCTCAGTGCGACCGAAAATCTTGTCATTTTCTCGCGCCTGCTTGGGCTGAGCCGTTCGGAGGCTAAACGTAAGGCGGCTGAGTTGTTGGAGGAATTTGGATTAACAGAGGCCGCGAAGCGTCCGTTGAAGAAATTCTCAGGCGGGATGCGGAGAAGACTGGATCTTGCGGCCAGTTTGATTGCACAGCCACCGCTTATCTTCCTTGATGAACCGACAACCGGATTGGATCCACGCACTCGGAATCAAATGTGGGAAACGATTCGAAGGTTGGTGAAAACAGGGTCAACCGTTTTGTTAACAACGCAGTATTTGGATGAAGCCGATCAGTTAGCTGACAGGATTGCAGTCATTGATCGCGGCCGTGTTGTAGCTGAGGGCACTGTGGATGAGCTGAAGGGGTCAGTCGGAACATCCTCATTACAGTTACGGGTGCGTGACCCTCAAGATGTTGAAGACGCTCGCCAGACGGTGGAAAAAGTGCTTGAGGTTCAATCGAGTATGTCACCGGAAGCAGGGAAGATCACAGCGCCGATGACTGATCCTGACAGGGTTACCGACCTGCTGATCGCTTTCCGTGAGGCGGAGATTCATCTGGCGGAGATGAGCGTTCAGAAACCGACACTTGACGAAGTCTTTCTGGCCATCACAGGTCACGGCGTGAAGGAAGACGAATCAGCCTTGTCCGACGATACGAAAGAGAAGGAGGTGGCGCGAGTATGAAGAATGTACCCATTACACCTGTTGCTGAGCGCGAATTGAAAAACCGCACAAGCTTCCGGCAATCGGCGCGTAATTCGTTTACGATGGCCTATAGAGGCTTGTTGAAAATTAAGCGTACGCCGGAACAATTATTCGACGTCACATTCCAACCTATTATTTTCACTTTAATGTTCACCTATATTTTTGGAGGGGCCATTTCAGGTGACGTTCAAAGTTATCTTCCGGTCATCATACCTGGCATTCTTGTACAGACTGTGATCACGACTTCCATCGTTACAGGTGTTCAATTAAGGGAGGACATGGATAAAGGTGTATTTGATCGATTCAAGTCCCTTCCGATCGCGAGAATTGCTCCGCTCGCAGGGGCGCTATTGGCGGACACCGTCCGATATACGATTGCAACTGTGCTGACTTTCACCATGGGTTATATCATGGGTTACCGGCCAGACGGTGGTATTGATCATGTAGCTGTCGCCGCGATCCTTGTCATCGCGTGTTCCTGGGCCATCAGCTGGATCTTCGCCTTTTTCGGGGTGATAGCCCGTACAGCTTCCAGCGTTCAGGGGATCTCTATGCTAGTCTTATTTCCGCTTACGTTTCTGTCTAATGCTTTTGTGCCGGTTGAAACGATGCCGGATTGGCTTCAGTGGTTTGTGAAAATCAATCCGATTTCGCATCTTGTCACTGCCGTCCGGGAACTGGCGAACAACGGAACTATGGGTGTGGATCTCGTCATTACCCTATTTGGCGCTGCTGTTATTGTGGCGGTCTTCGCACCGATCACAGTACGTGCTTATATGCGCCGGACGTAGAGACCTGTTCGGAAATTACAATTTAAGGATGAACTAGGCAGGGATATCTTTCACCCTGTCTTTTTGCTATTCAGACTTTTTGTTAAATGGTTTTGGACTATCATCATTTTCTAGCTATATTAAAATTAGCTAAATTAGCTAAAGGGAATGGAGGCAGGATGACATGATCGTTCGCTCTGCCTGAAGAAGGATTCAAAGCATAGCGTTCTGTCCAGGCATGCCATTCGCCTTTTTCTCATGATTGGCGGCTTCTATAATGAACAAGTCTATCTCCGGGACATAAACTAACGAGAAAAGGAACTTAAAGGAGATGGAAGGGATGCCTTGTTATCCTGGTTATCGATACTGAGGACCTGGGTGTAGCGGGCCGGGTGCTCCTTTAAATCAGCTGGATGCCATCTGTTTGCAACATGATCTTTGTTATCGTCGGACAGGTTCGCCGCATATGTGCGATCAATATTTTCTGAATCAAGTTACGCCTCTTGTGCATTATCCGGGTAAATTGGGAAGAGATGCGGCGATCATGCGCTTTGCTATCAAAATGAAAAACATGTTCTAAAGGACTCCATCGCGGAGTCCCCCACAGCAATGAGCGATTTTATAAGTTTCAATTACATAAGAAGTGATTTCTTTGATTTTCGCCTTTTTCCCGGCGCTTGTGAATTGATAGACGTCACAGAAAGCAAGCCTTTTCTGATTCTTGAAGATCAGAGCTCCATTAACAGAACCGACTCTGCCGTGTGTTATGATGTTATGAAGTTCCGATTCGGTTCCCCTTTTCAATCGGTTCCCGCCTTCATTCCCCGGCTAGTCTTCGAAGTCTAGGATTCGCATCCGGTAAGCATTCATAGCTGTTTCACCAAGATGACCGAGAAATCGGTAATTGGCGATGCCGCCGACAATCGCGCCGAGGCCGGGTACAAGCTGCAGGAGTTTAGCGAGGTCGATGTAATCTCGATACTCTTGTTGGAATTGCTGCCAATCCAATTCTTTCAGTGAGGTATAAGTTTGGACGCTGTCCGGCCAATTTCTTAACTTCAGAAAAGCCTCGATTCGTTTATCGTCACTGGAGAAAGCCACCTGAAAAATATATAAAAGGAACAGCCTCTCACGGTAATCTTTCACATCAAAACCATAAAGACCGGCCGTGTCATATAGGAATTTCATTTTGATGCTGAGCAGCATAGGGAAATCCGCCAATCCCCACCATAACCCGCCGAATCCGGTGCCAGCACCTTCGGCGGTGGCAGTACGCCTGTAATTCACTATTTTATTCTCCACTCGTTCCTCTCTTTCCTCAAGCGGCATATCAAATATCGGACCGCGTCTTGTCAGGAAGTCTGAACCGTAAAGCATTGATTGGACCATGCCTTTAATACTTTCGGTCACGATGTCGTGAACTTTTTGCGGGATTTTCTCATTGATTTTGTTTTGCACTGATTTTCCGGCACGCCCGAATAGAGTCGAGCGTTTCTTCATGATTTCATGTTGCCAATCCCGGCATTCTTTGAGTATATGTTGTTCATAATCCATTTCATTCACCTCTCTCTTTATAACGTTACATGGGATGAAAGGTTTCATTTTGAGGGGTTGGGCCACTATTATTTTGTATTCCCCAAATGAGAATAATCGACACAGAAAGGAGCAAATGATCTTCCCTGACAGCGGTTGTCAGGAGAGTAGTAGTAAAATCCAGTAAGACTCAATAAAAGGGAATGAAAAAGATAGGAGGATCCGATGAACTACTGCAATACACTGATATTAATTTCGGATGACAGTCCCGTTCAAGAAAGTAAGATTCCTGCATCTGGCCGGCCAAGAAAGACCGTCGCCGAAATTGAATACGAACTGCTCATTGAAAAGCCGGGTCGGTATACACAGGATGAATTGCAGTTTGAGACCCATATGAAACATAAAGAGATTCCTGAAAACCTTCGTGACGAAGAAAAGACACGCTTTTTAGGGAAAAGTCGAGCCTGTATGCGGGCTTCCGCGCTGCCAAAGCGTTTTGGTTGGGGCATTTATTTTGATAAAGACGGCATGGCCGGGTTGGTTCCCGTGGAATCGGATCAATATAAGGAGCTTCAGATACGGGATGATATTAAAAAAGTGAAGGCCATGAAATCGAAAAGATCCTAAAGAAAAGAGGAATATAAAATGAAACAGTATGCGTTAAAGTTATATGATTATCACGTGTGGGCCAACAAAAGACTATTCGAGCGTGTGAAGGAATTGCCGGAAGACGTTTATGATCAAGAAATCCAGAGTGTGTTTCCTTCGATAGCGGAGACGTTCGCTCATCTGTACATTGTTGATACCGTTTGGCTCGGCGTAATGAGGGATGACGGGTTCGAGGATATTCAGGCCGCAAGCCGTCAGGCGGCGGAGGCTGCAAATGAGAAAAGCATTGAGGAAATGGAGACGCTGTTTACGGAGTTAACAGGGCGGTACAGAGAGTTTCTCGACAGCCAGGAAGATTTGGAAAAGCCTATGGCGCCGGAACATCCGGCTTTTGGGCGATTGGAAACCCATTTGTCTGAATTGATCCAGCATGTCGTCAATCATGGAACCTATCACCGCGGCAATATTACGGCCATGATTCGCCAACAAGGACATGAGAGTGTGATGACAGATTATATTATGTATTTGTATGAAGCCGACACGGAAAAGTCATAGGAATGGAAATGTAAAGGGATTGTCTCCCATGCAGCACTTTCTGCTGTGAGAGACAATCTTTTTTTTTTTGAAGAATTAATCGTTGACTGCCATTCGCGCGAGCGGACCGTTTTCTGCAATGATGTCCTGAATCTCGTAAACCGAGATCGGAAACATCGGGAATCCGACATAGTAAGGTGTAATTTCATAAAGCTGAAAATAAAGTACCAGGCATTTATCGGCGATATAAAAGTCTTGATCGGGACGGATGCCGGTGAACGGATCCAGTGTTTCGATCTGGCGGTCTTTGATTTGCTTTTTCACGAGGGCAGACAAGACTTTTACATAGTTACTTCCGGGTTTGAAAAGTTCTTTTAAAGAATAAGATTTTCCTGTCAGTACATCAAAAGTCAAAGATTTCATTAAAGTCAGGCCATGTGCGTGTTGGTAGGCGTATGCGTAGTTGGATAAGCTCAAGCTCAGAACATTTCGCTCATTGGTTTTCAATTCATAGGTTCCAAGCATTTCTGTGAAGGTTTCGGCGCCTTGTTGTTGAGTTTGTTGTTGGATCAAGGCTTGGACCGATCTGTATATGGTTTGGTTGATCATTTGCTGCACATGGGGATTTTGCATGTTAAACACTTGCGGGTAATAAAGGGTCGTGCCCTGATTTCGGATGACCATTGTTTGAATGGAAACGGGAAAAGCCGGAGTAGCCATGGAAATACCACCTTTCTTTTGCCATCTTTTATTTTTCTCGGGTCCTCATACGACTCTGGTCTTAGCTGAAAATCAAACCATGGTGTGTTTTGGAGGACACGGATATTAAGTATGCTTTTGTTCAAGGAAGCCATTGAGAAATATTAATGACAGAAGGGAGTCTCTTTCATGGCATATGAAAATCAAACGGATTTTGTGACAAATGCGGAGTTGTTCATGGGGGCGTTCCGGAAAGGAAAGGAAGAGAATGATCGGTATGTATATATTCTATTAACCGATACGGGCACACTTTTCACGAAAACGGTCAAGCGATATACGAGAGCGCCGTACAATCATACTTCTTTGTCATTCGATATGAAATTCGAGGAACTTTACAGTTTCGGTCGAAAACATCCGAAAAATCCTTTGAAGGCGGGTTTTATCAAAGAAGACATCTATCGGGGAACCTACAGTCATTTTCGGGATACGAGATGTGTCTTGTTTAAGTTAAATGTTTCGGAACCCCAATTGGCTGAGATGAGGCGTACGGTGATTTCATTCCAGTTGAGACAAAAGATTTATTCATACAATTTGATTGGACTGCTTGGTGTTATGCTTCAGTATCCCATTGAGATGGAAAATGCTTATTTTTGTTCGCAATTTGTAGCTGAGGTGTTGAAAAGAGGGGGCGTTCATCTTTGGAATAAGTCGTCAGCGCTTGTCACGCCGGGTGATTTCTTGGAGCATGCGTCTTTTCAAAAAATTTATGAAGGGAAGTTGTATGATTATCCTTTGTTGGAAACCAGCTTGTTGGTGGGAGAGAGTTCGGGTTGTAGCGTGATGTGATACTTTTGATACCCTTGCAGGGTATATATGAACGAAAAATGGATTTTATGCACGAAAGTCGGCTGTATTTGCACGAAAAATTGAATTTATGCACGAAACGAACTGATATTTGCACCATTCCAATGTTATGTCAACCTCCATGGTTGGAAAACCGTTCAATACCCCTATTGAAAATCCCCCGTTCGTAAAAAACCAATCCCTGACACCAACAAAACCGGCCATTTTATATGTAATGGCTTTCTTCCTTTTCCTAAAGAATACGACTCCGGTCTGAATCGAATATCAAACTGAGGTACATTTTGAGTTTCTCTGATTCGGGATATGATGGGCAAGAAGGAAACTTGATTAAAGAAAAGAGGGATTAAATGAGCGAAAGCAATAGTGTGAGCAGTGGTGAAACAGGAGGAGGAATCATTCGAGTTATTTATGCCTTTCTGGCATGGGTTTTTGTCGCGTGTGTGGTTGTACAGGTATTTCTGGCGGGCGTTGCAACGTTCGGTGATGCAACCTACTGGGGAAAGCATATGACTTTTGTTCACCTTTTTGAATTCGTGCCGATTGTAATGTTCATCCTGTCGTTCATCGGTCGGCTGCGTGGGGGCTTGCGGTGGTGGCCGTTCGTGCTTTTTGGGTTGATTTTCTTACAATACTTTACCGCTAACATCGGGAAGGTCGTTTCCACAGACTTTTTGGCGGCGCTCCATCCTGTCAATGCTTTGGTGATCTTCTGGCTCGCGATCGTTACAGCGCTTCGTGCGTCAAAAAGAAAATAAGGTGAGAGCCGTCGAGGGTCTTTGACAGAATACGACCCCGGTCTTATCCGAAAATCCATCCGTAGTGCGTTTTGGAAAAACGAAATGTTTCCTAAGATAGAAACAGAAAGGCGAAGGGAGGGAAAAAAATGAATATCACTGGAAAGTTCATCGGCGGGATTGCCCTGGTTCTTCTTGGAGGGTGGTTGTTACTCGGTATGTTTGGTGTTCATCTCGGAGGCTTGATCGCTTTGTTGTTTGGCATCGTCCTCATCTGTTTCGGGGTGAAGAAGCTCAAACAGGATCATAAGGTTCTGGGTGTGATTTCGTTGATTTTCGGTTTTATGTTTCTCGGCGGGTCGCTGCCATTCTTGATCAGTCTTGCTTTAGCAGCTGTGTGTATTTATTTCGGCTGGAAGTTGATTAAGCAAGAAAGACATCAATCGGAACCCGCTGCCGCTTATTCCGGCGACACGGAGTTTATGGATTACCGGAATGTGAAAGTGGAAGACAGCTTTGATCGCGAATGGGAAGACTTTCTGAGGAAGAATCCGAAGGATAACGATTGATTCTTATAAAGGGAAGAGGGCGCACCGAATGCAGGTGCGACACACGCACCTATTCGAGCAGAGAACAGAGTTCAAGGCAATATAAAATAAGGGAGGCATTTGCATGGTATTGAAAAGAATTGGAGACATGATTAGCGCGACCATTAACGAGGGGTTGGATCAAGTGGAGAATCCGAGAGTAATGCTCAATCAGTATTTGCGGGATATGGAGAGCGAGGTCGCGAAGGCGAAGCACGCGATTGTGAAGCAGCGCAGTCTGGAGCAAAGCTTCAGACGCAGAATGGAAGAAGCGCGGAAGTTGGCCGCGAAGCGGAGGAACCAGGGGCAGCTGGCGTTTGACGCGGGCGAGGAAGACCTGGCACGGAAGGCGTTAGCCGACATGAAGGGCTATGAAGCGAAAGCGGAGCAATACAGGGAGCTGGCGGAGAAAGCGGCGGAGCAGGTGCGTGAGCTGCAGGAGCAGCTGGGAGAGCTCGAAGAGCGATTCCAGGCGTTGAAGGACAAGAAGCATGCGTTGATCGCGCGAGCGAATGCGGTGCGGGCGAAGGAGCATATGCAGGCATCGATGAATCGGGTGGATTCCGAGAGCGCGTTCCGTGAATTTCAGCGGCTCGAGGATCGGATTGCCGAGGCGGAGATCCGCGTGAATGCGTGGGGATGCGGGGGATTTGAGAGCAGCAGCGGACAGTTTGCGAAGCTGGAGTATGCGGATGAAGTGGAGAAGGAATTGGAGAAAATGCGGAAGAAGAATGGCGAGGGGAAATTGAGCAACGACGATAAGCAGGCCAATTAAGAAGCGGGCGTCCGAAGCGGCGCCTGTGCTCTTATGATAGCGGGAACTTTTCTCCGTCGTTGGCCGTAAGAAGTGAGAAAAGGGGATTGAGGAGGGACGGCGATGGCGGAAGTTATTGCGGTGGAAGGTTTGATCAAGCGATACGATGGGATTGAAGCGGTTAAGGAGATTTCGTTTACTGTGGAAAAAGGCGAGATCTTCGGGATGATTGGCCCAAACGGGGCAGGGAAGACCACGACGATTGAGATTCTGGAGGGGCTGCGTAAACGTGATGAAGGAGAGGTTCGTGTTCTCGGCCTTGATCCGGGAAAAGATCAATATCAATTAAATGAAATGATCGGTGTGCAATTTCAGGCAACCTCCATTCAGGAATTGATGAAGGTGAAGGAAGCTCTTTCGTTGTTTGCCTCTTTTTATAATGTGAGTGATGACGAAATTGAAAAGGTTATTGCTGATTTGAACTTGAATGATAAATTGGATACGTACTTCAAAGATCTGTCTGGCGGCTGGAAACAACGGGTAACCCTTGCGCTTTCTGTCTTGCACAAGCCGGATATTGTTTTTCTGGATGAACCGAGTATGGGGCTTGATCCTCAAGCGAGACGTGAATTGTGGGAGGTCATCAGATCGCTTCAGGCGAACGGAACGACGATACTTGTGACCACGCATTACATGGAAGAAGCTGAAAGATTATGTGATCGGGTTGCGATGATTTATGATGGAAGAATTGAGGCTCTGGGGCAACCCAATGAGTTGCTTGAGGAACTGGCGACCCATTATCTTGTTTTTGAAAGTCCCAATGCGGCTCAAGATGTACTGAGGGATCTACCTGGAGTGGCTTCAGTGGAGCATGAAGGTGAGGCAATACGGATCCTTACGGAGGATTTGCAGACTACGTCATATCATCTATTTAAAGAAGCAGATGAACGAAGGTGGGAGATTCGAGCCTTCCGGTTTGAGAGAGGCACGCTGGAAGATCTGTTTGTTCATTTGTCGGGAAGGGAGGAAGTCGTATGAACAAAATTGTCAAGTTGTCAGTGATCGAAACCAAGCTGTTTTTCAGGGAAAAGGCGGCTGTATTTTGGACTTTTTTGTTTCCTGTGTTGATGATCTGGCTCTTCGGTGCCATGTTCGGGCAATTCAAAGTTGGAGGCATGTCCTACAGTAATGCTTATATCCCGTCATGGATCGCTGTTAACATTATGACGACCGCCTTTTTCGGTATCGGTATGGTTCTTGCCGGTTACAGGGAAAAGGGGATCCTACGCCGCTATCAGGCTACTCCAGTCCGTCCGTGGATGATCCTGGCTGCGCAAACTGTGCAAGGAACGGTGATCTTTGCTTTCAGTGTTTTCGTCATTGTCGCTTTCGGGTTTATCAAGTTCGATCTCCATGTTCCCGAATATTTGGGAAGCACGATCCTCGCGATTTTATTAAGTTTGGCGGCCTTTTTCCCATTTGGGTTGCTGCTGAATTCACTGGCCAAAAGTGTTCGTACGGCATCAGCGATCAGTTCACTTGCGCTGAATGTGATGATATTCCTTTCGGGGGCGACCTTTCCGCTGGAAATGATGCCGACCGCTCTTCAATGGGTCGCAAAGTTCTTGCCTCTCTATTACGTCATTCATTTGACCCGGCATACGTGGAATTTCTCACCGATTTGGGAAAACGGGTTTGACGTAGCGGTGCTGATTTTCGTAGGAGTGGTTTCTATTCTCCTGTCATCAAAATACTTTCGTTGGAGTGGACATTAAATGTTGAAGAAAGCAATCGGCCTCCTGTTTATTATAATCGGAGCCTTTATAATCCTAGGCATGGTTGGCCACAAGGGCGTAAACTGGTGGACTTCAAACCATCATAATCTGCAAAACCAATCCATGATTCTTCGAGGCATCGCCACGATTGAAATTGAGGCTACCGGCACACAAGTCAATATCATTTCCGAGGATCGGGGAAAGTTGATGGCTGATTTACATGGAGACGGAAACGGCCGCGCTAATCTGGATTTTCAACGGAATGGCGACCATCTGGAAATTCAGGTGGATCAGAATTGGTTCCATTGGTTCTCATTCGGGGACGGGTTAATTTTGGACGTTTATGTCCCTGAAAATTATAATAAAGCTATGGCCGTTGACCTTGGCTCAGGTGACCTGGATATTCAAGGTCCTTCCAAGAAGGAAATGATGAACTTAAATAGTTTCGCATTGGATATGAGTTCGGGAAATGCCGATCTTGAAAATCTGCGATTGGACCAATTGAAAATGGATGGTTCTTCAGGGAACATTGACCTCCGTTGGGTAACGGCCAATGAGGCTTCACTAGACATTAGTTCAGGGAATATTGATTTGGAGCACTATAGCGGCTCGTTGGATGCTGAATTGTCTTCAGGAAGGCTCAACGCAAAATTCGAGCAGATCATGGGCCCCGTCGACATTGAAGCCAGCTCCGGGATGATTTCATTGGATTTACCGGATGAAGCGAATTTTGCATTAGAAGCGAAGGTCAGCAGCGGATGGATAGATTGTGAAATTCCGCTTCAAAATAAAAGTGTGGAAGAAGATAGAAATGAGGTCAGAGGGTCCCATGGAAGCGGGAAATATAAGATTGAACTTGATTCGTCGAGCGGCGTTATACACATTTATTAAGGGTGGAAGGGGGCGGAGCCATTGCGCCTGTCACGGAACCGTTTAGGCGGTTTTTTCGTAATCTTTATTGGTCTTTGCATCTTGTTTGGGGTTTTGGGACTCGGATTTTTGATTGGCCCGATTTTGTTCGCGGGCGCCGGGGTCATTTTGATCAGAAGAAAACATCGTTGGTTTGGACTGATTTGCTTTGCCCTTTCCCTTATTGTTCTATTTGAGACGGTTTTTCATATCGACATCGGAGGTTTGTTGGTAGCGGCATTTTTCATTTATTTCGGCTACAGGTTGATCACAGGCAAGTCTTGGCCTCGTCACCACGAAAGACATGCGGGACGGCATGACAGAAGAAGGTCAAGGCAAGATGATATGGACGATTGGGAAGCTGAAGAAAATGAGGCCGATGCGGTCGATGATGAAGACTGGATAGATAAAGAAATTGAAAATCTGAATACAAAAAATCAGCATGCTGATAGAGAAAACAAAAGCGAGGAAACCCAAACAAAAACTGAGCGAAACAATGACAAACATACAGAAAAGCAGACTGAAAGCGGCTCGACAGTTATTTTCAAAACCCCTGTTTATCGCAGCTCATTGATCGGGGATTTTCGTCTCATGAACAGCCGGTTTGAATTGGATGATCTAAATTTGTCCAATTTCATTGGCGATGTGAAAATTGATCTATCTAAAGCCATCATCCCCGAAGGTGAAAGCACACTTGTTATCAGCGGTTTTATCGGAGATGTGGACATCTACGTCCCATACGATCTTGATGTTTCCGTCAGTTCTTCAGTCACAATCGGAGATATTGATGTGCTTGGACACAAACAGGGCGGCTTTAACAGGCAAGTTCGCCTGGAGACGAAAGGTTTTCCTGAAGCCTCCCGTAAGGTGAAAATCTCCGTTTCAGTGTTTATCGGCGATGTGGATGTGAGATTTCTATGAAGAACAGGAAGTTAACGAGCATACGCTGGAGAATGTTGCAAGGGTTCATCTGGTCCGGTATTTTGCTTTCTGTTCTCACCCTTTTTATATTATTGGTCTACTACCATCTTGATTTTCAGGTATTGTTCTCTGTGAAATGGTTGGGATTGCCTTTTGTGATCATTCTGGAAGTACTGATTGTCGCTGTCAGCGCCTTGTTTGGCTATGTTTTTGGAAGCGGGGTTAAGAAGCGGCTGGAGTTGCTGAGCGAATCCATTCTAAATTACGAAAGAGGCAACTTCGGGCACAGGGTTCCATCATTAGGGGAGGATGAGATCGGGCTCATGGCCCAACAACTGAATGAGATGGCACAGCGGGTGGAAAAGCAGGTGGCTTCTTTACAACGATTATCTACTGAGAAAGCGGAGCTGAACGAACAAGTGAAGAAATCGGCAATTTCCGAGGAACGCCAACGTCTGGCTCGTGAACTTCATGATGCGGTCAGCCAGCAATTGTTTGCGATATCGATGATGACATCGGCGATTCTTGAGAATCCCGAACTCATTGAAGGGACCTTGAAAAAACGGATTGTCTCGGTAGAGAAAATGGCCGGAAACGCGCAAAATGAAATGCGTGCCTTGTTGTTGCATTTACGTCCTGCCACTCTTGAAGGAAAAGGACTGAAGGAAGGCCTTGAGGAGCTGTTGAGTGAATTCGAAACCAAGCAACCGCTGGTGATTCATTGGGAGATCGCGGACCTTCCGGAATTGACGAAGGGCATTGAAGATCATTTGTTTCGGATCGTTCAAGAAAGCATGTCCAATGTGTTTCGGCATTCACAGGCGGCCTCGGTTTCCATTCGCCTGGGTACGGCGGGTGGACAGCTCCATCTGAGAATCATTGATAACGGAACCGGATTTAACATGACCCAATCGAAGCCATCGTCTTATGGGCTTCAATCCATCCAAGAACGTGCCAATGAAATCGGCGGGGTGGCGGAAATTATTTCATTTCCCGAGAAGGGAACACAGGTTGAAGTGAAAGTCCCGATTATGGAAAAGAGAAGGGAGAAAGAATCATGATACGTGTGCTGCTCGTTGATGATCATGAGATGGTAAGAATGGGTCTCTCCGCCTATCTGGAGTCCCAGTCCGATATCGAAATTGTCGGGGAGGCTTCGAACGGTGAAGAAGGGGTGCGATTAGCGGAAGAAACCGTTCCAGATGTCATATTAATGGACCTTGTCATGGAAGGAATGGACGGAGTAGAAGCGACACGACAGATAAGCCTGGTGTTGGAGCAGGTGAAAATTATCGTTCTGACCAGTTTCGTGGATGACGACAAGGTGGTCCCGGTACTTGAAGCAGGAGCCTTCAGCTACTTGTTGAAGACTTCGAAAGCCGGAGAAATTGCTGAGGCCATCCGGGCGGCAAGCCGGGGAGAGTCGATTCTTGAGGCAAAAGTGACTGGTAAGGTACTGTCCAATATGCGCGGTTCGGGAGAGCGTAAATTGCATGAAGAATTGACCGGGCGAGAAATTGAAATTCTGCGTCTGATCGCGGAAGGCAAAACGAATCATGATATTGCCGATGAACTGTTTATAGCGGTGAAAACGGTAAAAACCCATATTACAAATATCTTTTCCAAACTGGAAGTGGACGATCGTACCCAGGCGGCGATTTACGCTCACCGAAACAAGTTGGTGAATTGATTATGGGGAAAATAACCCCGCGAAAGATTGCGGGGCGTTGAGGAATGCTTAATCTTCACCGATTTCCGGTAAAATTGTATTGGCGATTTTTTGATCGAGCTTTTCATAATCGTAATACTGAATGGTTTCATAAAGTTCTTCGCGGGTTTGCATATCTTCGAGCTTATTTCTTTGTGTATCTTTCTCGTAAATTTCTGCGAAAACGCGTTCATACGCTTTAGCGGCAACGCGTAGCGAGCTTACAGGATAAATCACCATATTGAATCCGAAGGATTCAAATTCCTTCGCTGTGTAATAGGGTGTTCTCCCGAATTCCGTCATGTTGGCGAGGAGGGGAGCGTTTATGGTGTTACCCATTTGTTTAAATTCTCCCTCATTTGTGAGGGCTTCCGGAAAAATGGCATCAGCGCCGGCTTCAAGGTAGTTATTTGCCCGTTCAATTGCGGCGTTGGTCCCTTCGACTGCCTTTGCATCGGTACGTGCAACGACAACCAGGCTCGGCGCAATTTCCTTGATGGTCTTGATTTTTTGCATCATCTCTTCTGTTGATACAAGATTCTTTCCGTTGAGGTGACCGCATTTCTTCGGCAGATTCTGATCCTCAATTTGAACGGCCGCGATACCTGCCTCTACCATTTCTCGTGCAGTGCGGGCAACATTCAAGACGCCTCCGAATCCTGTATCTACATCCACCAACAGGGGCAAATTACTGGCACGTATCAGTTCACGCGCTTTGTGAGCGATTTCTTCTGAATGAATCATTCCCAAATCCGGCATGCCTCGGCTTGCCGTGTAGGCGGCACCGGATAGATACAATGCCTGAAATCCTACTTTCTTGGCCACAAGAGCGGCCATACCGTCATGCGCACCGGGAATTTTCAGGATAGACCGATTTTCCATTAACGATTTAAAAGTTTCAGCGAGCTCGATTTGGCTAGACTGTGGTTGGACCATCCATGACATTACGAATCCCCCTTAAATAACAAATAAACCCATAAATTCATTGACCGCTGTTGTTTTTAAACGGGCATCATCCTGGCAAAGCCGCAAGATTTCTTCGGATTGTTTTTCAGGAAAGCGGGTTTTCAGGTTGTCCTTGAACTTATCGTGCAATAACGGAATGCCTTCATCTCGCCTGCGGCTATGACCGATTGGGTATTCTACCGCTATTGAATCTGTCTCAGACCCATCTGTAAAGAAGACTTGAACCGCATTGGCAATTGATCGCTTTTCCGGATCCAGATAATCTCGACTGTATTGTTTATTTTCCACTACGCTCATCTTTTCGCGTATCCTGTCAATTCTGGGATCACACGCGGTTTCTTCTTCATAATCGTCAGCGGTTAGTTCACCAAAGATGAGTCCGACAGCTGTGATGTATTGGATACAGTGGTCTCGGTCGGCTGGGTTATGTAACGGGCCTTTTTTGTCAATAATCCGGATGGCCGACTCATGTGTTGTAATCGAAATATGGTCGATTTCATCAAGGCGTTCCTTAACCTGATCATGAAGATGTATGGCAGCCTCAGCCGCTGTCTGGGCATGAAATTCGGCTGGATAAGAAACTTTAAAAAGGATGTTTTCAATGACATAGGAATCGAGGGGACGAGCCAATTTCAATTCCCTGCCGCCGAAAAGCACATCTTGGAATCCCCATTCTGGTGCTGAAAGTGCCGATTCGTATCCCATTTCACCCTTCACACTCATCAAAGCAAACCGAACCGCCCGGCTTGTCGCATCACCGGCCGCCCATGACTTTCTTGCCCCCGTATTCGGCGCATGCCGATACGTACGCAAACTGGAATTATCAATCCATGCCTGAGATACAGCGTTGACTACTTCTTCGATTGTTCCGCCGAGCATGGCGGTGACAACTGCTGTAGATGCCACTTTTACAAACAGTACGTGATCAAGCCCAACCCGATTTAAGCTGTTTTCCAAAGCCAGCACGCCCTGGATTTCGTGCGCTTTTACAATAGCCACAAGCACTTCGTCCATTGTCATTGATCTTTTTCCTTCTGAAATCCGCTGTCTGCTTATAGAATCAGCCATTGCCAGGATCCCACCAAGATTATCGGAAGGATGGCCCCATTCGGCCGCGAGCCAGGTATTGTTGTAATCCAGCCAACGGATCATGCAGCCAATGTTGAATGCTCCTTGTACAGGGTCTAGTTCAAATGGTGTTCCAGGGACCCGACAGCCATTTGGCACAATTGTACCCGGGGTGATCGGGCCGAGGTGCTTCCGGCATTCGGGATACCGTAACGCAAGAAGTCCGCATCCCAATGTATCCATAAGAACGAAACGCGCAGCTTCAATGGCTCTCTCGCTGGTAATTTGTTTGTTTACGGCGTAATCCGCAATTTGTACCATCAATGGATCGGTATTCCTTCGATTGGTTGATGTCCGCATTTTTTCTCATTCCTTCGCTGTTGTTGTGACAATATCTATAAAACTAAGCGCCAATAAAATTGAACCGTTAGCAAGACGATAGATATCCATATCAAGAAGACCGCCAAACCAGTTCGGAATAGATTCCTCTCGGAAAAATGACCATAAGAATAACAAATCATGTGGACAGGTGATTGCATCACCAGAAAGAAGCCGGGAACACCGGTCAGAAAGACCGTCATAGCAGTCAAAACCGGAGATATACCATTGACATGTTCGCCAATGACAAGGGCAAGCGGAATCATGATCGTCATAAATCCGAGAATGCTGACAAAGACCAATCTGAGCAACAACGTCCCAAAGATAAGAGTGATTAATAACAACCACGTATGGCCACCGGGGAAATGGTTAACAAAAACGCTCGCCACCCACTTCAAAGAGCCAGTCTGGATAAGAATGTTGGACAATAATAAAGTCGATGCAAAGAACAAAAGCATTTCCCAATTGATCGTTTCCTTCGCTTCATCCCATTTCCAGATTCCGATAACCGGAAATAGGGTGGCCGTTGCGCCAAGCATCCCAATCAACGAAATAGGGTAACCATGGTAAGGTTCCAAAATCCATAATAAAACAGTGAGGCCAATGATGATCATCATCTTCATTTCGGACAAGTTAATCCGCCCGAGCTGCTCGATTTCTTTATCAATATACAGAATGACGTCCTGTCTATTCATTTTCTCCGGCCTGTACATCCACAATAGAATCCACCATAATGCCAGAATGAAGGCAAGGACAGGCGGGGCGAACAACAAAATCCAGCTTAAATAGTTCAAATGAACGGACAGAAATTCATTAAACATACTGAAAGCGTAAATAGTTGAATTGGCGCCGGTAACAACAACTGCCCCACCAATGCTGACGATATAACTGCACGCGATAAAGAAAGCTTTTGACATGTTTTGTGCTTCCCTCAGCTGGTTTAAATGCCCCGCGATTTTATCCAAAACGGATGCGACGAGGCTGCCTCTGCCTATGTTAGAAGGGATGAACACGGATAAAGTTAGTACAAGAAACATGGTGGTCAGCAATAGAAATTTCCCGCTGCCCCTGGATAAACGCAAAATGTACAAAGAAGTTCGATAGGCAAGGCCGGACTTTAAGAAGGAACCAGCAAGAAGGTACATTGAAAAGAGCAGCCAAACCACTTCAGAACCAAGAAAGTGAAGCGTTTCATCAAACGGAAGAAAGTGAAACGCAGACACCAACATAATAAGCAAAGCTGTAAAAGGGGAAGGGAAAACCCCTCCGATCCATAACACCTGAGCGATTGCCAGCAATGCGAAAGCCTGGATTTTCTGGTTCCAATCAAAGAAAACAGGGGAGATGAATGCGAGATACACTGCAATAGAGAATAGAATCATAAATCTTTTAGCCATAAGTGATCCCCGTTACATGATTGACATTTAATCTGAGACTTGCATATTTTCATCCTGGCTGCCCGTTTGATTGTCTTTTTTCTTTTGGACTTGCTTAATAATCAATGGATAGAAAATCGACAGAACCGTCAAACAAACCAAAATAATAGAGAGAGAAGAGTTGAAAAAGATGCCAAAGCCTTCGTTGGAGGCGGCCAGTCCTCTTCTAAAGTTCTGTTCCATGGTGTTTCCGACAATTAACGCCAATATCAATGGGGCAATCGGGAAGTCGAACAACTTCATAAATAGCCCGATGATCCCGAATATGATCAGTAAATAAAAGTCGATTACGCTGAAATTCATTGTGTAGGTCCCGATAAAGGCCAATACCAGGATCAATGGATAAAGAATTTTCGGTGGTGTATCCAGAATCTTGACGAACATGCCGACCATAAAAATGTTGATCAAAAACAAAAAGATATTACCTATTAACATACTGTCGATTAAAGACCAAACCATGTTTGGATCGTTTTTAAATAACAATGGCCCCGGTTGCAGCCCTAACATGATTAGAGCGCCGAGCATTACAGCGGTCGTTCCGGAACTGGGAATACCCATTGTTAATAGGGGAACCATCGCACCTACGGAAGCCGCGTTATTCGATGTTTCAGGAGCGGCGAGTCCTTCAATCGCCCCTTTTCCAAACTCATCTCGCCTTTTCGAAATTTGCTTTTCTATAGAATAACTTTGCATGGAGGCCGCAGAACCGCCTGAACCGGGTATAATGCCTGAAATAAATCCTATCGGGCCATGACGCAACATCAGCCATTTAATCCTTTTCCATTGTTCTTTGGTAATCCAGACACGTCCGAGTTTATTCTTTTGCGCTTTCGCTTTATCGATAGTCAGATAGTTAAATAGAACTTCCCCGACCGCGTAAATGCCAATAATTACGACTAGCAGCCCGATGCCTGAACTGAGTTGGGGTATTTCGAAAGTGTAACGGTAAACGCCGGTTTGGAGATCAACCCCAATCGTGCTGATCAATAAACCGATCCCCATTGAAATAAAGCCTTTGGTCATTTTGCCAATTGATAAGGAGACGACCATTGAAAGCGTAAAGACCATCAACCAAAAGTATTCCGCCGGACCAAATGCAAGGGCAAAATGCGCCAAAGGCTTAACCAGGATCATAAATCCGAATACGGCGATGAGCCCACCAACCAAGGAACCGATGGCACATGCTGCGATCGCCTGGCCGGCTTTTCCTTGTTTGGCCATAATATGGCCATCGAATGTAGCGGCGACTGCTGATCCATCCCCAGGTGTGTTGAGTAGAATGGAACTCACAGATCCGCCGTACATGGCTCCGTAATAAATGGTAGCCATCAAGATCAGTGCACTGGTAGGATCCATTCCAAAGGTTACCGGAATAAGAACAGCAACTGCAGTAGCCGGACCCAACCCCGGAAGCATTCCGACAATGGTTCCAAGGAAACCTCCGAACATCACGTAAAGTAGATTTTCAGGTTGAAACACCGTCATAAATCCCTGCATAATGCTATGAAAATCAATTCCCATGTTCCTTCCTCCTTCCTACGGCAAACTGATATGCAAAAGTTTCTCAAACGCATACCAGAAGACTAATGTAAAGAGAACGGCAACTATTATATTAGTGATCCACTTTCGCCAACCGTTCACGACAAACAATAACGCGCACAAGAATAAGACGGTAGACGGAATAAAACCTATTCTCAAAAACAGAAAACTATAGATAACTCCCAATACAAGGGTGGAAATACTCAGAAACAGAATACGCTTACTAAACAGTTGTTTAAGTTCCGGATTGTCTTTCTCCCCTTTAAGGATCACTTGAATGAAATAAGCCATGCTTACGATAAATAGAAAAACACTAATCATTAAGGGAAAGTAGCGCGGGGCGTTCGGATCACCCAAACTGGCTTCCGGTAAATTGATAGTCAAGATAAAATAAATGATACTGATTAATACAAAGAAGACGGGCATGCCGTATTGTGCGTATTTCATAGGATCCATCCTTTGATGGAACGTATAAATAGATCCGGAAGGGATCTATTTATACGTTCTTTAATTTTTCTACTTCACTAAACCAGCGCTTTTAACGAGTTCTTGATACTTTTCCACTTGTGCTTTCAAGAATTTCTTCGTTTCACTGCTGTCTTTATAGAAGGACTCCCACTGATTATTTGCGAGAACCTCTTTCCAAGCGTCTGTTTTCACCATTTTCCCGATTTTCTTATCCCAGAAGTCGATAGCTGCCTGGGACATGTCCGGCGGTCCCATAACACCTCTCCAGTGAGGGAAGACCACATCAATGCCCTGTTCCTTCCAGGTTGGAACATCTTTCAAATCTGAAAGGCGTTCTCCGGAAGTGACAGCCAGGATATCAACTTTCCCAGCTTTGTACTGTTGTTTGATTTCTGATACGGACATCATGGCCGCGTCAACATGATTTCCAACCAATGCTTGAACCTGATCTCCGCCGCTTCCGTAAATCAGGAAATTGATTTGTGAAACATCGACTCCGAAAGTATTGCAAGCTTCAACAAAGGAAAGATGAGCGTCATTGCCGAGACCCGGCGCAATCGCGATTTTGACCGATTTAGGATCTTTCTTAAGTTGTTCCAACAACGCTTTACCACTTTCAAATTTGGAATCAGAAGGCACGACGAGAGCCATCCACTCCGTTGTTAAAATAGCGATTGGTGTAAATTGCTTGTAAGTCAGTTCACTATGACCCAACAAATGGTTAGTAATGACAAGGCTTGAATTGATGGCAAGGGTATGGCCGTCTTGCTTCTCCAGGTACTTCCAGCCCACCTCACCGCTTCCTCCGGGTTTGTTAATCACGGAAATGGGTTTTTCAACTAATTTTTTCCCTTTTAATACTTTTTTCATTGATCGGGCCGTGGTATCCCAGCCACCGCCAGGGGTGGCTGGGGCAACCAAAGTAATGTTCTTAGTGGGGAAATTGCTCTTTTCCTTTCCGCCTGAACCGGAATCTTCTCCTGAATCTGAACTTTGGGATGAACAAGCTCCAAGAACGAGTAACAACAATGATGTAAAAATGATTAAAACCTTTTTCAAAATGTTCCCTCCTTCAAAAGTTTTCTTTCCCATTGTAAAATAGGGAACCGGGAATGTAACCGTTTCCAACATAAATGGTTTAAAGGACATTAAATAAGTTTTGTTCATTTTGGTCACAAAAAAATCACCTTGTCTGCCTCAAGATGATTAATCGGGAACACGGTATCGTCTCTCCGGACGTCCGACAATTCCATATTCAAGTTCGGCCTTCGCGTCTCCAACCGATATTAAATATTCCAGGTATCTCCGTGCCGTTGTTCGCGATGCCCCCATGCTTACACCGACTTCCTCAGCGGTTAACCCGTTTCTAGCCTCTGTAATAATATCGTTTACCTTAGTTAAGGTAAGGGGGTCAATTCCTTTTGGCAAGTCTGTTTTCTGTGGTGTTTTGCTATTCTTGATGCCAAGATAATGATCAACCAATGTTTGATCCACCTGGTTTTGAGTAGTTAACAACTTTCTTCGGCTTTTGTATTCTTCAATGGTTTCAATAAATTGATCCAGGGTAATAGGTTTAATCAGATAATGAACGACACCGTTCCGTACAGACTTTTCAAGCAGGGATTTGTCCGTAGAAGCCGTTATCATAATGATATCTACTTTGGGAAACTCTTCACGAATAGCGGGTAAAAGGTCAGTGCCCAGTTCATCCGGCATATAAATGTCCAAAAGCAATAAATCAATAGAATGATTTCGTAATAAATCCATTGTTTCCCGGGCGTTTAATGCTTTTCCAACCAATTCAATGCCCGTGACTTTTGTCAGGAATTGTTCATGCACCGCAGCAACTCTGAAATCATCTTCCGCTATAGCTGCCCTTAACAATTATTATCCCTCCTTGAGACCAGGCTATTTCTGGTCAAATCCATTTGTGTAATAAGCATTTGCTTTCGGTATATAAGTGGTGAAAATGGCTCCGCCCTCCTTCGAATTAAAGAAGTCAATCGTCCCATTCAATTCCCGAACTGTTTTCCGGACATTTGCCAATCCGTATCCCCGGTTATTCCCGCCCTTCGAAGAAAATCCTTTGTCAAATAAGTGTTCTATCGCTTCTTTAGGGACTCCCGGTCCGTTATCGGATATCTCGATTACGATATCATCTCCCATGTCAATGGTGAAGAAACCAACTTCCCCTTGCTCCTGTCCTTGGACAGCTTCAAAGGCATTGTCAATCAGATTCCCGATAATGGTGATCAACTGTGAGATTTTTACATGAGGAGGTAAAGGATCCAAAGAGCTGTTGGAATCAATATTGAAATCTATCTTCTTTTCCGATGCCTTGCTCAACTTACCCAGTAAGATGGCCTGTACTTTCGCATCGTGGATTTGATCAAATAAAATACGGTTTTGTTGGCTGTGGACATTGGACTCTTTCTGAATCATATTGATGGCTTCCGTATATTGGCCCAATTGCAAAAGTCCTGATAGCACATACAATTTATTCGTGAATTCATGGGTTTGCGCTCTTAAATCTTCGGAGTACTTTCTCACCTCGGAAAGGGTATCGATCATGTCCTGAATTTCCGTTTTGTCACGAAAACTGGAGACCACACCGACAATACGTTCATTTTTTATTACGGGTGTCCGGTTAACAATCAATACCTTTTCCTTAAAGAACATCTCCCGGTTACTTTCGGGCGCACCGGTTTCAAGTAACTTTAACATTTCGGTTTCAGGTACAAGTTCGCGGATAGGCTTTCGTACGGCATCTTTGCTTAACCCCAGTATGTTTTGGGCCGATTTATTCAACATTGTGATGAGGCCATGCTCGTCAATGGCCAGGATTCCTTCTTTGACTGATGAAAGAATAGCGTTCCTTTCTCTATATAATGATGCAATTTCATAAGGTTCCAGTCCCAATGTTTCTTTCTTGATGTTCTTGGCAAGAAGGATTCCTCCGATAATGCCGACAGCAAGAACAAATAAGGCAAACAAGCTGCTCTTTAAGATTTTCTGGACAATGGCTGAACGAATTTCCTTCTGCAGGAATCCGACTGAAACGACGCCTTCCAACTTTCTATATGTCTCGTAGTCTACGAAAATGGGGGCTTTCCCCCGGATGGCTTTTCCCAATCTTCCTTTGGTTTCAGTATTATAGTATCCGCCTAGAACAAGTGCCTTATAGTTGTCGTCGCTTTCCATTTGTTTGCCGATCATATCGGGGTCTGGGTAAGAATAAATAACCCCGTTCCGGTTGGCGATAATAACTGTTGCGGCATTTACTTCATCACGAACACGCTCAGCGACTCCTTGTATTTCGGGCGAAGGATGATCGGAGCGAAGTGCCTCTTTAACGGTGGGCATATAAGAAACCATTTTTGCGGTTTGCAACGCCAGCTGCTTCATTTGTTTCCGGGTTTCCTTGTATTCCAGATAAGACGATATGGCCGTAAGAAGGATGATTACAAATAATATCAAGGCGATGATCAGAACCAATATTTTCGTTTGCAGGGAAACTCGTAATATATTCTTCATATGAGGCTCCTGTGTGGGATGCGGGCTGTTTGTAACGTATATTTTATCAAATTTTCTTATTATTGGACACCCTTCTTATTGTCGTTCCCAGGTTTCGCCTCGGTCGGTTGTTTTGTAAAGCGAAGTTTGATTGTATACGAGCCAACCTGTTTGCGGAGAGACAAATTCAAGATCCGTGGTCGCTTCAACTGCCGGTGCTCCCAGCTTTTCACGGATCCAATGTTTGCCTTGGTCTGCGGAGAAATAGAAGTGGTTGCCGTCTGCCGCGTACCAATGATTTAAGTCAAGAAAGTCGTAAACGAGACGACGGGAACCGGGTTTCTGCTCAATTTGGCCAGAGACTTCCCAACTTTCCCCGGCATTGTGCGTTGTATAATACAGCATGCTGATATTATGTTTGTCTGAGCTAATTCTGACGGGCAGAACCGCGTCTTTTTTTGTGAAAAATACCGGTGGGAATGTTGTCATCCAGGCAGATTCCATAGACTGAGGGACAGGCAATGAATCCCGTTCCCACGTCTTACCGCCGTCATGTGTCGCAAAAAGATAGGGCTTACCTGATGCATCAAATCCAGTGAGCCATCCGGTTGTTTCATTGATGAAACGAAAGCCGGTTTTGTCCCCGCCGAAAGGAATTGTAGAATCGGATTGTTGCGGCATACCAATGGCTGTACTCGTCCAATTCTGTCCTCCGTCATGAGTGTGGAACCATTCAATTCTTTCGCTTCCCGCCGCGAGGCCAGGGCTAATGAGAACCCAACCGTTCTTCGAATCAAGAAAATGAATTTGTATGATTCGGCCTTTGTCTTTGAAATTGGTTTGGCCCCATGTTTTTCCACCGTCTTGAGTGAACAAAAGGTGGATTTGATGGGATCCTTTGTTAGGGGTATAGCCGATCCAGCCTGTTTGTGGATTCAGAAAGAATGCGGATGTCATTCCCGGATATCCGCCGGTAATGGTCTTCATAACTTTCCAATGTTCCCCGCCGTCAATGGTTTTCAGAATGTCCACTGTTCTTTTCGAGGTTGCGAATTTCCATCCTGTTGTTTCGCTTATCATGTCGATATCAATGAGATTGAATGTTTGTTGGTTCGATGGGGCGGAGGTTTTTGTCTTTTGATCGTTCTCAATCGATTTATTGGTTTGGCTTTCATGATTCTGCTCTGCTAGCGGCGTTGTGTTCGCAGGTGGTGTTCCTTTGTTCTCAGATGTAAAATAAATGCCGACCGCAAAAATGAGGAATACAATTGAGCCGATGATCGCTTGTCGCCAGCTGATTTTTTGTTTTGGATTGCGGGGGTCATTTCCCAAATTGTTTCCGCCTTTCTATGGTTCGTGGTTTCGTTAACTGCGTGAAAGAGATCGTTTGGTTCGTTACCCGCCGTGTCTTTTCATCTGTATTTTCTTTATTTTAAGTGATTTGCGCTGAAAATCATAACCCTTGTGCTGCGGGTTGCTTTTTATGCTCTATATGTTACAATAAGGTCACATATAAAATGTTACTTATAAGTCACACGATTTTTTTGAATAGAGGAGGTTGAACGTGAATGAGCAACTAACGGAGGTTTTCAAGGCGTTGGCCCATCCATACAGACAATCAATTCTGGATTTGTTGGCTGCAAGACCTATGACAACCGGTGAGGTAAGCGACCATTTTACAGAGGTTTCCCGATACGCTGTCATGAAACATTTGAATACACTTGTGGAAGCAAACCTTGTTGTGGCAAGGAAGAAGGGGCGTAAACGCTACAATTATTTGAATGTCATGCCTTTGCAAATGATTAAGGAACGCTGGCTGAATGGTTATGATTCACTCATGGCTGAATCTCTATTGAATGTCAGAGAACTTTCCGAAAACCCTGAGGAGGAGAAGATAATGGCTGAAAACTTGGAGAACCAATTGTTTGAAATCGAACAGGAAGTGCAAATTAAGGCCCCCAGACAAGACGTATTTCATGCTTTGACCCATAAAATTAACGGATGGTGGTCGGAACGTTTGTTTAAGGATTCCGTAATGGAAGTGGAACCGCGGTTGGGCGGTAAGTTTATTGAGACAGGTGAAGACGGAAAGGCGGCATTGTGGGGAATGATTACCTACATTGTTCCGGATAGTGAAATTTGGTTGGATGGAAATTTGGGAATGCCGGGTCCGGTTAAAGGCCATTATCAGTATAAGCTAGAAGAACTGGACGAAGGTACAACCCAATTGAAATTATCCCATTCGGTAGTCGGGCCGCATGTCTCGGATTGGCGGAAGGACTACGAAAACGGCTGGAGAAGACTACTGGAAACAAAGTTGAAAGATTACCTTGAAAAATAAAAGAATGGTTGATGACGGCTGGCTGGCTGGGGATTTCCAGTCAGTCTTTATTTTTCCTATTTTTCGACAGGCGTTCTTGGTATAATCAAATTAATGATGAAATCCATTTTTGCCTTGAAATGGAGAACGGAGGAGATCACTTGGCTGGTGTGTTTGACAAACAGGTTTCCGAAGAATGCGAGTTCACGGCCGCCATTCAATCCTATCATGCCGATCTGTCACGTTATTGCCGTATGATGACAGGAACCCCTTGGGATGCGGACGACCTCTTACAGGAAACGTTAATCAAGGCCTTTAAATCCGGATCTGTCTTAGAGAACCATCCCGCACCGAAAGCCTTTTTGTTTCGTGTTGCTACGAATACATGGATTGACCATTGTCGAAGGAACAAAGTTCCGGAAGATACATATGAAGATGAACAATTTGCCAATGGCAATGATAAGTATGAATTTGAGGTTCGTGAGGCGTTGGAGACTCTTATTTACCGGTTGCCTCCGCGACAGGTGGCCATTGTTTTGCTGATGGATGTATTCGGATTTTCCGCTAAATCCGCGGCTGCCATGATGGAGGTTACGGAAGGGGCGGTTAAGGCAGCTCTGCACCGTGCCCGTTCAACGTTGAAAAAGGTGAAAATAGAGGAAAAAAGGGAACAAATCCTTTTGAAATCAAAGAGTGCGGCCGAACTAGTCGAAATATTCTTGGAAGCGTTCCAACAACATGATGCTGTTGCCGTGAGCCGAGCGTATCTTTCTCTTCAGGATCATGGGGTCGAGGTCAAAAGGGTCTCGAGCGGGAAAATCCTTTCTTTTCAATTTCAGGATCCCGATGGCAATGTTTTCACTGTTACTGCGAAGGCCTGAATTTTCTTTAATCCATGCGTATCTTTTTTGATGCCAGTCTCGTTAATAGAGTGAAGTTACCATAAGCAGCGGCAACATAGTGACCTCCTGTTGTCGCTGTGCCAAATGAGGAGGCAGAGAATGAACTTTTTGCAGCTCAACAAGGTTTATTTACCGGTGAAAGACCTTGAGGACACAGCAAAATGGTATCGGGATCAGTTTGGTTTAACAAAATCCTGGGAAGGCGAAGTGGACGGCCGTCAAGCAGCGGAACTTGCCTTTTCGGAGACTTCGTTCACATTGATCGGCTCTGATCATGTCAATCGCTATTCTCACATTCCATTTAACTTCCATACGAATGAGATTGAAGCCGTCCGTGATTCATTAATGCGGAAGGGGAGTGTCGTAACGGATGTCATTGATGAAGGAGAAATGTATTGCTGTGACTTTTATGATCCTGAAGGAAACCGGATCGGGTTAGTTGAGGAAAAGAATGGGGCAACCGACCAGATGCAAGTGGGCGGAACCTTCTTGACCGTCCGAGACTTGGAAGATGCCATTAAATGGTACCGAAACAAGCTCGATTATGACTTTCACTTTTTCAGTGTTACCGGAGGTGCTGGTTACATTGGCCAGACCCCGGAATATGTCCAGGAATTGACGATACGATATGCGCCTGTCAGCAGTGAATCATTTCAGACAAGATCAAGCCGGATGGCGATTGTGGAAACGCCTGAATTTTTCCCTCTCACCTACAAGGCGTATAGTATATTAAGTTCAAATATCGAGGAAGACTATGAAACTTTGCGTTCCCGAGGAGTACATATCGTTCAGAAGTCCGATCAGAAGTTCACGTTTCAGGATGCAGACGGAAATGAAATAGAAATTGTGAAGGAAAAGCGCTAGATTATAAAAAAAGAGGGGATAACCATCAAACAGGGGGCACATTTCAATGTAAAGCGTCCAAATCCTGTTAGAAAAAAGTTGATGACAATGTTATGCCTCTTGGTGGTAATGACGGTTAAGAAAGGGAGCAGGTCACGATGAGTCATTTTTTTCAGAAAGGATGATAGATTTTTTCAAGCTATGGCATCTGTAGATTATGGCACGAAAAAGAGGCGGCATTGTGGGGAAGGAATTGTTGGAAGTGAGAGGTTTCAAATCGGATGATGGCCGGGATAAAGGGCTTGTAGATAGAGCTCGGTCGGGAGACCGCGAAGCTTTCGGCGAATTGGTACGCCGGCACCGCGCCAAAGCTTACGGTTGGGCAAGTACTTTGGCTAATGACGCTCATTTGGCTGATGATATTGTTCAAGACGCTTTGATAGGGGCTTTTCTTCATGTTGGAGAGCTTATGGACAGTGACCGATTTGTGCCCTGGTTTCATAGAATTGTCCGTAACCAGGCATACATGAAGCTAAGGCGGGGCGGTCAATACGGAAAGGAAAGTCCGTTTTCAGCCCTCGAAGAACAAAATGGCAGCGAATCGAGCGATATTGACCGAATTTTATTCCAACTTACTGTTTCGGTGGACGCCGATGAAAGTCTCGATCCGGCTGTTCGGCTGGTGAAGAAGGAAATGATCCGTGGCATTCATGAGCTTCTCCATTGTTTAAGCCAACGGGAACGAAGCGTTTTTGAGGCCTTTTTCTTCCAGCAACTTTCACCCATTGAAATCGCACAATTATTTCAAACCCAAACCGGCAATGTTTACAATATCCTCTCACGTTCCAGGAGGAAAGTGCAACGGGAGCGGATTCGTGTCCATCTCAATGGTTTTGTCAGAAGGCGAAAAGAACAGAAATTTCCCTCGAAGAAGACTTTGGCAAAACCGATCGAATTCTTTCAAGGAGAGGAAAGCAGATGACCAAACAAGATGTCAGGCCGATGACGTGTACTTCAGCAGCACAATCGATGTTTGCCGCAATACAGTATACCGACAAAAAGGATTTGTCGCTCGCCGAAGTAATGGGTTTCACCAGTCATGCATTCCGCATTAACATTAACGCGGAAAATGTAGATGTAGCCGGGCCAACCGGGTATGAATGGAGAGATATCTTTCCGGAAGGACTTCGAAACCTGGGGTTTCAAACTGCATATCGAGGAGCTCCTAATTTCACACCACCGACACCTAATGAGCTTTCCGAGGCAATTGAACTAGTTCAAAAAAGTATCGATAGAGGTGTTCCCGCGATTGCATGGGATTTGTTTATCCCCGAGTTTGGCCTGCTATACGGATATGACGATGATAAGCAAATCCTCATGGCGAAGGATTTCGAAAAAGAAGGAGAACTTGACTACGAAAAATTAGGAAGAGGACAAATCGGAGAATTGTTTGTTCTTACGATTGAGGATTCGATCCCTATAGATAAAACCAGTTCATTAAAAGGCGCGCTGGAAATGATTCTGAACCATGCACACAAAAGGCAACATAAGCATGAAAAGCCACCCTATCAAAATGGGCTGGCCGGTTATGACGCATGGATTCAGGCATTTTCTAATCGAAGTGTCGACCCGTTCGGGAATGCTTACAACACATTAGTCGTTTCCGATGCCCGAAGGTATGCGGTTGATTTTTTAAGCGGGATTGTAGAAGACGTTCAATATGAGGAAACTGTACGCCATTTAGCGTCTCGGTCTGCGGCTCATTACAAAAAGGGAAAAGATTCATTGGAAAAGCTTGCGGGTAAGTTTCCGTTTCCTGATGGAGGAAGCCCGAACGAGGGAGTGGAGGCTGAACTAGCGATCCAGCTGTTGTCCGAAGCCAAACAGGCCGAACAACAAGGCGTCGAGCTTCTGGAAGAAATGTATGATCGATTAAAAAATTGAAAGTATTGTACTCAGGCTGTGGGTTGCTGCAGTCTGGGAGTTTTTTTGTTCAGCCGTAACTTTTTTTCCTATTCTCGTTAGTAGGATGAGTATTCAATTCTCAAGGAGGCAATATCAATGGAAGTGAAAATTGTTGAAAAAGAGGCATTTCAGCTGGTCGGCCTTGCCATCAAGACAAAGGGGGACGGCGACCCTTCGACAAATGATATCTCTAAGCTGTGGGATCGGTTCGATGCAGCAAGCTCTCAAATTGAACACAGCATCAAGCCCGAAATCAAATTTGGCCTCATGACTTTTCCGGATCATTGGAAACACGGGGAGCCTTTTCAATACATGGCGGGTGTCGAAGTGAATCAATTTGAAAGTCTTCCTGAAGATATGGAAAGCGCAGAACTCCCTAAGCAGCAATATGCTGTGATTCATTACAGAGGGAAAATTTCGGGTATCGGCGTAGCCTATGATTACTTCTACCGAGAATGGCTCCCGAAGTCGGGATATGAGTTCGGGAACAACTTTGAGATGGAATACTATGATGGGAAATTCTATGGCCGCGACAACCCCGAATCAGAAATCTCCTTTTATTTTCCGGTAAAATAAAATTTTCTTAGCAGTCAGCGTATCTTTTTCCAAGAGTAATGTGTTTATCTAGTGAATGAAGCATTGCAGGAGGTTATGAAAAGTGACAAAAGAAGACTTATCCCAACTCAGCCATCCATTACGAGATCTGGAGAAAGAATTTCAGTTGCTGGTGGAGCCCCATCGCCCAGCGTTGTGGCGTTATTGTCGGATGATGACAGGTTCGCCATGGGAGGCGGAGGATCTTGTTCAAGAGACGCTGATGAAGACTTATGCCACACTTCCGAAACTGTGGCAACCAACCATTCCTAAAGCTTTCCTATTTCGAATCGCCACCAACACCTGGCTGAATCAATGTCGAAAGGCGAAGCGTCTGGTTGATGAACCTTGGGAGGAAGAAGATTCCATTGATAGGGACACGGACCCGTTCGAGGCAAGGGAAAATATCGAATTTCTTGTCAGGCATTTATCGCCGCGACAGACAGTCGTGTTTCTTTTAACAGAGGTATTTGATTTCAAAGCGCGTGAGGTGGCGGAAATGGCTGGAACAACAGAGGGCACGGTTAAGGCACTCTTGCACAGAGCTCGGAAAAAGTTAGAGGAGAAAACCGGAGAAACTTTCTTTCAGAACGAAGATACGCCGGCATTTAGCAAGGGGGAAACTGCTGTCGTTGAAGCCTATGTAGAAGCCTTTAACCGCCGAGATCCGGATGCAATTGCCAAATTAATGGATGATCGCGTAGTGTGCGATATCGTTCATATCGCAGAAGAATACGGAAAAGACGTCGTTCGTCAGAACTCACTGGAAGACTGGTCCAGAGATCCGATGCCTATGCAAACGGATGTAAAGGTATTGTGGAACAAGCCGGTATTTGCCGTAATGGGAGAGAAGAAGGGTCAGAAAGTGCTGTACGACCTGATCGAACTTGAAATTGAAGACGGCAAAATCGTCAAAAAGAAAGATTATTATTTCTGTCAAGATTTATTGACGGCAGCGGCAGAAGCATTAGATGTTCCCGCACATCTTAATGGGTACAGTTTCTAGTTATCGGTAAAAAACTTTGGCCACCAAAAAAATAAAAACTTTTTCTAAATCGACCGTATCTTTTCGGTCGGTTTCTTCGTAAGTAGTGTGGAAGGTGAAAATGACTGAGTTGAAAGGAGTTGGCGCATTGAAATTCATAAAGCGAGTGGACAGTATTTTCATTCCTGTCAAGGACATTAAGGAATCGGAAGAATGGTACAAAAAAGTTTTTGATTTAACAGTGGTTTATCGAAGTGAAGACAACATCGGTTTTCGATTTAACGAACCGTGGCCGTTGAAAACCGGGTTATCCCTTTACAAAAGTGAGGAAGCCGGAAAGCCTTCCCCTGTCCATTTTAATTTTTACACAGAAGATGTAGATGGATTTTATCAATACCTTTCCGATGAGGGAGTCGAGCCTGATGAGGTTCAAAGTGAAGACGGGATGCGCTTTTTCGATTTCCATGACCCGAGCGGAAACCGGTTCAACGTTGTGACCTTTAAGGAAATTGCGCTGGAACATATTGATTAATCCCGAATGGGGTGCGAAATATTGGAGGGGTTAAATTGAAATTGCGTGTCGGAGGAATTTTCATTCCGGTTACCGATTTGGAACGGTCAATTGAGTGGTATATGGAGTGCTTGAACCTAAAGCTCGTTGATCGCTGGCCGGAAGGTGCCGGTGCTGGCTTTACATTTGAAAATGGGGAAGCCGGCCTGGGGCTAGTCAAGGTGGAGACGAAGCAACCAACGGAGTTCAGAGTTTCCTCGCGTTATCAGAACTGCTATTACAACTTCGAACCTGAAAATGTCCAGGAAATGCATCAATTTCTGAAAGGTAGAGGTGTGAAAGTGACTGAGATTGAAGATCACGGTCCCATGGAAGGGTTTGATTTTTTCGATCCTGATGGGAATCCCTTCAGTGCAGTTCGGGATAAACCACAATCACCTTATTATCATCCGTTTCAGTAAAGGGGAGAGATGATGGCAGGCAAAACATTGGATGAACTGAAATTTTCTTATTGTGACCATACGCTCATCGGCAGTTTGAAGGCCAGCCTCGATTTTCTGGGGATCGACGTGTCCGAGGATTGGTTATACGGAATGACCGGGATTGCTTTTCTCATCGTCACTGATGAAAAGGTGTCTACAGATGCTGTAGCGTATGGCTATGAGCCAGGTATGGTATTTCGCCTCGCCGAAAATCTGGGGATCCGAGTCAAGGGCATCCACCGTGTTGAAGATCCTCATGATCGTGAAGGGTTAATCCAATCAGCCTGGTCGCAAGCACGCCGCGCCATAGATAGCGGATATCCGTGTTTCAGCTTTGAATTGGAGGAACAGCACGAGCATGCCATTGTTTTCGGCTATAATGAAACCGGTTACCTAACGCATGGTTGGCATCAAAGGGGAACTCGCTCCATTCCTTGGGAACTGCTGGGTCAAAGCATGTGCCCTTGTGAAAGGTGTGAAGACCAACGGAATAAAAGTAATGTCGTACCCACAAAAAGTTTCATTGATCTTCATTGGGTTGAACCCGGACCGAAGGAAGACCCGGCGAGGGCTTTTGAACAAATGCTTTCTTTTGTATTAGCCGTTTCCTTTGAACGTCTTTGGGTCTACAGAGGTTTTGATGGAGGTTCGTCAGCTTACGATCATTTGATTCAAGCCGTTGAGGAAGGCACCGCGATAGGAAAACACATTGGTTATAACTTGAGTGCATGGAGTGAGGCGCGGAGCCATGCACCGGGATTTCTTGAACAAGTCCATGAACATTTGGAAGGCAATGCTGATGGTTCATTGGACCGGGCAACCGCAGCTTACCGAGACGTTGCAGAATTATTAGAAGAAGCGTCAGAACTGTATCCGTGGAGACAGCCGATGGAACCTGTCGGTGTGAATGAAACAAGCCGTAAGGCGGCAGCCCTTTTGAAAAGAGAGAAAGATGCCGAAATCAATGTTTTAGATGCATTGAAGGAACTTCACAACACTTTAAATAGAAAGGAATCTGCCAAATGACAAAAGCCAATCAAACAAGTTCAGTACAACCGCGTGTGAGTTGCGCCTTTATTCACGTCAGTGATTTGAAGAATTCAGTGGTATTTTACAGCATGATCTTTGGGCTGCCGGTATTGAAAGAGCGTCTTAATGGAGGCCCCGTCTATGGAGTCGATATTGAAGGTGGAACAGGTTTGCTTTTGGATGACAACAGTGTGAACAAGCAACATCCTGATTGGGATGAGAGTCAGCAAAATTTATGTATGGTGGAAACCAAGGATATTGAGGCGGCGTATGAACACGTCAAAAACCTGGAGGCGGAAATTGTGTCCGAACCCGAGAATCCCCATCCCGGATTGGCTTTCTTTCGTTTTCGTGACCCGGACGGCAATGTTCTTATGGTCACGCAAAGTGATTATGAAGGAGAACCCCTTGCCCGGGAGGAAAAGACCCCGATCCACAACCGGATTAAAGCCATTTTTATTAATGTCACCGATATGGAGAGAGCCGTCAAGTGGTACGAAGGGTTATTCAGTGTGTCCATGGCCCAAAATCATAATGCTCCCGTGCTTAATATTCCAACAGAAGGCGGGTCAGACCTTTTATTGGATGCCAACCGCTTTTTGCAGGGCGATGATTACAAAACATTGCTGATGTTAGACACAGACGATGTCGATGAAGCTTATCGATTTTTGAAAAGCCGCGATGTCGAGATTTTCAAGGAAATTGAAAGATACGACGATGTTTCATTTTTCACCTTCAAAGATCCGGACGGCAATGTCCTGATGGTTTGCCAGGAACACAAGAAATAAATAGATGAAGGGAGGAAGGCATGGAGATGATTCGAAAGGGTGTTAACGGCATTTTGGTTTACTGCCGTGACCTGCATAAGTCTGCAAGATGGTATTCCCAACTGGGGTTTACGATAGGGGAACATGACTTTGATCACTTCGTTGATTTGGAAGTAGACGGGAATTATGTATTGCATCTGGTGAAAAAGGAGGACTTTACATCGCTGGCACCCCCTGCTTTCACTTTCGATACACCGGACATTGAGGCGACTTTTGAAAGGTTGAAAGAAAACGGAGTGGACATCATCGGAGAGTTGAACCGACACTCGAACCATTCGGAGTTCAGCTTCAGAGACCTTGACGGGAATACATTGATGTTTACAAAGTGGGATTGAATCGGTTCTAAGGTGCCGAGAAAAAGGGGGATGGCAGGATGATTCAGTATATCGACGCCGTTTTTTTGCCTGTATTCAATTTGGAAGAATCATTGAAATGGTATAAGAAACACTTTGGGATCAAAGTGAATTGGCGGGATACAAACGGATGGAACGCCGCCGGGGTAGGATTTAATTCCGGTGCTATGGTGATGATGGAGCGTGAGACTATCAACCACAGTGATCATATTCGTTTTAACTTTTATACGCCAGATGTGATAACCTGCTATCAATCATTAGAAGAGAATGACGTTGAGCTTAATCAATTGGTTCAATATGAAGACATGGATTGTTTCGATTTCAAGGATCCGAGCGGGAACTGGATTGGGATTGTAGGCCGTTGGACAGAAAAGGGAATAAGTCCGGGAGAGTTCGTTGGCCCCGATGCTATTTTCTTGCCTGTGAGTAACATCGAGCTGGCCATAGAATGGTATCAAGCACTTCTGGGGGGCGAATTTGATTTGGCAACAGATCTTCATTCGCAATATCCGTTCCGGTATGGTTTCCACAAGAACGGGGAAGACCGGGACCATCCGCGGTGGTTTAATTTAGTGGAAACCCCAAATCGTTACCCTCAATCACATATACCTTTTAACATTCAAATCCAGGATGCTTCGAAAGTCCACCGTGATTTACAGGGAAAGGGTATTTCAGTTACAGATATCACGGATACTGGAGCCTTCCGTTGGTTTAACTTTGTTGATCCGGATGGTAATGAAATCGGATTTGTTGAAGGCGGAAGATAGGTTTGAACTAGACCTTAATAAATTGGAGGGACCATTGTGTCGATAAAGAAACCGTATGAGATTTCCTATATTCAAATCCCCGTTAAGGATCCAAAGAAATCAGCTGATTTTTATGAAGGAGTACTCGGGATGACCTATTCGTTTCCTTATAATCCGGCGGATCGGGCGGCTTTTATGGAATTCCAAGGGAACATCGCCCTGGGGCTCATTCAATCTGAGACCATTCCAGACCTGACCTTTCGTGATACTTTGGGCAATGTCAATGCCGTTATTCAGTTCACCGTTCGTGATATTCAAGATTTCTACAATTCGTTAAAGGAACAAAATGTGCCGGTCGGTCCAATGATCTTCAAAGAAGACGGCGGATATAATTTTACAGTTCAAGATCCTGACGGACATGTATCCCATGTATGGGGTGGTTGGCCGGAATAGTAAAATCTTTTGAAAGGATGTTGAGGAACTGTGTGTGAGTTAATTAAAAGACCAGAAACGAAAGTTGCCGGGTTACGGGTACAATGCGATACTCTGGAAGAATTCTCGATCGAGATTCCGAAGGTATTTGACAAGCTGGACGAGTGTCTTGATGGAATTCCGAATATTGTTGACTCCAGCGGCAGGATTGGAATCCATTTGGCAGAAGATGAAAACAACGCGAATGCAGAGGCGGCGGATTACGGTTATCTGGTTTGTGTTGAAGTGAGCAGCTTCGAAGATATCCCAACAGATTTTGAAACAGACACCATTCCAGCCGGCAAATTTGCGGTAAATAGCCATCAAGGTCCGGTCAATCCCAACATTCATCATTCCTATGCCGCTCTTTATAATTGGATGTCGGAACATGGACACGAAGAGCTGCCGGTTGGGCACGTTCTTGAACATTATGATGAGCGCTATGATCGTAAGAACTTCAGCGGCGAAATGGAAATTCTCATTCCAGTAAAATCATAAGGTTTTCCTTTGAAGATGAGAAAGTAAACCGAAGGGTACAACCTTTAAAATAAGGGAGACAACATAATGAAAATGAGACTTGAACCAGTGGAAAGGTTTAAGGTTGTCGGAATTCGAATCATCGATGAGATGGAAAACCTCAATGCTCGAATCCAACAGGCAGCCAGAGAGCTGCAAGAGCGGATGCATGAAATTCGCGGAGTGAGAAATCCGGATGTCCTGTACGGAATATCACCGCCAAACTATAAAGGCAATCCGGGACCTCTCGATTTTTATGTCTGTGTGGAAGTGGATCCTTTCGAGAACTTGCCTTATGGAATGGTCAACATCACGATAGACCCGGAACTGTATGCCGTTTGTACATATGAGAAAGATTCAATGAATAACAAAGGGAATGCGTATGATTTCACGACTACGTGGCTACAGGAAAAAGGATATGAGTACTTCGATGCTGCCTATTATTTTGAGGTTTACAATGTCAACGGCGAATGGACTAATTTAGAAGATTTGGATAATACCCATAATCGAATCAAAGTTTATTCACCGGTTAGAAAAGGCGGGTAATCCATGAATTCTTTATTTGAAAAGATCGGAACAGTGTGTGTTCCGGTAAAAGATGTTCAAAAATCAGCGGATTGGTATACAGAGAAACTGGGAATGCGGGTTTGTCGGAAAGATGAAGCTCAAGCGGAACTCGAGGTTTGCGGAGGAGAAACCGTCTTGATCCTTAAGGCAGCTGAACCATTTAACCCCGTTAATTACTTGCATCGTAAGGGAATGGTCACGCATTTTAATTTCAATACGTTGGATGCCGAACTCGCTCATTTGATGCTCAAAGACAAAGAAGTTGGGGTGACTGATGTCCTCGATGCAGATTTTCTCAAATGTTTCGCTTTTCGGGACCTGGACGGAAATGTTCTCAGTGTTTGTTATGAAAAAGAGCATTCTATGTTCTATCAGCCTATCACGGAAACTAGCATTTCTTTATTCGAACGGATTGAAGCGGTTTTTATCCTCGTTCGGGATTTGCGAAATACCCTAGACTGGTATCTTCATCTGCCCGGGCTGGAATTGTTAAATGACTGGAAGCAAGGAGCGGACTTGAAAGTGGGGAACGGAGAAACGATTGTGACTCTCATTCAAGTAGATGATTTCACCCCGCGGCAAAACAGTTATTTTGAATTTACCACCGCCAATATGAAGAAGACGCATTCTTATTTAAAAAAGATGGGGGCGAGCGTTTCTGAAATTGATTCGACTCCTCAAGAAACTTCCTGTCGGGTTCAGGACCCTGAAGGCAATATTTTCGGTGTGAGGCGTAGAAAAGTAGCGGCCCCAACCCTATAATGAGAGATCTTCAAAAAATCACTTAATATAGATTTGAAAGGAGAATGAAGATGAAGGAAGAACAATTATTTGAGCAAATGAAAATGTGGCGTGGTTGGACAGTAGAGCTTCTTAAAACCGTTCCCCATGGGATTGTTGATGAAATCCCGAATGGATTTCGGAACAATATTCGGTGGAACGCAGGCCATATCCTGGCAGGGTGGGACCATACGATGTTCCCTGCAGTGGGAATGGAAAGGCAACTGCCGTTATCCTATCACCTTATGTTTCCGAGAGGCAGTAAACCTGCCGATTGGACTGAAGAACCGCCATCGATGGATGAATTGATTCAGCGACTTGAAGAGCAGCCGCAACAGATTGAAGAAGCGTGTAAAGGGCACTTGGAGGATCCGCTCGAAGAGCCGTTTCTGCATATGACCACCCTGGGAGAAATGTTTGTTTTTCACATGGCCCATGAGAACCTGCACGTCGGTACGATAAACAGTATGAAAAAAACCCTTGAAACAGGTGAATAATTTCATGTCAAAACCGCAAATCTCGAAAATCGCCACCGTGGAAATTCCGGTTTCGGATTTGGACCGGTCCGTGAAATGGTACACTGAGAAATTGAATCTCCATCTTGATTTCAAAGGTGACCAAAACGCGATGTTACTCTTTAATAAGAAAGGCACACCCTCAATTTTTCTTGTAGAAACTCATGAAGAAAGCAGGCTTTCCTTTCTCAATTCAAACACCGGCGTTACACATAGTGTCATTGACTTCTATACAGAGGATTTGAAAGGGTTCTATGAATATCTGAAGGGACAAGATGTAGAGGTAGGGTCTTATAATGCGGATCCGGATGATCCAAACGGATTTGGCGGATTTGGTTTTAAAGATCCTGACGGCAATTGGCTCAGTGCCTGTAATGTAGATCATGACAAGTCGATTCCTGAGTAATCGGCTGCATATAAATCATCATTATCCCGACTTCAACGTCGGGATAGATTTCAATAGTAATTCGAGCCTCTTATTCCAACAACCCCAATTTCCGATACATTTTCTTTTTGATGCCTCCGGTAACGGGAAGATGATGTTCCCGCTGAAATTTCTTCACGGCTGCTGCGGTACTTTCTCCGTAAATGCCGTCAATTTCGCCATCATACAAGCCTGCGGCACGCAATCGGTTTTGGACAAGCATAACGATTGTCCCTTTCGAACCTTTGGCCAGATTTCGATACAGATAATCCCCTTGCCCGAATATGGGGCCGTCAATCCAGACCGGTGTTCCGACAGGCACTTTCGGATAAAGCTCTTCTACATCTTTATTTTTCATTCGAACACATCCGCTGCTGACGCTTCTTCCGACAAGGTGCGGTTTGTTTGTGCCATGAATGCCGTATTTTCCCCAGGGAACATTAAGGCCGAGCCAACGTGAGCCAAAGCCGCCTCCCCAATCCGGTGACTTTCGGATCACTTTGAAATGGCCGACAGGGGTAGGGGTTTGATCAGACCCCGGGGCGATGGGATAACGCGCTGCGACATCATCGTTTTTGATCAAGTACAACTGATTTTTCCACAGATTGATGTATATTTTCGTATTTGGTTTTTCCGCTGCATGTACAGGTTGGCTAATGCTTATAAGGAGCGTCAGGATGGCCAACAAACGAATCCATTTCATCTTTTCTCACCACGGCTCTTATTTTAAACTTTTCAGGAGAGAGCTGACATCTATGCTCCATCGTTCTCCCGGGGCGTTTCTGGTAACGGTAAAGGTCAGGGTTTGCTTCGTCTCACCCCGTCCTTGCCAAAAGATACTGACCTCGACGGGAATCTTCACCCCAACAAGAGTGAAAGCATCATTTTCCTTCAGGGAAGAGGTGTTGTTAATGGCTTCGGCCCTTTTCAGAAGTTCAAAAAGCCGCTTTGTTTCTTTCGGATTACCTTGATCGAGCATCATCTCGAGTAATGGTTTGTTATGTTGGTTTAGCGCTACGAGAAAAGCGTCGACTAATTCGTATGGTGTGGCTTCTTCAAGATAGTTGTAAAGTTTTCCGGACGACTGGTAAATCATGATCTCGTGAGCCGGATCCATCTTCTCCGAACGGTGGGTTTTGCTTTGCCAAAAGTGTATGCAAAAATGGCCGGGAAATCCGTTTTGAAGTGCGCCGGCGCCATGCGGCATTCCGTGCATTGAAGCGGCAATCGTGCGTCCGTCTGTTTTTACAAGAATGGCTCGTCTCCGCCAACTCCAATGGCCGTTATAGATGTCCTTCATGATTTTCGTATCTTGTTCAGTCAATGGTTGTACATCTGCATGGGCATCACCGGCTCGCCGCTGAACTTTAAAGCTTTTGCCTGTCATCAGATCGACGACGGTAAATTTTGCGTTCCGCGGGATCAGTCGCTCCGCTTTACTCCATGGAATCAATGTACCGTAATGTTTATGGCGCAACTGGTTTGCATAGTTTAGCAGCCGTTTTTGGATTTTCTCCGGCAACAGCAACTGCTTTCCCGTCTGTAATTCAACGAAGTTTCCTTTCCGTCCGATGATCCATTTCTTCTTCCCGAAAGCTAAATACATATCGGAGAAAGGGAGGGGCTGTGAAGTCTCGGAATGTCGGCTTGACCGAATGGCGTGTGCCCATTTATCCGAATACATCGCCAGAGTCGACTTCAACTCGGCTTCTTGAGAAGACTTAACAATAATAGTGACTTTCTCAGCTTTCGATTGTGCCACTGCAGGGACACAAGGCAAAATAAGGCAGAACAGCATTAGGAAAATGAAGAACTTCCGCATCATCATAAGCTCCGATCCTGGTTTTCCTTTATTCTGGCTATTGGTGCCGAAAATTATGTGGGTTCAACAAAATTGACGAGGTCCAACACCGATTTTTTCAAATGTTTTATTGAATGGTCATATTAGTTAATAATGCCGTGTTGGAGAATTTCAACATTGACCTCGGCATTCATTTGAATGTTCGGGTATTCCTTCGACCAATCGATCTTATCCCAAAGGTCGTGATGAAAGGCGATAATCTGTCGACCAATTCCTAACGGGTCGGCATTAGCCTTTTGCAATTTCTCGGCCACATCATTGGCAAGTTTGGTCAGGACCTTTGAAAGTTTCTGATCTAACACTCGAATTTCCTTTTCTGTATTTAATTTGTCTTTCGGATATTCAATGGTTCTTACTTTGAGATTTAAATGGAGGGCAGCTGAGATTTCCCCTTGTGCATTTACGTTAACCTGTATATCCGGATTGATATGCTTGGCCTCAATCGTAATGTAATTATAGATGTCAGGTTTTCGGTTCTTGAATACCTTTGCCGTTATTCTCGCGAGATCGCCTTTCTGTCCGGATAACAATAGAAATAGGGTTGATTCCTTTGGGGTCAGATGGTAGCCCGTATATTTGTCACCATTGAAAAGGGCGAGACCGGCAACTTTGATTAAACCTTGTTGTTCTTTGACCTCAAGGAGCGGCAGAACGATATCAGATCCAGGATCAAGCATCTTTCCGCATATCCCCTGGATATTTTCATTTTCGCCGACCAATGTGGTTTTTCGGGCGCTGTCCAAAAGGTCAGAAAGATAGGTGCTCACCTTTGTTTCACCACTGAGTGTTAGGTTAAGAGCGTTTTTCGACTTTCCATTTACCACTGCTAATTTAGCATTAAGAGCACTTGTCGGGTCACGGTAGAAGACATCCAGAAGCGGATAAACCTTTTGTTTGGCAAGCTTTTTTCCAAGTAAGAGCACTCTCATTTTGGAGGCGTCGAAGTTTTTGGATATTTTATGGTTAATCTTCTCTCGCGACTCCCTTGGAGTATTGGCAACAGCCGATATGATTTGAACCGTTTCCCTTCCCGGTCCCTGACTAGTCTTCGAGATGTTGGGAATCGATACAGTTGTAAGCAATTTGCCGTTGTCAGTGAGGTCAAAACTAGCCCCCAAAACGAGCTTCGCGTCTTTAAACAGGCGTTGGTCCCAGCAGCCACTGAGAAGAACCAGAAGGCAAAGTGTAAGGGGCAAGATGATCACCTTCATTATTAAATCCTCCTTTCTCTCATTCGGAACAGATAGGCTCCTAATAAAAGAAGTGCTGGCAAGACAATGATAAATACTAAACCGATGGAGCCAATAAATTGACTGAAGGAGCGGATGGCAAGCTCATTTTCACCAGGTATAATAGAAATGATGAAAATGATGGCGGCGGTAAAGGGTACGAGCCGGGCGTGATTCCTTTGTCCAAGGCAATGGGCAAGTCCGTTGGAAGCCAAATACAAATATGTCATGAAGGAAGTAGTCACAGCCACCACCCATATAGACAAAAAGATGAGGTCAATACGTTCAATAATCTTGAAACTAAATGCTTTAAACATGTACAGAAGCGGTTCCGGTACGAGAGCTATTTCAGCAGGGCTGAAATACATGAAGCAGGTCAAAATAATGAAAGTATAAAATAACGTGACAAACAAATTGGCATAGGTAGCCGCTTTTAATTTCTGAGTAGCACTCCCTTGTACGTAAGGGTAGATGACCAGCAAAATTTCAAAACCAGCCATTGAAGAAAACGCGGCTTTCACACCTTGCGAAATCCCCGACACCCCCGATTGCCCAATGGGCAACAGATAAAGATAGTTGCTGTCCTTCAGTGTGAAAACCATAAAGAAGAGCAAGAAGACAAACAAGACGGATACAAATGTATAAAATCTCGCAAGGACCCGCAGATTCTCCTTTGCTATGTAGACGCCCGCGGCTACCATCAAAAGAATGATGATCCATTGAGGCGTTTTTGGCAGAACCCACACGTTAAGTGTTCTACTGAAAAGAATCAGAATTAAACTTCCTGTAAGCACAAAGTAGCCAAAATAGCCGAGAGAAATAAGCGTTCCGGCCCATTTCCCCGTGATTCTTTTGGCAATCGTAAACAAGGTGGAATGATAAAAGCGGCGATTAAGGACCCAGATCATAAGAATCAGGATCTGGGTAATTCCTCCTGCCAAAAGCATGGAAATCCAACCGTCGCCTTTCGCAGCAAGAAAGACGGTGTAGGGCAGTGAAAGGATACTGACGCCGATTTGGGTTTGGATAATCAGAAAGAATAATTGATTTGTCGTTACATGGTTTTCACCTTTTATCATTCTTCCATCCCCTTGATTTTTGGGCTCTCCTCATTTTTTGCGGGTGAGGATCATTCGGTCTCAAATCCATCAACCACAACGGCAGCCGGATAAAGGTATCCTTTAGATCCTTCCATCTAAATGGAGCCAGTGGCGCAAAGAATGGCGTTCCGTATGACTCCAACTTACATAAATGAATTAACAGAAACATAAGCGCAAAGACAATTCCGACAAACCCCAAAGTTGCAGCTGAGAACATCAACGGGAATGTCAAAATTCGGACGGCAGTACTCATTTCGTTAGAAGGTACGACAAAAGAGGAAATCGCCGTCAGTGCAATGATAATGATCATGATGTTCGAAATTAATCCTGCCATCACAACAGCGTCCCCGATCACAAGACCACCGACAATACCGATTGTTTGTCCGATCGAAGTCGGAAGTCTGATTCCGGCTTCTCTGATTAATTCAATCGTAATCACCATGAATAACGCTTCAAATAGCGGAGGGTAGGGAATTTCATTAACAGAAGTTTTCAACGGCAACACAAGCTCGTCCGGAATGACCTCGAAGTGGTATCCGGCGACAGCGATATAGAATGAAGGCAGACCAATCGCTATCAGAAAGCTCATTAATCTCATTAATCTTATATAAGTTGCCGGAATCCAACGGCTGTTGAAATCGTCAGGCGATTGATAGAAAGCAAAGAAAGTAACCGGCAGAATCAGAACAGTCGGGCTTCCTTCTGTAACGATGAGAACCCGGCCTTCCATAAGATTGGCCATGGCCCGGTCTGGCCTTTCGGTATTTAAAGTTTGAGGGAAGAAGGAAAACGAAGAATCCTCAATAAATTCTTCAACGAACCCCGGACTCATAATCATATCGGAAGTGATAGCTTTAAGGCGTTGCTCTACTTTGTGGACAACTTCCGGATCGGCTAAACCTTTCATATAAATCAAAGAGGTATTGGTTTTGGTTTTCTTTCCTAATTTATAATAATTCACACAAAGGTCAGGGTTTTCAATGCGTTTGCGAATTAAATTGATGTTGATGATCATATTTTCCACGAATCCTTCGTGGGAACCTCTGACCACCTTTTCATTATCCGGTTCATCTACTTGACGGTTATATGCGGAAGTAGTAGGGAACACATACAATTGCTTGTCCCCGTTTTCAATTAGAATACTGTGACCCTCAAGAATGGCTTTAACGGCTTGATAGAGATCATCCGTTTTGATGGCTTTAGACTTGGTCTCCTTTATGTTTTCATGTGAACTTGCTCTTGGTGAGAGAATTCGCTCTTGAAGTTTTTCCTGGTCGACCAGGGTCTCAAGATAGACCAAAATCGTTTTCTCATTGATTCCGCGCAATCTTAAATCGCTTGGATGATTTAATACTTTTTTGATAAAGTCAATATTTTTCTTTAACGAAGCTGATGTTTTCTTTGTATCCATTTCTTCAGAGGTATTTGTTTGTTCTTTCCATTTGCGAAACGAAGACAACCATTTCACCGATATCACCCAATTTAGTATATTGAACGCTGTTGTCTTGCAAAAATAAGGTGTCTCACAACATCAGTTTTGTTGTAAAACACCTTCTTTATACACATAAGTAAATGAAGTTGTGGGTTCCATACAAAGGCCAGGTTGTTTCATATTACAGGAACAGGCTTCATTCAATTATTCCTTCTCCCGTTTGGAGACCTCTCCGCGGAAATGATTTTTCTCTTCCGCCTCGCCTGATGTTCCTTCTAATTCACCGGAATACGGAAAGACGAAATCCCCTCTGCTCTCGTCCATGCTAACCATGGTTTCCGGATTCAACGGCGTGTCTGTCGGGATTTCCTTCCTGCGTTCGTGCCATTCTTCATTTTGTCCCATACCAACACCTCCATTTCGTATAGGATGAGCTAAATAGAAACTTTTTAAACATTGGGTACATATGCAGATTTCGAAGTGAATAACTTTTATAACGACACCATCTATATGGAAAAGAAGACTCCGCCAGGGTGGTTTCCTTGCTGAAAACAGACACTGACAAGGCCGGCTTTATTCAAATTTCGGGGTTTGGAGGAACAGGAATGAACGAATATGGTGTACCCGAGGTGTTTGCATCCGAAGCGAAAGGTTCACTTAAGGCAGTATATGCTGATATTCAAAATGTGTTAAAAGTGCCCATTGTTCATTTTATATTCCGGACTTTGGCAGGGTATGAACAATTTCTTACAATTGGCTGGAAACAGATTCGTCCCAATATGTTAACGTTCGAAGCTAAGAGATCGGCTGAAATTCTTCGCTATCCTGATCTTACTGTTAACGTGCCAAGTATTGATTGGTCCCGTTACTATGAGAAACGAGTCTTGGATCGTCTGCGTTCAACCGTATTTATGTTCAATTATGTCAATCCGAAGTTATTGTTAATCGCAAGCGCCTGGGCTGAAAGTCTGGCAGTCCGCCCCAACAAAGGCCAGAAGAAAGTCAAAGGGACCCTGAACCCGGGTATTCTTTCGGGTCTTCCTTCTGTGGATCTCGTTAATATTCTTGAGGCTCCGCCGCCGATTGGTGAATTGTTATTGGACATCACCAAGAAGCATCGACATTATGAACCTTCCAGCGACTACCGGGCATTTGCTCATTATCCGCAATTTTTGCGATTAGCCTGGACTCATTTGCGTCGTTTTGTTGGATCGGCCGAATATACATTGATTCGGGAGCGGCTGCTCTGGCAATCGGTTCAGCAAACCAAATCATTACCCTATCCTGTAACCGTTGATCGTGCAATATTGGAAAAGTACTACTCTCCTGCGGAAATCGCCGGAATCATGGGGATTGTTTCTATGTTTCAGAATGTACTTCCGGACTTGATCATTGACGGTGAATTCTTCAGGAGGATCTTGATCACTTAGAAACGGGTTCGATGCCGACTCCAATTGATTGGAGTCGGAATTTTTTTATGAAGGATTTCCTGGCGCAAAGCCGAAATACTAATAAGGAAAGGTCGTTTACATAAAGGAGTACGATCATGAAGCAAATTTATATGATTAGGCATTGCGAGGCGGAAGGACAGGCTCCCGATGCCTCTTTGACTGCTGAAGGTCAGCGGCAAGCGCAAGAACTGGCGAAGCAATTGAAGAATAAGCCAATTGACCGGATTGTATCGAGTCCATTTAGTAGAGCGGTGGATTCTATAGAACCTCTCGCCGAACAAAAGGAAATCCCGGTAGAGAAGGATCAAAGATTGAAAGAAAGGATCTTAAGCGGAGCCCCGCTTGAGGACTGGCAAGAATGCCTAAAGCAATCTTTTGAAGATCTTGACATATGTTATGAGGGAGGGGAATCGGGGCGCGAAGCTATGACGAGAGGGGTCAGCTTGCTCCGTGAGCTTCTTGACAGTTCCGATGATAAAATTGCTGTTGTTACGCACGGAGGTTTAATGGCATTGATGCTGCATCATTTTGACTTCCGTTTCGGGTTTTCGGATTGGGCCAATTTAATGAACCCGGACATTTATCGTCTTACCTTTCATAATACGATATATCCGGAAATTCAGCGGATGTAATGAGAAATAAATGGAGGAATGGAATCATGGATCCTGTATTATTGAATTTTCCAATGGAGATCACTACGGATCGGCTTTGGCTTCACGTGCCAAGACCGGGTGAAGGGGAAGAAGTCAACGAAGCTATCCGAGAGTCGGTGGATGAACTAAAGCCATGGCTACACTTTGCGAGAGAGGTGCCAGCGGTGGAAGATACCGAGAAAAATATACGCGAAGCGTACAGCAAATATTTATTAAGGAAAAATTTGCGTTTCCACATTTATGATCGAGAAAATCGCGACTTTCTTGGCGTCATCGGCCTGAATCATATCAATTGGGATATTCCCAAGTTTGAAATTTACTATTGGATGCGGACCAGTGCCGCTGGAAAGGGCTATATGAGCGAGGCTGCCGAGGCGGTAAATGAATTTGCTTTTCGGGAACTGAAAGCGAATCGTGTGGAAATTCGAGTGGCTACCAAGAATACAGGAAGCCGGAAAATTCCGGAGAAGCTTGGCTATGCCCTTGAAGGCGTTCTGAGAAATGAAGACAAACATTCCGACGGGCATTTAATGGACATGTGCGTATATGCGAAGGTGCCGGAAGACCAATGAATTGAAGGAATTACGGGGAGGGGGAACCGAGCGGAACAACCGGAGCACCTGTAGCTGGCTCCGGTCCATTATAAGGAACGCCCGGCTGTTCCAATTCAGGTGCCGGTTCGGTATATCCTCCCGTATTGTATAAATTAGCCAGAGTGTTGATGCACCCCGCGCTCCCAATTTGTAAGACGGAAGAATTCGTGATGCCTCCGACTTTCAGGAAGTGGATATTAATATCTTGTGTAATATAAAAGTTCATTTCCGCTCTTCCTCCGTTATCCGAACGAAATATTATTGGAATCTTTAAGATCCGGATCCGGCACGATCGTTTGGCTAAATCCGCTATAGATCCAATGGAAATTTCCGGTGCTGAAGGACCCTGCTCCAGAATAAGATTTTGACGTTGAGGTCGGGTCGATTTCCAGTGTATCGCCAAATTCAATGACGCCACTGTTATTGTCTATTTTAATAGGCCCTACGATGGCAGGCATAATAAACATCCTTTGCTGCTTGATTTAGATTATTAGTATATGTCACGTGAATTTTGAAGTTCGGGCAGTTTTACTCTTCTGAAGGCGGGAAGAAGAAATGTCGAAAATGTTGGACGCGAGATTCAGCGTCTGTGCTTTGGGCTGAACCCACATGTAGCATTCCTGAGGCGGCAATGCCCATGATTCGGATATTGCCGACCTTGATAACAGGCACTTCGTTGTACGTAGACATTTTCACGTTACATTCGAAAGGAACCTCAGGAATCTTTTGCGCATAAACATCAAAGGCAGTGTAATCCCCTTCGTCACTGCGATAAATGGGGTATTCCTTCTGTACAGCCAAAGCTTTGGAACGCGGAGTAAGCTTTACACTGTCCCCAACTTGAATAACTGAGCTCGAAACGCTGCTGTTGACTTCGACAGTATCAACGAGTGACAATCTTTTCGGCATGGAAGATGTCCTCCTTAGGATGTGGAAGTCAGTGGAACTTGTGGAAAAGTGACCTGACCAATGATTAAGGATTCGGGCGGCGTGTCGAAAATGGAAGAACACTCAATTTGTTCAGCGTCTCCCACCAATACGATCGAAGAGGTCGTCACCCCAGTAACTTCCATTTCACCGACAGATAAACCTCGATTTACGACTGTGAAATTCATTTTGTATCTCCTCCATTTTTTAAGGTTTGCAGGAAGTTCTCCATTCCCTTGCGAATATCCAGCCTGATTCTGTCGATAATGCCAGCTTCAACTTCCGCCCGGTTAGTTTCCGAAACCTGGGGTTTCATTTCCTTGAGATAATGTTGGATTCGCGAATTGATCTGTTTGCGAATATCATCCAGAATAAACCGGCGGTAGGGATCATCCAAGGGGTGCTGTTGCGCCTCTTCTATCCGCAATAGGTCATTGCGGGCATTCCCTTCCAAATAAAGAGCAATCTCACGACGGATGTTTTCGGCCATGTCGGGGGATTGAGCGGTTCCCGCACCGGCCTGAATCGATTGGTTCCCGACGGAGAATTCATCAAGCACTTCTTTGCCCATTCCGGGACTTAAGCCGATATTGAGGGTGCCGTCGAGTTTTTCTATTTTCAATTGATCAAACTTGTATTCCATCTTTTCAACATTCATACGCGGTTCATTATGCAGAGCTTCAATGTCCTCCTGAAGCCTGGCAACTTTCTTCTCCAGTTCCGCGATTCGGCGGTTCTGCCATTGATTGAGATTATAAGGTTGCTGATAGTAGTGAGGATACATGAAAGTCCCCCTTTGGCTTTGGATTAATCATTATTGCCACCGTTGTCAATAACACTTGTATCGATTTGATCAACATCCAATGTATGAGTGATGCTGTACTGATTATTGACATCCATATGGTGACCTGAATTGAAAGAGCCGGCACCTGCGAAAGTTTTCAATGCACTGTTTGGCGCAATTTTGTTGGCGTCCCCGATGTGAATAACGGCGCTGCTCGCCACGCTGTTGATATATAACGATCCTACGGTTCCCGGCATAATAAACACCCTTTATGCATTCTGGTTTATTTTATGGGGAAACGCCCTTGGGTGTTCATGAAAAAAATCTCCCTTTCCGCAATGGGGAAAAGGAGAACGTTCGGAGGGATTGAATTCGGGTGCTGGTTGGCTTGATCAGTGACCGAATCTTGCTCTTCGGTCCGCTTTCGGTCACTGATCTCAGCAATTCCAAAAAGGTTCTATCTTTTATCATTTAAATATCGCGTTCGGCAAGAAGGCTGACACCAGCCAATTCGGTTGATCGACAATTTCATTAATGCGAAGATCAACCGCTACGCTGCAGAGCATATAGGCTTCTCCTGGTTTCAATCCATATGTTTCAGTAAGGTGCTCAATCATATAACGGATCGCGTTTTGTGAGGCTTTAAACAAATCCTCGCCATGACCGGTTGTAACGTAATATCCACGGCTGTCCGCTTCAGGAGTTGGCGGCCCTGGAATGGAATAACGCGGTTCGGCGATGGACTTCCCTTTGTGAAGCTTGAATCTAACGCTAATTTCCATTGAAGCCTCAATCGCTGTTCCGCAAACTTCTCCATCACCCTGGGCAGCATGTGTATCTCCTACTGAAAATAACGCGCCTTCCACCCAAACCGGAAGGTACAATTTCGATCCACGGGTGAGATGGCGAAGATCCATGTTCCCGCCGTTTTTCCGTGGTGGAACTACACTGAATTGCCCTTTCTCGGGCAAGGCGACACCGATTGTGCCGGGAAATGGTTTCATGAACAGTTCAATTCCCGGGAGAAATTCCGTTTTGGTATTCCCGGTTAAATCATATGTTTTCAAGAGCGGATCGGGAAAGTCATCGGTTAACAGGCCAAAGCCTGGAATACAACCAGTCCATCCCCATTCCAGCGAGCGAAAATCAAGAATTTCTACCTCCAGGGTATCGCCGGGCTTCGCCCCTTTTATGTAAACGGGACCTGACACGGGATTGATTGTATCGAAATCCAATTCTTTCAGCTCTTCAGCCGAGGAGTTCTTCGTCAATTGTCCCCCGGAGCATTCAATGATTTCGAAACTTGCGGATTGGCCGGGGTCGACCTCAAGGATTGGTTTTAAATCCCGATCCCAGCCGTAATGCATGTGGGATTTCATATCATGGATGGTATGATGTGTGTGTGAATGCTGATGGATAGTCATTTTACCTCTCCTTTTTTATTAATCAAGATCCAGTGAAGTATCTTTCTTTTGAACAGCGAAAATAATCGCGATCAAAACCCCAACTGCGAGCCAGCTCAATCCGAGGATTTTGGCCTGAGGCGCCAAACTGACCCAAACATAACCGATAATGAGGAAGCCGACTAAAGGCAACACAAGATGATTCCAGAAATCATGGCTCTTATTCTTCACCATGTAGTGGATGAATACACTGACATGCAAGAATAGAAAAGCGGTCAAAGCACCGAAATTGACGAAAGAGGTCAATATTGCAATGTCCTTAAGGAAAATGAGGCCAAGGACAACAGACACGGCGGCAACTAACAATGTGCTTGCATAAGGCGTTTGATATTTCGGATGCACTTTGGAAAGGAAGGCGGGAAGCTTTCGATCCCGTGCCATGCTGTACAGCACCCGTGAGATGGCGGCTTGCGCAACCAAAGCGTCAGCAATGCCCCAGGCAATGGCGGTGGCCAAAGCAGTCAAAACACCCAGCCAATCCCCTCCGGCAATTGAAGCAACCTGATAAAAGGCGGTGCCCAGATTCTCGAAGTTTTCATAGTTCGGATAGATGAGGGCGGCTATCCAGGTTTGAGCCATAAACAGTGCTCCGACGATAAGCAATGAGTAAATGGTTGCCCGTCCGACAGCTTTAGTGCCGCCTTTAGACTCTTCAGATAAGGTGGAAATCGCATCAAATCCCAGAAAACTTAAGACCGCGATCGACACCGCGCCCATCACCACATTAAAGCTGAATGTATCGGAGTTGTACAAAGGCCTGAATGAAAACTCCGCCCCGTTCACACCTTGTGCGACTGCCCAAATGCCGATAATGAGAAACAACGCAAGGACGAGCAATTCAAAGATCAAAATGATTTTATTGAATTTGGCTGTGATTTCTACTCCGAAGTAATTCACCACAGTGTTAATCGCAATGAATAATAGCAACCAGACCCAGCTGGGGATCCCGGGAATGAAGCCTGTTAAAGCTGTCGCGCTCACGACATACAACAAGGAAGGGACAAGAATATAGTCCAATAAAATAGCCCAGCCAGCGATAAAACCAATAAATTGGTTGATGCCCTTTCCCGCATAAGCATAAACCGACCCCGCAATCGGAAAGGCTTCGGACATGCGTGCGTAACTTAAAGCGGTGAAAACCATGCCGACCATGCCGATTAAATAAGCAAGTGCCACCATCCCTTTCGAGCCGGTAACGACAGCTCCATAAATCCCGAATGGAGCGATCGGAACCATAAAAACGAGACCGTAAATCAACAAGTCCCAAAACGACAAACTGCGTTTTAATTCTTGCTGATAACCGAATTGTTCCAGAGACGAGTCCTTTGGCATGTTATTCAACTCCTCAATATATTTCGAATAATTTCAATATAAGTGTCGGCCTTACGCTTGTCAATAAGGACAAGCGCTCATGACATTTTACCTTGTCCAGCTGTTCGGTTATACTAAAAAGAGTTTTATGAAAAAAATATGTCGAAAGCTGAAGGAGGAGTCATTGTTGTCCAGGGTTATTCAAGTGGATGAACGTCCGCCGCTCGCTCAAAGCATTCCTTTAAGCTTGCAGCACTTGTTTGCAATGTTTGGTTCCACTGTCCTTGTCCCGCTCTTATTCCATGTGAATCCGGCTACCATTTTATTAATGAACGGGATTGGAACGCTCATTTACCTCATTATTTGTAAAGGGAAAGTGCCCGCTTATCTCGGTTCGAGTTTTGCCTTCATTTCTCCGGTATTTGTGGTGTTGTCCGCAAGCGGTTATAATGCGGCACTGAGCGGTTTTATCGCGGTAGGTGTGATCTTCTGTATCATTGCTCTTATTATTCGTTACGCCGGCACCGGCTGGATTGGTGTTGTGTTTCCGTCTGCGGCAATGGGCGCTATCGTTGCTGTTATCGGCTTAGAGCTTGTTCCTACAGCGGCGGATATGGCAGGGATCTTGCCGTCTGAGGATTTCACTCCGGCAAAGGTCTTTGTGTCAATGGCGACCTTGTTTATTACCATTATCGGGTCGGTTGCTTTCCGCGGCTTTCTCAAGATTATTCCGATCTTGACCGGTATTGTTTGCGGCTATGTTTTGGCGGCGATCATTGGGATGGTTGACTTTTCAGCCGTTGCGGAAGCACCTTGGTTTGCGGTTCCTAAATTTTACACACCTGAATTTAATTGGGCCGCAATTGTGGTGATCGCTCCGGCTGCGCTTGTTGTGATGGCCGAGCACATGGGACATTTGATTGTAACAGGAAATATAGTTGATAAGGATTTGACGCGGGATCCGGGCTTGGGCCGATCCATGCTTGGAAACGGAGTTTCTACGATTCTTTCCGGTTTTCTTGGCTCGACTCCCAATACGACTTATGGTGAAAACATCGGCGTTTTGGCGATTTCTAAGGTTTATTCCACCTTTGTCATCGGGGGTGCGGCTGTCATCGCGATTTTGTTATCATTTATCGGAAAGTTGGCGGCCTTGATTTCATCGATACCCGAGCCGGTGATGGGCGGTGTTTCCCTGCTGCTTTTCGGTGTTATTGCTGTTTCCGGGATTCGCATGCTCGTTGAATCGAAAGTGGATTACTCCAAACCGAGTAATATGATGTTGACCTCAGTTGTACTGGTCATTGGGATCAGCGGCGCGGCATTCAACATTGGATCATTTACCTTAACGGGTATGGCGTTAGCCACAGTGATCGCGATTCTATTAAGTTTGTTTTTTGAACTGCTGAGGATTTTGAATTTGTATAGCGAGGATGACTAGAACCGGGCCTGATTTTGTCCGGTTCTTTTTATTGATAAGTCTTTGCCGATGGTTGATCAAATCGAAACAACAAGAATTCAATTCTCGAATCCCAAGGACTATGTAAAAAAAACCGAGACCCGGGGCCTCGGCTTTCGGAGTTGCTATAATACTGTTTTCGCTCCTAAATAACGGCTGCTCCAGTAGTCGTAATCCATGTCCGTGATTGTGACTCCTGATGAGGAACCCGCTTCAATGAATTTACCATTCCCGAGATAGATGCCAACGTGAGAAGGCCCGTCCGTGTAGGTTTCGAAGAAAACCAGATCACCACGTTCAGGAGCTCCCGCAGGATCGGCATAATCCCAGATGGCTGCGGTTGTTCGCGGCAAGTTTACTCCGTTTTTCTCGAAAACGTAATGAATGAAACCACTGCAATCGAACCCGCTTGGCGAGTCACCGCCCCACACATAAGGAGTTCCGATTAACGCTTTCGCATCAGCAATGATGTCGGAAACAGCCCCGCCGCCACCAGAACCGGATTCTGCAGCAGCAACAACTTCACCGTCGTACAGTGCACCTAGCGTATGAGGGCCAGCGATTCCGTCTACAGCCAAATCATTCTCTGCCTGGAAAGAACGAACGGCGTCTTCAGTTATCGGCGCATAAACCCCGTCGACAGCGTATGTATAATACCCGAAATCTTGTAATTTGTTTTGTAAACGGGTTACAGCTTGTCCACGATCTCCTGCTTGTAACAATTCCGAAGTACCATGATTCGTGCTCCGATTTGAGTGAAATAGAGATCCCAGAGTATTCGGCCCCGCGATTCCGTCAACCGCCAGTCCGTGTTCTCTTTGATAATTCCTGACCGAGCTTCTTGTGATCGGTCCATAAATGCCGTCAACTGAATAACTGTAGTAATCAAGGCCTTTCAATCTGGATTGCAAAGATCTGACTGGTTGTCCTTGATCTCCGATTGTCAAAAGTTGATGCGTGTTAATAGTTGCTGTTGAGCCGGATGCTTCCGAAACAAGCGGTACCGCAAGCATGAGCCCCGCAGCAAAGGTCCCCGCCGTGATGAACTTCTTAATCGTTTTTCCCGTTTCCAACCTGTTTTCCTCCTCGTGAATGTTTTGATCCTGTTGAATATAGGAGATTCGTAGGATGATTTCTAAGTTAATGTCAATAATAAAGGACTAAAGTAACATGTTAATGTTAATGGATTTACATGTTTATAACAGGCGGGATTTTTGTTGGAATGAAAGGAACATTAATCCAACGGCAATGGTAACGCTTACAAAACCTTTACGAAGAATTTACACCAAGAGAATTTTAAAATTCGACAGCTTTTGCTATGATGGGGAAGGTACAAAAAAGCATGGACCGGAGCAAGAGACTTGATGTCAGACGAGGAACATTCATTGTAGAGCGCGGTTTTTGCCTCAAGGTTTTCTTTTGTCTGTTGTGTACAAGCCAGCTTGGTTTTCGGCTCTAATCCGAACTACTGATTACGGAGGTGCGAAGCGTGTTTTTTTCTCAGAAACAGGACGACTTTTTCAAAATGCTTTCCAATATCTCAGGGAATCTTACGGAAGGGTCCCAGTATTTTAAGGATTTCAAGATTCGCAACGAAAGTGACCTTAAAGAATTCTCGAAAGTGATGAAGGAATATGAAACCAAAGGGGACACGTACATTCACGAACTGATCGTGGCCTTGAACAAAACGTTTATTACCCCGTTGGAGCGGGAAGACATTTTGGAACTGTCTGTGAAGATGGATGATATTCTTGACGGCATGGAAGCGTGCTCTTCGCGTTTCGAAATGTATAACATTACAGATCCGAACGAATACATGGTGAAATTTGTCGAACATGTCAATCAAGCGGTAGACGAGGTCAATGAGTCGGTAAGGCTGCTTGGCAAAAAGAAGCTTATGGATATTCGTCCGCATGCGATCAAAATTAACGATTACGAATCCACCTGTGATGAACTTCTTCGTGTGTCCATTAAAGATTTGTTTAGTAAGGAGAATAATCCTTTAATTGTCATTCAATATAAGGAAATGTACGAACTATTGGAAGGAATCTCGGATAGTTGCGAGGATGTTGCGAATACCCTTGAAACAATTATCATGAGGAATGCATAAGGAGCGGTAGAATGGATAGTGCACTTTTGATTGTGATCTTTATCGTTTTGCTTGCGTGGACCTTTGATTTCAGTAACGGGTTTCACGATACGGCCAATGCCGTTGCTACTGCCATTTCAACTGGCGCTTTGCGGCCGCGAATCGCGATTCTTCTGGCGGCTTCGATGAATTTTATCGGAGCGCTCACCTTCACGGGGGTGGCGAAAACCATCACGGAAGGTATAGTTGATCCTTTCTCGTTGCAATACGGCATGTTTATCGTTCTAGCGGCTTTGATCGCCGCGATCTCCTGGAATCTCATCACCTGGTATTTCGGGATTCCAAGCAGTTCTTCCCATGCCATTATCGGATCAATCGCCGGAGCCGCTATTGCGGCCGGGGGAATCGCTGTTTTGAATTATGACGGCTTCTTGATTATTTTGGTGGCGTTGCTCGTTTCGCCTTTTCTTGTTTTCTTGACCGGATTTATCATCATGGCCATCAATCGAGTGATCTTTAGAAATTTCCCGCTTTCGAAGACGAGCAAAGGATTCCGCATCTTCCAGATTTTCACGGCGGCCGCTCAGTCATTCGCCCACGGCACAAATGATGCACAGAAGGCAATGGGGATTATTACTTTGGCCCTGATCAGCGCCGGTTTTCATTCTACAACGGACATCCCGATGTGGGTCCGGATTTCGGCTGCATTGGCAATGGGTCTAGGCACCTCTATCGGAGGTTGGAGAATCATCAAAACGGTCGGCGGCGGCATTATGAAAATCAGGCCGGTCAACGGAGCATCAGCGGATTTATCCTCGGCATTGGTGATTTTCGGTTTTACAAAGCTGGGGTTGCCTGTAAGTTCAACACACGTTATTGCTTCTTCGATCATGGGAGTCGGCGCTTCACAGCGACTTAAAGGCGTCAAATGGGGCGCGGCCCGACGGATTGTTCTCACATGGATTATTACATTGCCGATTACGGCGGTGCTCGCCGGATTGGTTTTCGAAGCCCTATATTTCTTATTCGGCTAAATCGACTCCCCGTTGGGTTTTGTTTCCCTTCGGGGTTTTTTGTGGGCAAAAAAAAACGATACAGGTGGATTGCAGACGGCGGATTATGGTATTTTAACTTTAAGCAGGATTTATACTCTGCAATCAGTTAACCTTCCGGCGGATGCCCAGATTCTTCGAAATGGAATATCAAGAAAATCAGATAAAATCTGGGAACCAATACGCAGAGCGTATTTAATAATCTGGAAATTTGTCAATCAAAGGCAGGAGATTAACGGACGATGGGGAATACTTTCTTTAGGTTCCCTTCGTTTCACGACGCAGGTAACGAAGAAAGCAAGCAACGAACTAATAAGAAATCAGGGGGCATGAACATGAATCAGGAATTCTTTGTACGAAATCGGGAGAAATTAGCCGAGAAACTGGAGGATGAATCACTGACGATTATGTTTGCGGGGGAAGCGCCGCCGCGCTCGGCGGATGAGGAATATCACTTTGTCCCAAACCGCAACTTCTATTACATAACCGGTATTGAGCGGCCGAAGATGGTGTTTGCCGCTAAGAAAATCGGTGGCAAAACGGAAGAAATGCTGTTTATTGAAGAAGGCGATCCGGTCATGGCCAAGTGGGTTGGCGCGAATATGACGAAAGAGGAAGCCAAAGAAGCCTCCGGCATTGATAAGATTTTCTACCTCGACAAGTTGACGAATCATGTCCACATGGCTTTGCAGGGGGAGGGCATTGAGAAGGTGAATCTCAATCTCGAATTGCAGAATTGGGATGCTCCATTGACAGAAGCCCACCATTTCGCAAAGACTTTGCAGGAAAAGTACCCGCACGTTTCAATAGGGAACGTTTATGGCACGATCTGTCAACTGCGTCTTGTTAAATCGCCTGAGGAAGTGGAGAAGATCCGCAAAGCGATCAAGATTACCCGTGAAGGCATCGAGAACATCATGCAACATGCGGAACCTGGTAAAATGGAATATGAACTTGAGGCGCATTTCAACTATACGCTGCAATCAAACGGCATTAAGGAGCACGCGTTTCCGACTATTGCCGCAACTGGAAAGAATGCTACCATTCTTCACTATGGAGAAAATAACGCGAAAACGGAAGATGGAGACCTTGTCCTATTCGACTTGGGAGCCGCATACCAATATTACAGCGCTGATTTAACACGTACCTTCCCGGTGAATGGGAAATTCAGCGACAGGCAGAAACAACTGTACAACATCGTCCTGAAAGCGTTGAAAGAAACAACTGAAATGATCAAACCCGGAGTTGAATTCTCCGAACTGAACAAGCATACGAAGAAAGTTCTAGCTGAAGGATGCATGAAGATCGGCTTGATTGAGAAAGAAGAAGATATCCAGAAATATTACTATCATGGGGTTAGTCACTCTATGGGACTCGATACACATGATGTCGGCCGCTACAGAAATCTTTCCCTGGAACCGGGAATGGTGTTCACAGTCGAGCCGGGTCTCTATGTGGAAGAGGAAAATATCGGCATCCGAATTGAAGACGATGTTCTCGTAACGGAAGACGGTCATGAAAATCTTTCCGAAAAGATGATCCGGACAGTGGAAGATATCGAAGCTTATATGGCTTCCCGATAAAAAAATAATAGCCGTGAATTGGACGGTCTCGAGTCAAATTGTGACCTGGTCCTAATATATGATAAAATAATAGAATCTCAGATTTAGAATACCGGGGAGGGAATCCCGATGTTTCCTGTCACAGAATGGCTTGTGATCGCCGCCGCTTATGGGATCGGTTGTTTGACAGCCGGTTATTATCTGGTTCGATTTCTGGCGAAAAAAGATATTCATGAGATTGGAAGCGGCAATGTGGGAGCGCGAAATGTCAGCAGGGTTCTTGGCTCTCCCGGGTTCATCGCCACCCTGGTGATCGACCTTCTCAAGGGAATGGCGGCAGTATGGATTGCACAGAGCTTCGGTGTGGGACCGTATTGGCTGATTGCGGCCTACCTGGCTGTTATCGCCGGCCACATCTGGCCTGTGCAGCTCCGCTTCCGCGGCGGGAAAGGCATTGCTACGGCGATTGGCGTGATGCTGATGCTCGGTCCGCTGACTATGGGGTTGGTCATTATACAATTCCTGTGCATCTATGTCGTTAACCGCAGTTTTACAATCAGCGGCCTTTTCGGCATAGCTGTTACGCCTTTCACGCTGCTTATCTTTGGCCAGCCTGTTGCTCACGTTGTCGGCATCGCGGCACTCGCCGTGCTTGTTTGCTACTCGCATCGGGAAAATCTTGCGGCAAGGCTTAAGAAGAATCCATCCTAGACTGTAAAGGGGTGATATTATGATCACGACCTCGTCCTTAACGTTCAAAATCGCCTCCGAACCGTCGGAATTTGAACAAATCTATCAATTAAACTATAAAACCTTCGTCGGAGAGATCCCGCAACACGAAGAAAACGCCGAAAACCGGCTCATCGATCGTTTCCACGAAGAAAACACTTATATCATCTGCGCCGATGAAGAAAATATCATAGGCATGATTGCCGTTCGCGGAAGCCGTCCTTTTTCCCTTGATCAGAAATTGGACAATCTCGATTCCTATTTCCCGGAAGGCCGGTCGATTTGTGAGATTCGACTGCTTGCTGTTGAAAAGGAATACCGAAACGGCCGGGTATTTGTCGGATTAATCCGCAAGCTGATCCAGTATTGTGTGAATGAAGGATACGATATGGCGATCATTTCAGGTACGACACGGGAACAAAAGCTATACAAACATCTTGGTTTTGTCCCGTTCGGTCCTTTGGTCGGTACGGAAGAAGCTTCGTTTCAACCTATGTATCTGACTCGCGAGAAGTTTGACAGGAAAGAGGCCATGTTTCGACGCCTGGAAGCCTTTCCTGAGAGGGGAAATAAGGAAGTCGAGAAAAGAGAACGACATCCAGACCCTGTCAGTTTCTTGCCGGGACCGGTCAATCTTGGGGAAGAAGTACAGGAAGCTTTCAGCGGTAAGCCGGTTTCCCATCGGGCGCGCAGGTTCGTCGATGACTTCCAGGAAGTTAAGTGCCAGTTGTGCGAGATGACCAACGCGGCACACGCGGAAATTTTCCTTGGAACGGGAACGCTCGGAAATGATGTTGTCGCAGGCCAGCTTTCGTTGTTGAAACAACCCGGGCTAATTGCCACGAACGGTGAGTTCGGTGAACGTTTAGTCGATCATGCCGAAAGGTTCGGTCTGTCTTTCCGTTCTCTGAACTATGGTTGGGGAACTCCTTTTGATTATGAAGAAATTCGTGAAATGTTAAGGCGCCAGCCGGAAATTCAATGGCTCTGGGTAGTCCATTGCGAGACATCCACAGGGTTGTTAAACGATATGGATGCGTTGAAACGGATTTGCCGGGAAGAAGGCGTGAAGTTATGCCTTGACTGTTGCAGTTCGGTGGCGGTGGTTCCGGTTAATCTCGACGGTGTTTATCTGGCTTCCTCAGGGAGTGGGAAAGGCCTCGGATCATATGCAGGGTTGTCGATGGTCTTTTATCATCATGAAGTGGAGCCTGATGCCAAGTTGCCCCGCTATTTGGATCTTGGTTTATACGCCTCGAAACAAGGGATTCCATTTACGCATTCTTCGAATCTGATTTATGCACTTCAAGCGGCATTACACCGCTTCAAAGATCATGCCGTTCTGGAAAGGCAGGAAGAGTTGGCGGCCTGGCTGCGGACAGAACTGCGACGTCGCGGATTTCATATTTTCGGTTCCGATACCGATACATCTCCTGGAATTGTCACTATCGCTCTTGAGCAATCAATGGATTCCGAAGAAGTCGGAGATGCTCTCGCGGAGGCCGGTTATTTACTCAGTTATCGGAGCGAATATTTATTAGACCGGAACTGGATCCAAATTTCGCTGATGGGTGAACATTCTAGACGGCAATTGCGTCTACTACTTGACGAGTTAAGCAAGCTTTATGTAAGATAGTTTTTTCCCGGACTTTAGACCATCATCTTGTCCGGGGAGGCATTCCAATTAACCTCAGGGTGGAGGCGCCTTGTGGTTCTACTCACCTGGAGGTGGTCTATATTTTATTTAGGCGTCATTCTACTTTTACTTTTTATCTGACAGCTGTCGTCCTATTGTGGATCAAAACATTTGCGGTCTATGAATTTTATTTTGATTTGAATGTGCATTCTCTCATGGGGCAATTCATTTTATGGATGAATCCAATCAGTTCCGTTCTGCTGTTGCTCGGTATGAGTTTCTTCTTCGGGAACCGGGTTCGGCCAGGATGGGTCTTGATTATAAGCTTTCTGAGCACCATGCTTTTGTTCGCGGATTTGCTTTATTACCGTTTCTATATTGATTTCATTACGATCCCCGTCATTACTCAGTTGCCGAGTGTCGGCGGGTTGGGACAGAGCACGGTCGCTTTGATGAGCCCATTCGATCTTTTCCTGTTTCTTGATTTGATCTTCCTGTTGTGGTGGCTGAAGGCGGGAACCTGGACGGAAACACAGGTAACCCGTAAAACAAAACTTTCCGTAGCTGCAGTGGCCGTTCTCTTGTTGGCGGCTAATGTCGGCCTGGTCAAGGTGGAACATCCACAGATGTTTGAAGCCTTCTATAATCGAAAATCGATTGTGAAAGCTTTCGGGGCCTTCAATTATCATGCGTATGACATAGTGGCGCAGGCAAAGCCGGTCGCGGCACGGGCATTTGCCTCAAACAGCGAACTTGAGCAAATCGAGCAATATGTCAATGAGCACGAAATTCCGCCGAATCAGGATTTATTCGGAGCCGCGAAAGGCAAGAACATCATCTTGATTTCTCTGGAGTCGACTCAGAACTTTGTGATCGGCCAGAAAATCAACGGCGAAGAGGTTACTCCGTTCTTGAATGATCTTGTGAAGAACAGCTACTATTTCGATCATTTCTACCATCAAACGGAACAAGGAAAAACCTCTGATGCGGAGTTCTTGATCGACAGTTCGTTGTACCCGCTGCCGAGCGGTTCCGTGTTCGTTCGTTATCCGGAAAATGAATACAACGCATTGCCGGAAATTCTCGGAGACCACGGATACTATTCCGCAGTTTTCCACGGCAATGAAAGAACCTTCTGGAACCGTGACGAGATGTATGACTCTCTTGGATACGATCATTTCTTCTCTCAGCGCGATTATCATTTGACTGATGAGAATACGATTAACTATGGATTGAAGGACATTCCGTTTTTCAAGCAATCTATGCCGTACTTGAAAGACCTGCAACAACCGTTCTATTCGAAATTCCTGTTGTTGTCGAACCACTTTCCATTTCTGATTGATCCGGAAGATCGAATGATAGAACCTCCTCACACGGACTTCGAGATCGTGAACAATTATTTCATGACGGTTCGCTATGAGGATGAAGCGGTAAAGAAATTCTTCCAGATGTTGAAGGAAAGCGGCTTGTACAAGAATTCCGTGATCATTCTTTACGGAGACCACTACGGAATTTCAGAAGCCTATGAAAAAGGTTTAGAGAAGGTCTTTAACGAGGAATTGTCCCCGGTGGAGAAGGTGAAATTGCAGCGTGTGCCGTTTATCATCCACTTTCCGGGGCAAACCGATGGCAAAACGATTCACACGGTCGCCGGCCAGGTTGACATTCGTCCGACCATCCTGCATTTGCTCGGCATTCGTACAGACGACTTCCTGCACTTCGGTCACGGATTGTTCTCGCCTCAGAAGGAGGACTTCGTCATCTTTCGAAACGGAAGTTTCGTCACGGAGAACTACATTTGGTCGGGTAATCGCTGCTACAGCAAGAGCGACGGGAAGAAGGTTTCCAAAGCCAAATGCGAACCGTGGTTTGAACGTCGTTCCAGAGAGCTTGAGCTTTCTGATATGATTTTGTATGAGGATCTATTAAGATTTAAGTAGGTCAGATAAGGGCCCTTCGGGCTCTTTTTTTATTTTCGGCTCTTGTTGGACTGCAAGATTTGCGGGATTCTGCCGATACTAATAACAGGAGCCAACCCAGAACGAAGCGAAAGGATGATCCAAATGCCGAAATACAACAAATTGGTTCGGGATCACATTCCCGATTTAATTAAGATAACCGGGAAAAACCCGGTCGTTCGAACATTGGGTGAAGAGGAGTATGCCGCGGCTCTAAGGCGGAAACTCCGCGAAGAAACGAGTGAATACATAAAGGCTGACAATAACCGCGATGCGGTGAAGGAGTTGGCGGATGTGCTTGAAGTGGTTCATGCGCTTGCTTCATTGCAGGGCATAACAACCGAGGAGCTTGAAGATGTACGGGCGAACAAGGAAAAGGAACGGGGCGGCTTTCATGACAGGGTATACCTGGTTGAAGTGAATAATGAAGCCCAGGTAAAATAAAAACCATGTGCCTCGCGAGGCGGGCACATGGCGCTAACCGTTGCTTTTACTCGCTTTTTTCACGACGGGCTTGTCTTACCCTCGGTTTACGATAACCTCCGGCAATGTCTGCGTGCTTAAATTCCCTGGCGTAATTCACCTCTTGAGAGTCGGTTAACGTATGCCCTTCACCCTGAATCGGTTGATACTGGGTCTTCTTGCTTTTCATGTTAAATCCCTCTTTCTTTAGGAGTCTTAATAAGAGATTTCCCGAAATGGTAGAATGAAAAACATATCGGATATGTTATGATGAACAAAATGTGCGTGTGGGAGAGTGTGACCGATGAAGACATATAGAAAGGATCAGCCGTGCCCTTGCGGAAGCGGGAAAATCTATCAAGATTGCTGCATGGAACGGGACAACAAGGTGGTGGATTTTCAACAGAAAGTGATTGATCGGGAGATCCGCCAGTTTCAGGAAGTTTTCTTCGATTTTACAGATATCTATCGAGAACAGATGGCCGAGTATCTGGGGGCATGCGGTCAGAAATATCGGCTGACGGATGGTCCGCATTTTACAGAGGAGTACATTCCGCTTTTCATGATTTGGGCGGCTCTCAATGCACCGGTCGTAGAGGGGAAATCGCCATTCCGGCGTTTCACGAAAGACTTTGGCGATCGATTTCATCCGGTCACCTATGATCTTATGAAGAAGTGGGATACTGTCCCCGAATTCTATGAAGCGGTCAGTGAACTTGACGGGGATATGATCACTGTCAGGTCATTGGAAACAGGTAAGGACTACAGTGTTAACCTGAACAATGTCAGTCCCTTTCAGATCAAGAACACCGGCCCTTATGAAGGCAGTGGATTGATAGGCGCGCTTGTCCCGGCGGGAGACAGCCATATTTTTCTCCTTGGCCATAAGCAATTCGACCTTGAGTTATTGAAGTCTTTGAATGAAACATTGCCGGCAGGGGAAAACAGGAAGGAATACATAAGAAGCACATTTCCACTCATATTGGAACAGGCCTTTTCCAGTCCTCCGGATTTGGGAACCCTGGTGGAGCCTCATACTTGGAAGACTGATAAACAACGGGCGGCGGCTGAGTTGTTCTGCCTGGCCAACCGAAACAAAGAGAAGATGGGAATCCTCAACATCGGGGTATTAATGTGGAATCAACATTGCCTGATCAAAAACCCGAGAATTCACAAAGAAGCCATTTATGCCGCCGCGCTTGAACGGATAACGGATAAGGCGATTAATTTTGACGGTCTTTCAGATACAGAACTGGCAAATAAATACGGAGTAACCCGTGACAGCGTTGTCCAGCGGGTAGAAGACATGGAATACTTGCTCTTTGATTTGCTTATGGATGATGGGATTGAAATGCGGCCCATGTAGAGAATTTCTGATGTGTCGTTGTTCCTTATGGCGACGATTCGATGCCCGCATGCCGGACTGACTTATGTTTGGCCAAGGGGATTTTTGTGCAATTTAAAAAGATGTGGCCACGTTTTGAGTTTTCTGGCCGGGAAACGCACCTCGAAATTTATTTCAGAGGTGTTTTTTTGGACTATGGTGATTTAACGCTGAAACCTGTTGCTGCATAAGGAATTATGCTTTTTACTTAACAAATGAAGTGGAATGTCATACACTAAAGTTGGATGAGGGAAACTTTATTGCGGAAAGGACAAATCAAAATGTATGATTGGTTTAATCAACTGCCCGCCGTGGTCCAGGCACTCATAGCGACATTCTTCACCTGGGGAATGACAGCCGTAGGCGCGGCGCTCGTGTTTACAACAAAAAAGATGAACCAGAAATTCCTCGACAGCATGCTCGGCTTCGCCGGCGGCGTCATGATCGCCGCCAGCTTCTGGTCGCTGCTCTCCCCCGCGCTCGACATGGCCGCGCGCCAGGGCGGCGCCCCCGCCTGGGTCCCCGCAGCCATCGGCTTCATGCTTGGCGGCATCTTCTTGTCTCTCGTGGATAAGGTGCTCCCGCACCTCCACCCGAATCTGCCGCCAGCCACAGCCGAAGGCGTGCACCCCAAGCAGCAGCGGCGCAGCACCCTGCTCGTGCTCGCCATCACGCTCCACAACATCCCCGAAGGCCTCGCCGTCGGCGTCGCCTTCGGGGCCGTGGCGGCCGGCCTTCCGTCCGCCACGCTGACGGGCGCCATCGCCCTCGCGCTCGGCATCGGCATCCAGAACTTCCCCGAAGGCGTGGCCGTCGCGATGCCATTGCGCCGGGACGGCATGTCCCGGCGCAAAAGTTTCGCATACGGCCAGGCTTCTGGGCTGGTGGAGCCGATAGCGGCCGTCCTGGGCGCTGTCGCGGTCATCTTCATTCAGCCGCTGCTGCCTTACGCTTTGAGCTTCGCGGCCGGCGCGATGATCTTCGTCGTCGCCGAAGAAGTCATTCCGGGCTCGCAGGAAGAAGGCAACACGGACCTCGCCTCGATGAGCCTGATGATCGGCTTTACGATAATGATGATATTGGATGTTGGTTTGGGGTAGGC
>DASTWO010000034.1:0-29004 GCA_035776675.1 Caryophanales bacterium
GAAGCTGTCCACGGAATGGACGTTATCGTCGTTGTGAATAAAACAGATCTGGAAGAACGGATTTCGCTGGAACGTGTCCGTGAACTCAGTGGCGGCAAGATGCCGATCATTACTACGTCTTTGTTGGAAGATGAAGGCGTAGATGAGTTGGAAGGGGCCGTTGCCGATTTATTCTTTGCGGGTGAGGTGGAAGCACAGGATGCGACTTATGTGTCTAATTCTCGCCATGTGGCTTTACTCGGACAAGCGAAAAAGACGATAGATGAAGCGATTTCCGCTATTGACGCGGGAATGCCGGTTGACATGGCCCAGATTGATATCACCCGAACATGGGAGATTCTTGGGGAAATTGTTGGAGACTCAGTGTCAGACAGTTTAATTGATCAGTTGTTTTCGCAGTTTTGTTTAGGAAAGTAGCGGATTGATTGAGGCGAAATGAAGAAAGAAGGGAGTTGGAAGACATGCAATACGAAGCCGGTGAATATGACGTTATCGTGGTCGGCGCCGGTCACGCCGGAACGGAAGCAGGACTTGCAGCGGCGAGAATGGGTGCCAAGACTTTAATGCTGACGCTGAATTTGGATGCGATTGCGTTCATGCCGTGCAATCCTTCTGTTGGGGGACCGGCGAAAGGAATCGTCGTGCGGGAAATTGACGCACTTGGCGGAGAAATGGCGAAAAACATTGATAAAACGCATATCCAAATGCGGTTGTTAAATACTGCAAAGGGACCGGCTGTGCGAGCACTTCGGGCGCAAGCCGATAAAGTGCTTTATCAGCAGGAAATGAAACGGACACTTGAGGAAGAAGAGAATTTGACCGTGATGCAAAGCATGGTTGAACGGCTAATTGTTGAGGATGGAGTCTGCAAAGGGGTCATCACGAAAACCGAAGCCGCTTACCGGGCGAAGACAGTTGTGGTGACGACGGGAACCTATTTGCGCGGGAAAATTATTCTTGGTGATCTGGCTTATGAGAGTGGACCGAACAATATGCAGCCATCGATCAACCTGTCTTACCATTTGCAAGAGCTCGGGTTCGAACTGGTTCGTTTCAAAACCGGAACGCCGCCACGTGTAAATGGGAAATCCATTGATTACAGCAAAACTGAGATTCAACCGGGTGATGAAGAACCGAGAGCCTTTTCTTATGAAACAACGGAATATATAACGGATCAAATTCCATGTTGGTTGACGTATACGGGGGAAAAGACCCATCAATTGATCAATAACAATTTGGAGCGTTCTCCAATGTATTCCGGAATGATCGAGGGGACCGGTCCGCGTTATTGCCCGTCGATTGAGGATAAAGTCGTTCGCTTTAACGATAAGCCGCGGCATCAGATTTTCCTTGAGCCGGAAGGACGTAACACCGATGAAGTGTATATTCAAGGCCTTTCGACCAGTTTGCCGGAAGACATTCAACGAGAAATGGTTCGGACCGTTCCGGGGCTCGAAAATGCACGGATGATGCGCGCTGGATATGCCATTGAGTATGACGCCGTGGTCCCAACGCAGCTCTGGCCGTCACTAGAAACGAAAAAGGTAGAAAATCTGTTCACTGCCGGGCAAATCAACGGTACGTCGGGTTATGAGGAAGCTGCTGGACAGGGCATTATGGCCGGAATTAACGCTGCCCGGAAAGCCTTCGATAAAGAAGCGGTTGTGCTTGATCGGTCACAGGCTTACATCGGAGTGTTGATTGATGACCTAGTAACGAAAGGAACGAACGAACCTTATCGTTTGTTGACATCACGTGCGGAATATCGTCTATTATTGCGTCATGATAATGCCGATTTGCGCCTGACCGATCTTGGATATGAAATAGGCCTTGTGAAAGAAGAGCGCTATGAAAAGTTTGTGCAGAAGAAAGCCATGATCGAAGAAGAGAAGAAGCGCTTGGCTGGTGTTACGATCAAGCCATCGGCGGATCTGCAGGAAATGTTGAATGAAGTCGGTGCGGGAGACTTGAAAGAGGCCGTAAGTGCGGATCACTTGTTGAAACGTCCGCAAGTTCATTACGCAAATGTGGCCAGGTTCGCGCCACCGGAGCAGGAACTCCCTAAAGATGTAGCCGAACAGGTGGATATCCAAACGAAGTATTCCGGTTATATTGAAAAGCAATTGCAACAGGTGGAACGGATGAAGAAGATGAATGAGAAGAAGATTCCGGAAAATCTGGACTACAATGCGATTCAGGGACTTGCAATAGAAGCAAGGCAAAAACTGGGACAGGTGAAACCACTTTCTGTGGGCCAAGCATCTCGTGTATCCGGAGTGAATCCATCGGACATCTCCATTCTGCTTGTTTATCTTGAACAGGGGAAGTTCAAGGTGGCAGAATAGAAAATATTGCGAGTCTGCTTCAATTAAGGCCTCATCCATTAGTCTAATGTCTAAGAGGAACAGAACACTTGGATATATCTTTGGACGACAAGAGGGGAAGCTGGCCAAAGCAGTTTAATAAAATGAGTTCGGCCGTGGAATTCGACAGGCGGCCGGCATTTCATTAGAATACAAAAGGGTGGAAAGATGGAACAACTTTTTCAGGATCAATTGAGGGAGAAAGGAATTGACCTTTCTCCTCAACAATTACAACAATTCAATACTTATTACGAAGAGTTGATTGAGTGGAATCAGAAAATGAACCTAACGGCGATAACAGAGCGGGAAGCCGTATATTTTAAACACTTTTATGATTCTATAAGCCCCGCATTTTTTTATGACTTTTCACGTTCTCTTTCCATTTGTGATGTTGGAGCCGGTGCCGGTTTTCCAACCTTGCCATTGAAAATTTGTTTCCCGGACCTTAAGGTGACTATCGTCGATTCGCTGAACAAACGCATTCATTTTCTTTCTTCATTAGTTGAGAAACTTGACCTAACGGGAGTGGAGGTCCATCATTCAAGAGCCGAAGAGTTCGGTAAGAATCCTGATTTCCGTGGATCTTTCGATCTTGTAACGGCAAGAGCTGTGGCTAAATTACCGGTGCTTTGTGAATATTGCTTGCCGCTTGTTCGCCAGGGTGGTGATTTTCTTGCCATGAAAGGTGCCAGTGTCCAATTGGAATTGCAGAATTCTGAGCGTGCCTTTGATCTTCTTGGTGGAAAACTGAAGAACGTTGAATCCCTTACCATTCCAGGAGAGAAAAGTCAGCGGCATATCATACATATCTCCAAACAAAAGAAGACGCCTGACATTTATCCGCGCAAACCCGGAACTCCCAACAAACGGCCGTTGTAAAATGTTTCACGTGGAACATTGAAAAAGCCACCGTTTTAAGCAGGAAAAACCGAAGCGTTGGCGAATTGTACAGGAAGAGGAGTGTTAGGCATGAAACGTCCGATTTCCAAACTGTTTAAAACTGAAAAAGAGGAAGAATTTGTAGATACAGATAAAGATCAAGTTCAGAAAATCCCGATTGAACGAATTGTACCGAACCGCTTTCAACCGCGAACGGTTTTTAAAGATGAAAGAATAGACGAACTTTCACAAACGATTCAAACCCATGGCATGATTCAACCGATCGTGGTACGGAAATGGGAAGATAAATATGAAATTATTGCCGGAGAGAGACGTTGGCGGGCAGTAACCAAGTTGGGATGGAAGTTGGTCCCGGCTATTTTAAAAGAATACGGAGATGCTGAAACGGCGTCAGTAGCTTTAATAGAGAATCTTCAGCGCGAAGAATTAACTTCAATAGAAGAAGCAATGGCATACGCGAGATTGTTGGATATTCACGGGTTGACGCAGGAAAGCCTTGCGGAACGGCTTGGAAAAGGTCAGTCGACCGTCGCAAATAAGCTGCGTCTGTTGAAATTGCCGAGCTCGGTTCAAGAAGCTCTGCTTGACCGAAGTATTACGGAACGCCATGCAAGAGCGTTAATTGGCGTGAAATCACCGGAACAGCAAGAAAAACTGTTGAATGAGATTTTGGACAAACAGCTGAATGTCAAGCAGGTGGAAGACCGGATCAAAAAAATGAATGATAAACCCAAACCAAAACCAAGGCGTAAGGCTTACAGCAAAGATATGAGACTTGCGCTTAATACGATTCATAAGTCGATTGATATGGTTTCGGATAGTGGACTGGCTATTGATACAAACGAAAGGGAAGACGAAACTTATTACGAGATTACGATACGAATTCCTAAATAATAGATTTGAAGTTTGCCTATAAGTTCATAAAGAAATTGCTTTCCCCATTAGGTTGGTTTTAAGGTAGAGTGTGTTTTTTGTAGTCTTTCAATTTTATTTATCCGTCTGTTATGCTTGTGAAGTCATGAAGCTTGGCATGTGCCAAGTCTTCTTTTTGTCCAATTCGACATTTTTTCATGGTAGAATATAAGTATTGTTTGTAGAAGGCAGGTGGCATTGTGGGTAAGATCATCGCGATCGCGAACCAGAAGGGCGGTGTCGGAAAAACGACGTCGGCTGTCAATTTAAGTGCGTGCATGGCCCATGTCGGCAGCAAAGTATTGCTTGTTGATATTGACCCGCAAGGAAATGCGACAAGCGGGGCAGGAATTGATAAGGGCGATGTCGATCAATGCATTTATGATGTGCTGGTTGAAGACGTCAAAGTGGAGAATGTTGTCAGGGAAACCTTGATTCCAGACCTCTATCTTGTGCCAGCGACAATCCAGTTAGCGGGGGCGGAACTTGAACTTGTTCCTACAATTTCAAGAGAGGTCAGACTTGGACGGGCTTTGGAGAAGGTGAAGGACCAATACGATTATATATTCATCGATTGTCCGCCATCACTCGGATTGCTTACTATTAATGCGTTGACGGCTTCCGATGCCGTCTTGATCCCCGTTCAATGCGAGTATTATGCGCTTGAAGGATTAAGTCAACTATTGAACACGATCAGGCTGGTACAAAAGCATTTGAACCATCATTTAATGATCGAAGGGGTTTTGTTGACGATGCTTGATGCCCGGACGAATCTTGGCATTCAAGTCATTGAAGAAGTGAAGAAATACTTCCAGGAGAAAGTGTATGAGACCGTGATTCCGAGAAACATTAGATTAAGCGAAGCCCCGAGTCACGGAAAGCCGATCGTCGTTTATGACCCGAAATCAAAGGGAGCTGAAGTATACTCCGATTTGGCAAAGGAAGTGATGTCGCATGGCTAAAGGACTTGGCAGAGGGCTTGACGCTTTCTTTCCTTCTATTGAGGACAATCAAGATGAACCCGTTCATGAGATTGAACTGAAAGAGTTGCGTCCCAACCCGTATCAACCCCGCAAGGAGTTTCGTCCTGAGGCAATCCAGGAACTCAAGGAATCTATTGAAACCCACGGAGTGTTACAGCCGATCATTGTCCGCAGGAGTATTAAAGGGTATGAAATCGTTGTAGGAGAACGCCGTTATCGAGCCGCTGGAGAAGCAGGGCTTGAATCAATTCCTGTCATCGTTCGTGATTTCAATGAACAGAAAATGATGGAATTGGCGCTGATCGAAAATTTACAACGTGAAGATCTAAATCCTGTTGAAGAAGCGCATGCTTACCAGAAATTGATGGAAGGGTTGGAGATTACCCAGGAGGAACTTGCCAAGCGACTTGGAAAGAGCCGTCCGCATATCGCCAACCATTTACGACTGTTGCAGCTGCCTGCAAAAGTTCGAGATTTAATCTCCAACAATGCATTAACAATGGGGCATGGCAGGACATTACTCGGTCTGAAAAACAAAGATAAAATGGAATCAGTTGTGAACCGGGTCGTTAAAGAACAAATGAATGTCCGTCAGCTTGAGGTCCTCATCCAACAGCTGAATGAAAATGTTCCACGTGAAACACCGTCAAAAAAGAAAGAAAAGAAAAGCGTGTTTATTCGGGAAAAAGAAGCCGTACTTCGTGAGCGATTCGGTACATCAGTTGAAATCAAAAGGTCAAAAAGAAAAGGGAAAATTGAAATTGGATTTTTCTCAGATGAGGACCTTGAAAGAGTGCTCGAACTGTTGGAGACAGCGGAAAAAGCATGATTTATTTTGACCAGGCGGCATCATCTTTCCCAAAACCTGAAGGTGTTGTGCAAGCTGTCAGCGAGGCAATAACGGATTACGCGGCGAACCCCGGAAGGGGAGGACACAGGCTGGCCAAAAAGGCAGCCTCTATTATTCAAGAAACACGCGTCGAACTTTCCGGTTTCTTCGGGGTGGGCTATTCTGAAAATGTTTGGTTCTATCCAAATGCCACTGCGGCGTTAAATCAAGCATTGAAGGGCTTTTCACTTACAGCTGGGGATCATGTGATCACCACTTCATTTGAACATAATTCCGTCCGTCGTCCGTTGGAATACTTAAAGAGAACGAAAAAAATTCGGGTCAGCTATATTCATCCAGAGGTAGATTGGGCCAAAGAAATTACAGATCGTACAAAACTTATTGTGGCGACGCACGGTTCGAATTTAACCGGAAGAATCGTGCCTATTGAGAAAATTGCGCAGTTCGCGAAACAATTCAACATTCCTTTTCTTGTAGACGCCTCTCAAACGGCCGGGATTTTGCCGATTCATATGAAAGAAATGGGCATTGATATGCTGGCTTTTTCCGGTCATAAGGGGTTGCTTGGACCGCAGGGGACGGGAGCTTTGCTGGTTAGGAGCGGGATCAAGCTTGAACCTTATATTCATGGAGGGACTGGTTCTCATTCGGAGGATATTGATCAACCGGAGCAGCTCCCCGAAAGGTTTGAGAGCGGAACTTTAAATACGCCGGGCATTGCAGGTCTACTTGCGGGTCTTAAAGAAATAAAAAAAATCAGAATGGCTTCGATTTATGAACATGAATCGGAATTAACCAGTTATTGCGTCCGTGGGTTGAAGGAAATCGACGGTGTAAGGGTATTTGATGAAGATTCGGGAGTGGAAAGATTGGCCGTGATCTCATTTCGGATTGATAATGTCGATGTTCAGGAGACGGCGATCGTTCTGGATCAACATTATGATATTGCTGTTCGCGCCGGCCTGCATTGCACGCCGTTGGCTCATGAGTCCATAGGAACCATGGATGGTGGAACGGTTCGAGTCAGTTTTGGTCCTTATAATACAAAAGAAGAAATTGATCAATTCTTGAGGGCGGTTGAAGAAATCAAATATGGATTAGGTAGTTAGGGGATTCTCATTGTGGTTTTACTAGGTACAATTGTGAATGCCGCTGCGATATTGTTTGGGACATTTATCGGATCTTTCTTAACGAAAATCCCCGACCGCATTAAGCAGACGGTAACAAAGGCGATTGCTCTCGCGGTAGTTGTGCTTGGAATTAAGATGGCGCTGCAAGGTGAACAATTCTTGGTTGTGATCCTTAGTCTTGCCATCGGAGGCGTGATCGGCGAGTGGCTGGACCTTGAGAAAAGGTTAAACAATATCGGGTATTGGCTCGAAAGAAAGGTCGGGTCGAGAGGCGAAGGCGGAAATGTAGCAAAAGCTTTTGTCACGGCGACTCTCGTGTTTGTTGTCGGTGCGCTTTCTATTTTGGGGGCATTGGACAGCGGGTTACGTCAAGATCACACTATTTTGTACACCAAAGCCATGCTCGATGGCTTTTTCTCTATATTATTTACGACTACCCTTGGAATAGGGGTATTGTTTTCAGCTGTTCCTGTGTTGATCTATGAAGGCGGAATCGCCTTGTTTGCCACACAAATCAATCAGTGGGTGGCGCCTGGGTTGCTTGATTTATTCATCAGTGAAATGACAGCGGTAGGCGGCATTATGATCCTGGCTATTGGCTTGAACCTTCTGGAAATCACGAAGATCCGTACAGCCAATTTATTACCGGGGTTGGTCGTTGTTGCTTTGCTTTGCGGTGGACTCTATTATTGGTAGGAAGCACGAATCGACAGGCGCGGTTTCTCTTGGAAACTGGCGGAATACAGGCTGTCGGCAATCGCTTCGGCCATCTGCATCACCAAATTCAAACGAGTATTTTGCAGGACAAAATACTCCATAAACCCACTCACATTGACAATTCCCGTAATATGGGCGTGGCCCACAGGCGGGAGTTGTTTTTTTACACCTGCCCCTGGTTTGACTGGCCCCTCGCCGAATGAAATCATTCCAATGTTTTCCGATTTACCAAGAGAAGCATCGACACCGATGATGAAAGGATCATGATGGCTTGTGTAGATCTGTTGGAGTTCTTTCTCCAAATTCACAGCATGGACCGGTTCTTCAAGCGTCCCATAAACCTCAATTGAGGAGGGTGCTTTCTGTTTAAGTTTCGATCCAACAATAGGACCGAGAGCGTCTCCGGTAGATCGGTCGGTTCCGATACAAACAACGGCCACCGTTTGTTTCTGGATGGAAGGAAGCCGGTTTCCAATATGCTTGGAAAGCATGGCTACAGCTGATTCCTCTTGGAAATGCACCTTATGTAAATATGGTTTGGTTGGAACGATTTTTCTCTTAAGATTCATAGGTTCTTCTCCTTAGTAATAGTAGTAACAGTATACGGAAAATCTTTCGGCTTTATACCTGCGGTCTGGAAGTGAAAACACTTCTTCGCCGAATCGGCATGGCAGCGGATTCTATCAATGATGACTGGAGTGAAAATACGTCCAGATCAAACAACTTCGATATCCGCCGAAGGCTTTGGCTCCGGTGTCCCCCAACAAGTACTCTTTACTTTTTGGGGTGGCGCGTTGTGGGTTACTCGAATGTTGTCGCGGGACGAGGCGTTCAAATTCTGAGTTCCTTATTTCCAGCCTTCTGCCGAGTAACGGTAAAAGATGCTGTTATGAATAAAGTGAATTTACAAGGGAGAAGTGTAGACTATGTTAAAATCGGGATTAAAATGGATGTTTTTGATCATGGGAACGACAATCGGCGCAGGCTATGCTTCCGGGCGTGAAATCTGGCAATTTTTCGGCCCTGATAGTGTCCTGGCTATCCTGCTGTTTGCTTTGTTGTTCAGTATTTGTTGTTTTGTCATCATGACGATCAGCTACGAATACGGTACCGTTCATTACATTCCTGTTCTTCAAACCTTATTGGGACGGAAGTTAACCAGTGTTTACGACATTATGATCGTGCTATATCTATTTACAACAACTGTGATTATGCTTGCGGGCGGCGGCGCGGCCCTGGAAATGATCAAAATTCCGTATTGGGCCGGAATAGGCATCATCAGCGGTCTTGTTATTTGTTTGTTTCTATGGGATATCAAAGGCTTATTGTCCATGAACACCTTTATTATTCCGGTATTAATTATCTTGCTTATCGGCGTGTTAGGTGTGTTTTTCTTTTCGGATCAAAACAGTACGAGCTCTTCCCTTTGGCGTCTCCATGAAAAGTGGCCGGCGGCTCTGACTTTTACAGCTTTTAATATTTTGGCGTTGGTGGCGGTGCTTTCCGGCGTCGGCAGTGAGATTAAACATAAAGGCGAAATCTGGATTGCCAGTGTTGGAAGCGGCGTAATCTTGGGAGCGATCTCTCTTTTGTATAATCAGTCGCTTTTGCAAGTCAGCAATGATATGATGTTGTATGAAATTCCTTTATTTGCGATATTGAAACATTATCCTTATTATATGGTCGTGGTGATGTCCGCTTTACTATGGAGCGCCATCTATACGACAGCCGCATCCGGTGTGTTTGGCTTGATCTCTCGAGTCAGAGAGTATTTCAACTGGCCGCTTTGGCTGTTGGCTCTTGTGTTTGTGTTGGCAATGGTTCCGCTCACGAAATTTGGGTTTGCTACGTTAATAGCTGTTTTATACCCGATTTACGGGGTTTTGAATCTTTATATTCTCGCGGCGATCCTCATTTACCCGATTGCCAAAAGATATAGGTTGTCATAGCCGGAAGGGCGCAGGTAAGATAGAAGAGAAGTGATCAGGATAATTAATGAAGGGGAAAAGCAATGGGCTTTTTGGAAGCGATTTGGAATGCTATTTATGCTTACATCACAAATACCGAAATGTGGAAGACATTCGCCAATCATGTTCTGACGATCATTTTCATTATTATTGGAACGATCATTGTCGTGAAGGTTGGCAAGGCGGTTCTTCGCAAGGTCTTTAAAGGACGGCAGGGAAGTCGTCTGCGAATGTCTGAGAAACGGGAGACCACATTTGAGAAACTGACTTTAAATGTGTTTTCTTACGTGATTTATTTTGTCGCGTTTTTGATGATTCTCGATGTGTTTGTTGAGGTCAAAGGGTTGATTGCCGGTGCCGGGATAGTCGGTTTGGCTGTCGGTTTCGGCGCGCAAAATCTTGTTAAAGATATTATTACCGGTTTCTTTATCATATTTGAAGATCAGTTTTCAGTAGGGGACTACGTGCAAGTAGGCACCTTTGACGGATACGTTGAAGAAATAGGTCTGCGAACGACGAAGATAAAGAGTTGGACAGGTGAGCTGCATATTTTGCCCAATTCCAGCATCAATGAGGTTACCAACTTTTCGGTCAATAACAGTGTTGCTGTAGTCGATGTCAGTATCGCCTATGAGGAAGACATAGAAAAGGCGGAGGCTGTCATTCAAGAGGTCATGGGGGAGATGGCGTCCCAGTTTCCGGAGATTGTGCGGCCGCCAGAGTTACTGGGCGTGCAAATGCTCGGGGCTTCGGATATCGTCATTCGGGTGATTGCCGAGGTTCTCCCTATGGAACACTGGCATATCGCGCGTGAGATGCGCAAAGCCGTTAAAGGCCGCTTTGATGAGCAAGGTATTGAAATCCCGTATCCGCGCCTTGTAACGTACCGGCGTGATGAAATACAGGAAATTGAGAAGGAAAACGCGGAAAGATGAGGATTGATACCCATGGTCGATAAAGAGTTCGGCATGCATGATCTTGTCGAAATGAAAAAAGGGCATCCCTGTGGGGAAAATCGCTGGAAGGTGATCCGTATGGGCGCGGATATACGCATTAAGTGCGAAGGGTGCGGGCACAGCGTGATGATGCCGCGGAAGAAGTTCCAGCAAAAATTGAAAAAGGTGATTGAACATAATGAGGAGTGAAGTATAGATGGCATTGACCGCAGGAATCGTCGGCTTGCCGAATGTCGGCAAATCGACGTTGTTTAATGCAATTACACAGGCGGGCGCGGAAGCGGCAAACTATCCGTTTGCGACGATTGACCCGAATGTTGGAATCGTTGACGTACCGGATGAGAGATTGCAACGTTTAACGGAAATGTTCCAGCCGAAGAAGACGATCCCGACGGCCTTCGAGTTCACGGATATTGCCGGGATTGTAAAGGGCGCAAGCAAAGGCGAAGGGCTGGGAAACCAGTTCTTGTCCCACATTCGTGAAGTGGATGCGGTGGCGCACGTTGTCCGCTGCTTTGAGGATAAGAATATTACCCATGTCTCCGGAGAGGTTGATCCGATTGCCGATATTGAGACGATCAATCTTGAGTTGATATTGGCTGACATGGAAACCGTGGACAAGCGGTTGCCGAAAGCGGAGAAATTGGCAAAGCAGAAAGATAAAGAGGCCGTTATTGAAGCCGAAGTGTTGAAGAAATTGAAGAGCGCCTTCGAGGATGAACAGCCCGCGCGCGGCGTTGAATTTTCGAAGGAAGAGAGAAAAGCCGTTCATCATCTTCATTTGCTGACGATGAAGCCGGTTTTGTACGTTGCCAATGTCGCGGAAGATGAAGTGGCTGACGGTGAGGACAACGCTAATGTTCGCAAGGTCAAAGAATATGCCGATGCCGAGGGGGCACAGGTCGTTGTCATTTCCGCAAGAATCGAATCGGAAATCGCAGAGCTTGACGGCGAAGAAAAGGCTGCTTTCCTGGAGGATTTGGGTATCGACGAATCCGGACTGGATCAGTTGATCCGGGTTTCTTATGATTTACTCGGATTGGCGACCTTTTTCACCGCCGGTGAACCTGAAGTTCGGGCATGGACCTTCCGAAACGGCATGAAAGCGCCTGAAACGGCAGGGATTATCCATACCGATTTCGAACGTGGCTTTATCCGTGCGGAAGTTGTTTCCTATGAAGATTTGGCAGCGGCAGGATCCATGAGTGTTGTCCGCGAGGAAGGGAAACTGCGCCTTGAAGGCAAAGATTATGTTGTGAAAGACGGAGATGTCATTCATTTTCGCTTTAATGTTTAAAAAGGCGAGAGGCTTTAGAAGATCCGGCTTTTTCAAGCTGTGACTTGTATTCCCCGCTTTGTATTTGGTATAATACTTTATTGTGCGAGTTAGATGAAGGTTGCAAAAGGCTGCTGGTTTACATGCAGGCAGTGAATGCAGGTTTTTAAACCTCGCTCCTTGTTCGTCGCAAGACGGACCGCATAGTCCAAAGGGAGGTGACAAATATGAAAAAGTACGAGATTATGTATATCATTCGTCCGGACCTTGATGAGGAAAGCCAGAAAGGTGTTGCTGAACGGGCCAACAAAGTGTTGACCGACAACGGCGCTGAGATTACAGAAGTCGAGGAAATGGGCAAACGCCGACTGGCTTACGAGATTAAAGATTACCGGGAAGGCGTATACGTTGTCGTTTACGCCAAGGCGGATTCGAAAGCTCTCGACGAGTTCGATCGTCTGATGAAAATCAACGATGACGTGATCCGTTTCATGACCATTCGCGATGAACGCGAAGACTAGGGGAGGAGATTTTGATGATCAACCGTACCGTTCTTGTCGGGCGATTGACGAAGGATCCGGAACTCCGGTATACACCAAACGGTGTGGCTGTAGCCAGTTTCACCCTCGCTTGCGACCGGCCGTTTACGAACCAGCAAGGAGAACGCGAAGCGGATTTCATCCGTTGCGTCGTATGGCGCCGTCCGGCCGAGAATGTCGCCAACTACTTGCAAAAGGGAAGTTTGGCCGGTGTTGACGGGCGTATTCAGACCCGCAGCTTCGACAATAATGAAGGCCGTCGCGTTTTCGTATCAGAAGTTGTAGCCGACAGGGTGCAATTTCTGGAACCGAAAGGGAGTTCACGCGCCCCCGGCCAGGGGCCGACGGAATCGTACGGCGGTGGGAACCAAAATCCGAACAGAAATCAAAATCAATCTCCTTACGGAGACGATCCGTTTGCGGGAGACGGCAAACCGATTGATATCTCCGACGATGATTTACCGTTTTAACTTTATCCGGCGGAAGGCTGGATGAAGTTTAGCCTTCAGCGGATGCCACGGATTTTCAGCGCGTTCACGCCCCGAAAATCTGGGCGCAAGTTCGCCAAGGCCATTTGATTTTTAGAAACATTAAGGAGGGATTTCGATGCCGCGTCAAGGACGAAAAGGACGTCGCCGGAAAGTTTGTTATTTTACGGTGAACAACATTTCCTACATTGATTATAAAGACCTTGATTTGTTAAAGCGGTTTGTCTCCGAGCGTGGGAAAATTTTGCCTCGCCGTGTCACAGGCACATCCGCTAAGTACCAACGGCCGTTGACGAAAGCGATCAAACGTGCTCGTCAAATGGCATTGTTGCCGTATACAAAAGATTAATTGCATTCAGTTGAATGGGTGCAAATTCGCCAAGGCGAATTTGACTCACATATTCAGCAGAAAAAAACAGCAAGTTTCATCTTGCTGTTTTTTCATACCTTGATAAAATATAAGGGCGGGGTGAAACTTTGAAACAGACAAATACCATAACAGAGGGAGCAATGACGACAGGGTTGTTTGCCGTATTGCTTCTGATCGCTCTGTATATGCCTTTTATCGGCCTGTTGGCAATCTGGTTTCTCCCTTTGCCTTTTATCGTTTTCGTTTTGCGAAATCAAATTCGTTTTGCCTTTTATATTTGGGGCGCCTCGTTGCTGGTCGGTTTATTAATAGGCTCCATCCCGGGCCTGCTTCTTGCATGTATTTTTGTGAGCGGGGGTTTGGTCGTTGGAGAACTGTATCGCCGCCGCCGTTCTGCATTCGGTGTGCTGCTCGGAGGCAGTTTAGCTTACACGGCCGGTGTAATTGTGACTTTTATTCTATCGATCGTGTTGTTGGACAGCAATATCTTAAGTAACGGCTTGGACATGATGAAGCAAGCCATTGAGAGGACGGAACAGGTCACGGCTTCCCTCGGGGAGGATACCGCGAAACTTGAGGCGATGAGCCAGACTTTGGATCAATTCCGTTATTTGGCCCCTTCTTTTTTGGTGTTCCTCGGTGTTGCCTATGCTTTAATTACTCAGTTAATTGCGGCTCCGATATTGAAGCGGCTCAGACTAGGCAAGTATGTGGAATCGTGGGTGCCTTTTCGAGAGTGGCGTTTGCCAAGGAGTTTCCTCTGGTATTATCTGGCCATCTTACTTATCGGTTTCTTTCAAAGTTTTACAACAGGATCGCCATGGTTTATCGTTTATTATAACTTGATTGTGATATTGGAGATCGCCATGCTTGTGCAGGGTTTTTCGTTTCTTTTTTTCATTATGCATTGGAAAAAGGTGAAGAGATGGATTTCCATCGCAGTGATGGCTGTTGTTCTTATCTTTTGGGTTTTCTTGATGCCTTTTGTCAGGATTCTCGGTGTTCTTGATTTAGGTTTCGACTTACGGGAAAGGCTTCGTTCGTCATAAGTTCGAAGAAAACGGGAGGCTGAAATCATGCCGAATCGATTGAAACATCATCTTTATGAATATTCAGTCGCCGGAGTTTTTCTGATGGCGTTGATTTGCACGGTGTTTCTGCTTTTCTATCAATGGGTGGTCGGTGTGATCGGCCTGGTCGTGATTGCGGCCTTATTTTATATCGCGTTGAGGGCTCATTTTGCCTTCCGGCGGGAGCTGAAGAATTACGTCACTACGCTTTCGCATCGGGTGAAAAAGGTCGGGGACGAAGCGCTGACGGAAATGCCAATCGGGATCTTACTGTATAACGAACAGTACCAAATTGATTGGATGAATCGTTATATTACCACTCTTATCGGGGATGAGTCGTTTTTCGGGAACTCGCTTAATCATATTTCCGAAGAATTGATCCCGTGTATTAAAGGGCAGGTTGAGCAGGAAATTATCACGATCAACAAGCGGAAATTCAGGGTTTACTTTAAAAGAGATGAACGCCTGCTGTATTTCTTCGATGTTACGGAGCTCACTCATCTTAAAACACTTTACCATGAAGAAGAATCGGTACTTGGCATCATCTATATGGATAATTATGAAGAACTGACCCAGAACATGGATGATCAGGTTCGCAGCCACATCAACAGCCGGGTCACCTCAATTCTGAAGCAATGGGCTACGGAAAGCGGCATCTTTCTGAAACGGGTCGATTCGGAGAGGTTCTTTGCGGTTTTGAACCGCCGGACGCTGGAGGAATTGGAAAAGACGAAGTTCAGTGTGCTGGATAAAGTACGGGAATCGACGGGAAAAGAAAATGTGCCGCTCACTCTCAGTATCGGAATTGGTTCAGGCCTTGCCACACTGCCGGAATTGGGGCAAATGGCGCAGTCGGGATTGGATCTGGCGCTTGGTCGCGGCGGTGACCAGGTTGCGATCAAACAGACTGACGGTAAAGTCACCTTTCATGGCGGAAAAACGAATCCGATTGAAAAGCGGACGCGGGTGCGGGCTCGGGTAATCTCCCATGCTTTGCGGGAACTCGTGCTGGCAAGTGATCAAGTCATCATTATGGGCCATAAAAATCCGGATATGGACGCGATCGGTGCCGGGATCGGCATTCTGAAAATGGCGGAGGCCAATGAGAAAGCAGGTTACATTGTTCTGGATAAACAAAGCCGGGGATCGGGAATCGAGCGTTTGATTCATGAAGTGAAAAAGGATGAAGCGCTCTGGGCGAAATTCATAGATCCCGGTGAAGCGATGGAAAAGGCGACAGCCAATACCTTGCTTGTTGTTGTGGACACCCATAGGCCGGCCATGGTGGTGGAAAAACGTCTGATTCATAAAATTGATCAGGTCGTTGTGATCGATCATCACCGCCGTGGGGAAGAGTTCATAGATGATCCGGTCCTCGTTTACATGGAGCCTTATGCCTCTTCAACGGCGGAACTGGTGACGGAATTGCTGGAATATCAACCGAGTCGATTGACGTTGAATGTGTTGGAAGCGACTTCGTTGTTAGCGGGGATTACAGTTGATACGAAAAGCTTCACGTTACGTACCGGATCACGGACGTTTGATGCGGCTTCGTATTTACGGGGACGAGGGGCCGATACCATTCTGGTCCAGAAATTGCTTCGTGATAATTTGGAGAAGTACATCCAGCGTGCCAGACTGATTGAGAACGCGGAAATTTACGGAGAAGGCTTCGCTATTGCGAAGGGAGACGAGGCATCAAGTTATGATCAGGTTCTGATTGCCCAGGCGGCAGATACGCTGTTATCCATGAGTGGCGTCACGGCGTCGTTTGTGATTTCGAAGCGTGATGACGGCAAGACGGGGATCAGCGCCCGTTCTCTGGGTGATGTGAACGTTCAGATGATGATGGAGGCTCTGGATGGGGGCGGCCATCTGACAAATGCGGCGACACAGCTTGAGAATATCGGAATCAACGCCGCCGCTGAGAAGTTGAAGGAGATTATCGATCAAACGCTTGAAGGGGGAGAAGAAGAATGAAAGTGATATTGTTAGCGGACGTCAAAGGAAAAGGAAAAAAAGGTGAAGTGGCAAAGGTTTCCGACGGCTATGCGCGTAATTATCTTTTCCCGAAGAAGCTTGCTGAAGAGGCGACAAGCGGTAACTTGAACGCGTTGAAAGTGCAAGAGAAGAAAGAGCGGAAGCAGGAGGAAGCCGAAAAAGCGAAAGCTGAGCAATTGAAGGAAGAAATTGAAAAGATGACAGTGGAAATTTCGGCGAAATCCGGAGAAGGAGGTCGCTTGTTTGGCTCGGTGACGAGCAAACAGATCGGCCAGGAGTTGAAGAAGCAGGGAATCAAGGTTGACAAGCGGAAAATTGAGCTGGATGACCCGATTCGGGCGCTAGGGTATACGAAAGTGCCGGTGAAGGTGCATCAGGAAGTGACAGCTGTGGTCAACGTGCATGTTGTGGAAGGGAAATAAAAGGGGAGAACATCCATGAGTGATTTGTTCGCGGATCGTACACCGCCGCAAAATATGGAGGCTGAGCAAGCTGTATTGGGCGCAATCTTTCTGAGGCCGGAGTCTCTCAGTCTGGCGTCGGAAGTCTTGCTGCCGGAGGATTTCTATCGTGTTGCGCATCAGCGAATATTCGACGTGATGCTGGTCCTGTCGGAGAAAAGTGAACCTGTCGATCTTGTGACTGTCACTTCCGAGCTCCAGGACCGGAGAATGCTTGAGGAGGTTGGCGGGGTATCTTACCTGAGTGACCTTGCCGATTCGTCTCCGACGGCAGCCAACATTGAATATTACAGCCGACTCGTCGAGGAAAAATCGATTTTGCGCAGATTGATTCGTTCGGCGACGGACATCGTGACGGACGGCTACAGTCGTGAAGAAGAAGTCGATACGATTCTGGATGACGCGGAGAAGTCGATCCTGGATGTATCTCAACGCCGTAATTCAGGCGCCTTTCTATCCATTAAGGATGTGCTGGTCGAGACTTACGACAATATTGAAATGCTGCAGAACCGCCAGGGCGAGGTGACCGGTATTCCAACCGGGTTTTCCGAACTGGACCATATGACAGCCGGCTTCCAGCGCAGTGATTTTATCATTGTGGCGGCCCGTCCTTCAGTCGGGAAGACCGCTTTTGCCTTGAATATCGCCCAGAGCATTGCGACAAAGACTGAAGAAAATGTAGCGATTTTCAGCCTGGAAATGGGCGCTCAACAGCTTGTTATGCGTATGCTCTGTTCGGAAGGGAATATCGACGCCCAAAGGTTACGGACAGGGCGGCTGACGGATGAGGATTGGCAGAAGCTGACGATGGCGATGGGCAGCTTGTCCAGCGCCGGGATTTATATTGACGATACGCCGGGGATTCGGGTAAGCGAAATTCGGGCGAAATGCCGCCGTTTGAAGCAAGAAAGAGGGTTGGGCGTCATCCTGATCGACTATTTGCAGTTGATTCAGGGAAGCGGGCGCTCCCGGGAAAACCGGCAGCAGGAGGTTTCTGAAATCTCGCGTACGCTGAAAGGGCTGGCCAGAGAACTTGAGGTTCCGGTCATCGCGCTGTCCCAGCTTTCCCGTGGGGTTGAATCCCGCCAGGATAAAAGGCCGATGATGTCCGATATTAGAGAAAGTGGTTCTATTGAGCAGGACGCCGATATCGTTGCGTTTCTGTATCGTGATGATTATTACGACAAAGAGTCGGAAGACCAGAACATGATTGAAATTATTATTGCGAAGCAAAGAAATGGTCCGGTAGGAACCGTGGAGCTCGCCTTTATTAAAGAATACAATAAGTTCGTCAATCTCGACCGGTCGCATCAGGAAATGGACATGCCTCCGGCGTAGTTCCTTAAATCCCGCTTGCTTTGTGCAAGGGGGATTTTTAACAGTCATTTTACAAAAAAACGAACATATTTATGAAATATGTGGTTAATGTTCGGGTTTTGGTTGACTTTTCTTCGTTGAATTGATAAACTTGCCGTGGAAAATGTGGAGGTGGAAGTTATGTCATCCGTTGTTGTTGTAGGTACACAATGGGGCGATGAAGGCAAAGGGAAAATTACCGATTTTCTTTCGGAACATGCGGAAGCCATCGCCCGATATCAAGGCGGGAACAATGCCGGCCATACGATTGTTTTCGGAGGAAAGAAATATAAATTGCACTTGATTCCGTCCGGGATTTTCTATGATGATAAGGTTTGTGTCATTGGAAACGGAATGGTCATCGATCCAAAAGCGTTAGTTGAAGAATTGAATTATTTGCATGGGCATGGGGTTTCCACGAAAAATTTACGGATTTCCAATCGGGCGCACCTTATTTTGCCTTACCACCACAAATTGGACGTGCTTGAAGAGGAAAGCAAAGGCGCCGACAAAATCGGAACGACAAAGAAAGGGATTGGACCGGCTTATATGGATAAAGCCGCTCGAATCGGAATTCGAATCGCCGACTTGTTGGAACCGGAAGAATTCACAGAGAAATTGAATCGGAATTTGAAAGAAAAGAATCGATTGCTAGAGAAGATGTATGAAACGGAAGGTTTCGATGCTGAGCAAATCGTGGTGGAGTATTTGGAGTATGGCAAAGAGATCGCGCCATATGTTTGTGACACTTCTGTTGTGTTGAATGATGCTCTGGATGCGGGACGACGCGTTCTGTTCGAAGGAGCGCAAGGGGTTATGCTCGATATTGACCAGGGCACCTATCCTTTTGTCACATCTTCAAACCCTGTCGCCGGCGGTGTTGCCATTGGTTCGGGCGTCGGTCCTACGAAGATTAACCACGTCGTCGGTGTTGCAAAGGCCTATACCACTCGTGTTGGAGACGGACCGTTTCCGTCGGAGATTCACGGTGAGACGGGAGATACCATTCGCGAAGCCGGCAACGAATACGGGACGACAACAGGGCGTCCACGCCGGGTCGGCTGGTTTGACAGCGTTGTTGTACGCCACGCCCGCCGGGTAAGTGGAATCACGGATTTATCATTGAATTCGTTAGATGTGTTAACCGGCATTGAGTCCATTAAGATATGCGTAGCTTATAAATATAATGGCAAGAGAATCAAGGAGTTCCCGGCAAGCCTGAATGTACTGGCAGACTGTGAGCCCATTTATGAGGAGATGCCGGGCTGGAATGAGAACATTACAGGCGCGAAGAGCCTGGATGATCTGCCGGACAATGCTCGCCATTACCTTGAGCGGATTACGGAGCTAACGGGTATTTCCCTGTCGATCTTCTCCGTTGGTCCTGACCGATCCCAAACAAATCTGATTCGCGGCGTCTACGCTTAATTCCGTCGCATGACCTGATAAAGTCAGCCATTTTGCTGGCATTATCAGGTTTTTTTATGACTTGCGTTCGACAAATTTCCTTCTTTTTTTACAAAGAGACAACAATCCCGTTACATTTGGCCGCTCATCTGTCCATTCCGTCTATTCTATGATAACTTTGAATTTGTGAGTTTTGTAGTGGTTCTTTAGAACTAGTTTTATAGACGGTTGTTCGGTGAGGAGGCACAATATGATAGACCGCAAAATTGCGATTGGAATCGCCGCGATGATGCTGGCTTTGTTGTTTTCATTGATTGGGATACAAGGAAACGCAGCCGCATCAGGGTTTAGAAACTTTAGTCTCGTTCAGAAAGTCTATCATGTATCTGTAGAGGGTACAGAAATAGGCATTGTAAAAAAGAAAAAGACCATAGAAAAATTGATCGCAAAGAAAGTGGAGGAGGCTGAGAAAGCCTATCCGGAATATGATTTTGCCATTGCCGAAAACATTACATACAAGCTGGATCGGGATTTTCGTCCAGAATTAAATCTCCGGGAAACGATTGAAACGCTCAAGGAGAAGCTGACGGTGAAGGCGAAAGCCCTTAAGCTTTCAGTTGGCGATGAAGTAGTTGGGTATGTGAAGGATGAAGATGAAGCTCGGGAAGCACTTCGACAATTTCAGTCAAAATTTATTTCCGGGGAAATGATGGACCAATACATAGAAAACAGTGAAGCTAAAGATACTCCTCTTGAATTGGATAATGGAGCCTTGATCTTGGATATCTCTCTTTCAAAAGAGGTTTCTCTATCGGATGGAAAGGTTTACCCGTATCAAATCATGTCCGTTCACGAAGCTGTGAGGAAATTATCCAAGAATAAGGTGAAAGAACAAACTTATACGGTTAAAGAAGGAGATGCGCTTTCAGGCATAGCCAATCAATTCGACCTTTCGGTTGAGGAATTAGCAGCACTTAATCCGGATTTAAACGAGGACGAATTGTTGCACATCGGAGATGAAGTTACCGTAACAGCGCCCGAACCTTTTGTGAAAGTCGTTGTGAAAAAGGCGAAGACGTTCAACAAGGCGATCCCTTATGAAACCAAGGTTAAGAAAGACGATTCGATGTATAAGGGTGACTCGAAGGTGGTTCAGGAAGGGAAGCCAGGCGAGAAGAAGGTACGCTATCTTATCACTGTGAAAAATGGAGAGGTTACGGGAAAACAGGTAGATAAGGAGACAGTACTGGAAGAACCGACAGAGAAGGTTGTTGTTGAAGGAACCAAAGTTATTCCGTCCCGCGGGACCGGGGATTTCACCTGGCCGACAATCGGTGGCTACATTTCGAGTTACATGGGGATGAGATGGGGAGACTTTCACAAGGGGATTGACATTGCCCGGCCGTCAAACCGTGCTATTCTGGCAGCGGATAACGGCACAGTCGTTTCCGCAGGGTGGAATGATGACGGATACGGGAATAGGGTGGTCATCAATCACAATAATGGCTTTAAGACAACTTATAATCACATGTCGAAAATCCTTGTCCATGTCGGGGAAACGGTGAGGAAAGGTGAACAAATCGGGGTGATGGGAACAACTGGAGATTCAACAGGTATTCATCTTCATTTCGAGGTTTACAGAAACGGCCATTTAGTGAATCCGATGGGTTATTTGGACTGAATGAAACCTCCGGTTTATCCGGAGGTTTTTCTGTTTTCAAGAAAATGACTGCTTATTCATCACGGGAATAGGAGCCTTTATTTAAAGCTTGGCCCGGATGTGATAGAATAAGGGGCATAAAAGCGAAAGCGAGGCATGTCCAATGGAGAAACGAGTACTTGTCGTCGATGACGAGAAACCGATTGCAGATATTTTGCAGTTTAATCTGGAAAAAGAGGGTTATGAAGTCGTCTGCGCTTATGACGGCGAAGAAGCGCTCGATAAAGTGCAAGAGTACAAATTTGATCTTGTTTTATTGGATATCATGTTGCCAAATAAGGACGGGATGGAAGTCTGCAGGGAGATTCGGAAGAAGTATGAGATGCCGATCATCATGTTGACAGCGAAGGATTCTGAGATCGACAAGGTTCTCGGCCTTGAGCTCGGCGCTGATGATTACGTGACAAAACCGTTCAGCGCGCGGGAATTGACTGCTCGCGTGAAGGCGAATTTGCGCCGCCATCAGCAAGAAGCTGAGAAAGATACAGGCGAGACCAATGATATTACTGTCGGGGATCTTAGCATCCATCCGGACGCTTATCTTGTTACAAAGCGTGGAGAGTCCATCGAATTGACACACCGGGAATTTGAGCTTCTTCATTATTTAGGCAAGCATATTGGCCAGGTCATGACACGCGAACACCTTTTGCAGACGGTATGGGGTTATGATTACTTTGGAGATGTCCGAACTGTCGACGTGACTGTCCGCCGACTGCGGGAGAAGGTGGAGGATAATCCTTCACGTCCCGCCTGGATCGTTACGCGACGTGGTGTCGGTTATTATTTACGCAATCCGGATCAGGAGTAATTTTCTATGCAAAAAGTCGGGTTTTTCCGCTCCATTCATTTTAAGATTGCTCTTGTTTATGTATTGCTTCTCCTTGTGGCGATGCAATTAATCGGTGTATATTTTATCGGCCGTCTTGAAAGAGAACTGATAACGAACTTCACCGAATCGATTGATAGCCGCGCCCAGGGGCTGGCATACAGGGCAGCTGAACAAATGAGGGAGGCCGCGCTTGGTAATGAAACTGAATTAAAAAAAGGTATTGATCAGCTTCTGGAAGATGCCGACGACCTTGTAGAGGTGGAAGTGATCTCCGCCAACAATTCGATCGTTCTCGGAACCACGGGGAATCCCCGTATTGAAGGGAAGCGAACGACGGAAACGCTTATCAAAAACGTTTTGTTAAAAGCGCAAACGAGAAATAAGATTGTTCGGGATTCCAATGAAAACAGACGCCTTTATTTGCTGGGGAAGCCAATTAAATCCCCTGAAGGAGACCTTCTGGGCGCCATCTACGTTAAAGCTTCAATGGAGTCCATTTACGGGCAAATGCAACTGATTATCCATACATTTGAGACGGGAATCGTGATTTCCCTTGCGGTCACCGCGATACTCGGCGTTTTCTTATCGCGAACGATCACGAGGCCGGTTTCCGATATGCGGCGACACGCCCTTCAAATTGCGCATGGTGATTTCTCTCGTAATGTTAAGGTTTACGGGAATGACGAAATCGGGCAGTTGGCCACGGCCTTTAATCAGATGACAACAAGGCTGAAGAATGCCAATGAGACGACCGAGGCCGAACGGAAGAAGCTAAAGTCCGTTCTGTCGCATATGACTGACGGGGTAATCGCTACGGATCGCAACGGGAATGTGATTCTTATGAATGATCGTGCCGAAGAGCTGCTGAACGTGTACCGGCAGAACGTCTTTGGCATGCCGATATTATCTCTGTTGAAAATGGAAGAAAGCTTGAAATGGTCGGATCTGGATGAAAGTGTCCAGTCAAGTCTGATCGACTTAAGCGATAATGAGAAGAAACATATATTGAGGGCTAATTTCTCAATGATTCAGAGGGAAAACAATCCTTTCAACGGGGTTATCGTCGTCTTGCATGACGTGACTGAGCAGGAACAGATTGAAGAGGAGCGCCGTGAATTTGTTTCCAACGTTTCTCATGAATTGCGAACTCCTCTCACGACAATGAAAAGTTATCTTGAAGCACTCGATGACGGGGCACTTAAAGATGAGAATCTGGGGCCGCGTTTTCTGGCTACCGCCCAGAATGAAACAGAGCGGATGATTCGTCTTGTCAATGACTTGTTGAAGCTATCGAGAATGGATTCGAAGAATGCCCTGATTGACTTTAGCAGGGTTGATTTCGTCGAGTTCTTTCATCAAATCATTGACCGTTTTGAAATGACGAAGAATGAGAATATCCGATTTGTTCGCGAGTTGCCGAAAAAGAAGATTCACACTCGGATCGATCAAGATAAGATGACACAAGTACTTGATAATATTATCTCCAATGCCTTGAAATATTCACCGGACGGAGGAACCGTCGTCTTCAGGCTGAGGGTCTTGAAACATCACATGTATGTGACCGTTACGGATGAAGGAGTCGGTATTCCGAAATCGAAGATATCGAAAATCTTTGATCGTTTCTACCGTGTTGATAAAGCTCGTTCACGCCAGCTTGGGGGAACCGGACTGGGGTTGGCCATCACAAGGGAAATGGTCCATGCACACGGAGGCGAAGTGTGGGCCGAAAGTGAATGGAATGAAGGAACTTCCATTCACCTGACTTTGCCGATTACAGGTGTCAAAGAGGGGGCGACATCATGAAATGGGAAAGTTTCAAAACGCTCCTGCTGACGGTTTTGGTTATTCTTAGCCTCGTGTTAACCTGGAACCTGTGGACTTACCAGTCCGATTACAACACCATTGAGAAACCCGACTACATCACTAGTGTTCTTGTTTCGAAAGGAAAGGGAAAGAGTACGATCGGAGAAATTATCCATCCTTTCCAGGCTATCTACCATGCCGATGATCAAATATATGGCCTCAGTACGGGACAAGATTTGCATGATATGTTCCAAACGTTGATTGATGCCGAATTTCGAAACATCTTTGTTTTCAGCAACGAGCTGCCGGATAAGCTGAAACGAAACAGAAGACAGGAACCAGATTCAAATGGTGTGGAAATTATCTTTCCTAAAGCGATTCCGGTCTCGTTATTCGGGGAAATGCTGCAAGGGGACGGCTCGGACAAGGAAAATATGCAGGATGACTTCCAAGATATTGATTCCGATACTGTTTTTGACCGTATTGTTTTTTACAATGTTGATAAGGATCAGAACACGAGTATGAAAGCCTATTTCAAAGAACGGGAAAGCACCGTTGCCTCCGCAGATGTTAACAACGTTTCCCTGGCTGATCTGAAGAGTTATTATGAAGACAAGCACATTTTTCTTGCGAAGAACCTGGATGACAAGACCATCTATTTGCCTGCCGAACCGAAGCCGAAGAAGCTCCTATTCAATAAAAGCTGGATCAGCGAAGAGAAGTTTATCAACGCGCTTTTCAGCTACCCAAATGTCAGGCAAGAACAAGAAAATGTATACAAGAGTGTCTCAGAATTTCTCAGGGTCAACAATCACATTATTAAGTATTTTAATGCGGATCCCGGATCAGGAAAGGTGAAGACCAATCTGTCCGCGAAGAAGAATCCATCTCTTCTGCAGGAGAGCTTCCAGGTCATTAACAGCCACAGTGGCTGGACGCATGACTATATGTTATTTGACTATAAAAATGTGGAGCAGAAGGACAACCCGTTATTGAACGGCACCGCGATTTTCAGGTTAATGGTAGGTAATAGCAGCAGTGAATACAGATATCCCGTTTTCAGCGATGTCAGTGGTTATGGCTATTATCCTTACAATGATGCGGGAACGATCCTTTTGTCATGGAAAAACGGAGAAGTCCATGAATTGGTAAGGACGCAATTGTATATTAAGGAAAATCTGCCTCAACCGGGACAGTCTAATTTCAAGACGGGTGAGGAAATTTGGGAAACATTGAACACTAGTGAAGAAGTGCAAATGAATTTTGTAAAGGACATCCGGGTTGGGTACGAGATGACTTATCCACCGGATCCGAATTTGGTTTTCACGCCGAAATGGTTTGTTCTTTACAACGGAGAGTGGGTTTCAGCGGATAAATTAACGACGCCGAAGGAAAAGGTGCAGGAGGGGAATGAGCAATGAATTGGAGCCGTACGAAATTGATCTTCCTGGTTGCTTTTCTGATCTTGGACCTTTACCTTGGGTTTCAATTATATGATAAAAGAAAGAATGCCGACCTATTGACAGTTAGCGGCAAAGAATCTCCCAAAGAGACGTTGTCAGGCTATCAAATCAATTACCCGTCCAACTTACCGCAGATTGAAAGCGCAACCTATATAAAGGGAGAAACGATGTCGTTTGTTACGCAGCCTGAATCACCGAATTCCGACAGTGAAGTGACAAATACCTCTGTGGAAAATAAGCAAAACACCAAGAAGAAGGCTCAGCTGAAACCGGAAATTAAGGAACTTCAATTTGGCCAGCAAGGGCAAAGAATTCAAAAAATCACAGCCGGTCCGGAAAATACAGTGATCTATTCAGAGCTGAGTGAACCAATCCCTGTTCCTGAGAACGGCGACTTTACGGCCTTTCGTGAGACATATGTTTACAAAGGTTCCGAGTACCAGCTTTGGAAGGAAGAAAGATCTGATGCGGTTCATTCCTATATTTTCGTCCAAACGTACAATGAGAGGCCGGTATTTTCAAAAGGCCAGAACCTCGGCGCCTTACAGGTCTTTGTGAATAATGGGCAGATTGTCCGTTACAGGCAGATCTACCTGAAGATCGAACCGTACAAGAAGGAAGAAAAGAAAGATATTATCACTCAGATTAATGCGCTGTACAACTTATATGAGAACAATCATCTGCCTTATGACAGTACCGTGAAAGTTGTGAAATTGGGTTACTATAATCTGATTGGACGTGACCTGGGCAATGTAAAGCTCTTTGTGCCAGCCTGGCATGTTCTAGTTAAGTCAGAAGAAAGTGATGGCGATAAAGTTACGAAGGAATACTTTGTCAACGCCATTACAGGGATTGTGCAAACTTTAGAGGAACCGGAAGAAGAAACAGAAGAAACTACGGGGTGAAACAATGGGGTTATCATTTAGCGTACTGGCCAGCGGAAGTACGGGAAACGCTTTATATGTCGCCACGCATAACCAACGATTGCTTGTGGATTGCGGGTTAAGCGGCAAGAAAATGGAAGGCCTTCTGGCAAAGGTCGATTGTGATCCGAAAACCCTTGACGGCATACTGATTACACACGAACACAGTGACCATATCAAGGGGCTCGGTGTGTTTGCACGCCGTTACGGATTGCCGATCTATGCCAATGAGAAGACATGGAAGACCATGGATGGCATGATAGGAGAAGTTCCAAACGAACAGAAATTCATTTTCGGGTTGGAAAGTGTGAAGACCTTCGGGGATATTGATGTCGAAACTTTTGGAGTATCGCATGATGCCGTTGAACCGATGTTCTTCACTTTTCATCATGAAGGCAGAAAGTTGGCAATCGCTACCGACATGGGCTATGTATCAGACCGAATTAAAGGCACAATCCGTGACGCCGATGCCTTTATTTTCGAAGCCAATCATGATATCCAGATGCTGATGATGGGGCGTTATCCGTGGAATGTGAAGAGAAGAATCCTTGGGGATCTCGGACATGTTTCCAACGAAGATGCCGCTATTGCTCTGGCTGATGTCATCAGCGATCGTACGAAACGCATTTATTTGGCTCATTTAAGCAAAGACAATAATATGAAAGACCTTGCCCGTCTTTCCGTCGAGCAAACCCTCAGGGAAAGGGATTTGCCTGTAGGGGAAAGACTTCGTCTGTATGATACGGATCCGGCTGTTCCGACCGAATTGACGGCTGTCTAATTCAGCGGTTTAACTTGCCACGTTTGGGGAAATGTAGTATTAGTATCGAAAGTTATCAAAAAACCCCCATAATTGCGTGGTAAGCCCGTTCGGTCGGGTATAATCATAAGTGGATCCAAACAACGTCCTGCATAGATATGAAAATGGGGAGTGTCAATGAGAAGCAGCAGGATGAGTCAGACGAAAGGAAAGGTGAAAGCTATTGGGTTATTATGATAATCATTATGGATCGGAAGAACCCTCGAGAAGCCATAAACGCCGGGGGCGCGGCGGTTGGTTTTGGTCGGGGCTTCTTGGTGCGATTATAGGTGTGCTGGTAGCGGCATTTATTCTACCGGCATTGGGCCTTTCATACGGTTCGACTGCCAACGCCACACCGAATCAGAATCATACCGCTAAAGTAGAAGATGAGGCGGAGCCGGGAACCGAGAAAACCATTAATGTTGATGTGAACAACGCGTTTACGGATGCGGTAGATAAGGTTTATGATGCCGTGGTCGGTGTTATTAATTATCAGAAAGCTGAATTCTGGGGGGAGGCCCAACCCAAAGGTCTCGGATCCGGAGTCATCTATAAGAAGGAAAACGGCAAAGCTTATATCGTGACAAATAATCACGTAGTAGAAGGCGCAAGCAAACTGGAAGTCAGTCTCAGTGAAAATACCAAAGTTCCTGCTGTTCTTGTCGGCCGGGATCCATTGATGGACTTAGCGGTAATCAAGATTAATGCCGACAAAGTCAAAGGCGTAGCCGAATTTGGCAACTCCGACGATCTTGAACGAGGAGAACCTGTTGTGGCGATCGGTAATCCACTCGGGTTTGCGGGTACAGTTACTGAAGGCGTAGTCAGTGCAAAGGATCGCACGGTACCTCGAGATGTTAATGGAGACAAACAGCCTGATTGGCGTGCGGAAGTTATTCAGACTGACGCTGCCATTAACCCGGGAAACAGCGGCGGAGCCTTAATCAATTTGGCTGGCCAGGTAATCGGAATTAACTCATTGAAGATTGCCCAGACAGCTGTTGAAGGAATCGGATTTGCGATTCCAATTAATGTGGCGAAGCCGATCATCCATGAAATTGAGGAATACGGCAAGGTCATTCGCCCGCATATAGGAATTTTCTATCGACCATTGTCCGACTTCCCGACAAGGTATCGTAAAGAATTGTTTAACTTGCCGGAGAAGGTGAAAACCGGTTTGGTCATTGCCCAGCTTGAGCAAGGCGGTCCGGCAGACCGAGCAGGCGTGCAGCAAGGCGATGTGTTGGTTTCGATCAATGGAAACAAGATCGAGGATGCATTGAAGTTCAGGAAGTATCTATACAAGAAACTGGAACCGGGTGACAAAATCAAACTCGGCATTTATCGAAACGGCAAGAAGATCACAATCCCAATGCAACTTGGTAAATCAAGTTCAACGTAAGACAGAAACGAGCCGGAGGTCGAGTACCTCCGGTTTTTGCTTGTGAATAACCGATATGTATCTGGTAGGAAACCAATGTTCCGCCACAAGATGTGGATGAAAATTGTGTATATGTGGATAACTCATGTGGATATGCTGTTTATCGAAGGAGGATAACCTGTGAATATCACCATCGCCGCGGTCGGCAAACTGAAAGAGAAATACCTGAAACAAGGCATTGAAGAGTACATAAAAAGACTTCGGCCTTACGCGAAAGTGGGAGTTGTTGAAGTGCCTGATGAGAAGGCGCCGGAGTCATTAAGCGCAGCGGAAGAAA
>DASTWO010000035.1:0-5698 GCA_035776675.1 Caryophanales bacterium
ATGGGGAATTATTGTCAAGACAGAGGATGGCAATGGTCGCGCGACAAGCGCTGTATCTATGGCAATCCTTAAGCAGCTTGGCATCGGAAACGAAGGAATCTACAACAAACTTGAGGATCATGCTGTTCCCGCCGTCAAAAACATTCGAAAGGACAAAATCGGGAAAATCGAAGCAGACTTCCAGCTCGAAAAGTTAAAATAACAGATGAAAACGCGATCGGGTCTTTATCTATTGACTCGGTCGTTTATTTTGCCAAGTTTACCATTTCGACAAATCCCGAACTTTTTCTCGAGAGAAGAAGGATTATCTGAGAGGACGTCGAAGATACAGATTAGGAGCCTGCGGAACACTCACCTCTCCCACCCCACCCACGAAGACCTATCGTTTTATTCTCGCAAAATCAGAAAACTGCATAAGGAGTGTCTATACAATGAATACGAAAGAAGCAAGGGAAGTCGTTTCTTTACTTGCGGATGGCACAGACCCGCAATCCGGAGAAATCTATCCCGAAGACAGCCCCTACCAACAGCCTGACACAGTAAGAGCCCTATTTGTTGCATTGAAAGGCTTCGACCGCCTGGAGAAATATGAGGCAAGGGCGAAGAACCTCCCTCAAAACGCAGGCACACCCTGGACCGAGGAAGAAGAAGACAAGTTACTGGAAGCTTTTGAAGCCGGAACTTCCATTAAGGAACTGGCCGCCCAACATGAAAGAACCACCGGGGCCATCCACTCCAGACTCATCAGCCTTGGCAAGATCGAAGAAGGTACAGAACAAGCTCACTAAAGCGCAACACAATTCCAAAGTCGAACCGGCAGAGGTGAGAACTTAACTAGCTGGGCCCACATCCAGCTGTTAATCTCAAAGAATAATAAGCGAATCCGGGACGATAAAGCTTAAATCCGCAGGCACCTATCCAACTTCCGATTTTCTCATTCCAACCCTTTCAGCAACTCCTAATGACAACCCCACTGAATCTCATTGATTCAAATAATCAGAAAGCATCCATTCTCATTGCCGAAATCATAAGAATCCCTTAACTTATTGATTTCATCCCCAATCCAAATCCCACGTCACACTTGTTTCCTTCAATATCTAGATAAACCCGAAACTCTTAATATTGTCATCAAGATCAGTTGCCGTCATGAATGAGAAATTGGAAATGGATTACCTGAACCCACCGGCCTTACCGGTGGGTTTTTCTGCCAACAAATGCCCATCATCCTTCTTCATCAGAAAAATTCTATTGACACCCAAAATGTCAAAATGCCGGTCAAATGCAAAAATCCGATTGATCTTCATCTTCTGCATAATAGTCACACTTAAAGCATCGCAATAGGACACCTTCTGGTCGTTATATTTCTCCAATAAGCGGAACGTCTCCATCCTCATCTCGTGGCTAACATTCACAATCTGATAATCATCATTTGCCAAAACCATATTCAAAAAACGAGAAGCAGGGTGAAAGCCCAACCTGTACCTTAAAAGTGTATAGGTTTCATTAATTATCGCATCGGAAACAACAAAGGTGCATCCACCTAATTGAGACGCGATTTCCACAGCATCATGAAAATGCTGATCACTTGAGTCATTTAAAGCTATAAAAGCTCCCGTATCAACAAAGCATTGGTTATTTCTCATTTCTGTCTATCTCCGTTAAATAACGATCATGATCAACAGACAAATCTCCCGGGGAATCAGATTTCTCCGTCTTTGCCCATTGTGCCATTTGAAGCAATGAGTTCTCTGTTTTCATATGCTTCTCTCCGTATTCACGAATGGCTTCCCTAACCAGTTCCGCTTCCTTCAGACCATTCTTTTTTGCCAAGTCCCGTAGAATCCTTTCTTCCACAGAGGTCAAATGAAATTGTTTTCTTTTCATAATACGCCCTCCTACACACCTATTATACTAAAAAGTGTGTAGGATTATCAAATGATTAACCACCCCGAAAAACAGGGTATAATATAAGAAAACACGGGGGTGAAAAAAAGTGATTATCGTGTACCTTAGTATCACTCTGGCCATTGTGGCGCTCATTTATTTGGGGATATCAGCCTTTCGAACCTTCAAGGGCATTCAGCCAGCTATGCAATCAATGTCATCGACAGCTGCGGATCTTCAAGAAAAGATGGAAGGCATCAAAAAAGAAACGGATCAGTTGAAACGGAAAACCGGCGGCTTTCAGCAGGATATCCAGGAGAATAAACAGGCGGTTCTGGATGTCATCGACAATGTGAAGTGGAGCGGCGAAGAGATCAAATCATTATGGAAATGGGCCCGCATGGTCCCGAACCCGAAGAAAGTGGAAACGGCCGAGCTTTCACCCGAGGTGGAGCGAGTCGTGGAAGGCGTGTCTGATTTAATCGCGAAATGGAAGAAGTGGCGAAGATAACATTTACTCATCGGACAACTATCACCAACAGACAAATGCCTCGAGTCTGGAGCATTCTTGTACGTCGGCAGGGCTTAGGTTAATGGTCAGTCCACCGGGAGTATAAGACACTTCGAAACGCGCTTCGATCGTCGTACTTATCAGTTGTTTCACTTTGTCTTTGTTGTCTACTTGCGCAGCCCCTCGTAACTGTTTGGCAAAATGCGTATCGTTTTCAACTTTGTTCATCAATAATTCAGCTTGCCTGGACAACTGATGGAAAGCCTGTGCTGACGCTTGCATGCGATTAACATCGTTCGGGGGAAATCGGCCGGAATTGGATTGTGGGTATGGAAACCCGGTATTCATCAGGTTTACCTCCGTTCCTTGACTTACTTTCTTTACAGTCTATGGCCCCTTTCGGCTTCCGTGCCCTTATCTTTTTCCATTTAAAAAATGCCGAATCAATTCGGCATTTCCCTGTTGGGGATTCCCAACTAAGTCTTATTCGTTTTCAATAGCAAACATCAATTCCATTTCTGCCGCGACTTCTCCGTCTACGGTAGCCGTACCTTTCCCTTTGCCGATGGATCCACGCAAACGTAGAATTTCGACCTCAAGATGAAGCTGGTCTCCAGGCTTAACCTGACGTTTGAATCGACACTTGTCGATACCCGCGAAAAAAGCAAGCTTCCCACGGTTCTCTTCTGCTTTCAGTATGGCAACCGCACCCGTTTGTGCCAGCGCCTCTACAATCAGAACTCCCGGCATCACCGGATAATCTGGGAAATGACCGTTGAAAAAGTCCTCATTGGCCGAAACATTCTTAATGCCAACCGCCCGTTTTCCTTCCTCAACCTCCAGTACCCGGTCGATCAGGAGAAATGGATAACGATGGGGAATGATAGAACGAATCTCATTAATATCAAGCATGTGATCCTCCATTTCAGAAATACAAGGCGAAGTATTATTCCGCATCTTTGTAGACGACATTATAGACATGCATCCATGTCTGCTTGTCGAATACATCCATCGGATCGCCCTTGCCAACGACACCATAACCAACCATTGTTCCGGCGGCTAAGCTCGCGGCCAACAAAATCACCACGATTAAGAGGCGAAGCCAAATGGGAATCAGGCGGATGCGATATTTGTGCTTTCCCCGTCTTTTCTCTTTCTTTTGCTCACGTCTCTCTTTACGGGTTTCGGCACTTTCTTCGCCAGATGCCTTTTCCACATCCACTTCAGCTTCTGTATTCGTTTTTTTCGGTTCAGCTACTTTTCTCTCATTCATGATGATTCTCCATTTTTCTTCAATATATCATGTTTCACAGCTTACGCAAAGAGATCAGCGAATACTGTTAATCACCTGCATGGACTGATCGGCAATCGAAATAGCCCGGGCATTGAACTGATAAGCTCTTTGAGCATTGAGCAACTCTGTCATCTCATTGCCCAAATCAACGTTCGAAGCCTCCAGTGCTTCTTGTCTTACGTCAGCTTCATCCGCGGCAACAGGGGAAAGAACATCCGCCTCGGTTAAGTTTAAGTCCTGCAAATTTGGAAAAGCCAACTGGTTGCCCCCGACAGATTCCAATAATTGTGGTTTCAGGATGTTCACAATCGCAAGACGCCCAGCCAAAAGCTGTTCACCGGACTCCAAACTGACCTCTACCCTGCCAGACTGATCAATCGATATGGATTGATAATCAGTCGGAATTTGGATGCCGCGCCCGTTTGTTCCAACAACAAAGTCGCCATCCTGGGTTACGAGATTTAACAGGCCTTGATTAGCTGCGTCAGGTTGCAAATAAAATGCTCCGTTGCGTGTATAAGTTCGGCGATTCCCCTCACCATCGGCCGTGTCAATTTGGAAAAATTGATACGGGTTCAATAATGCGACATCCAACGTACGGCCGGTTTGCTGAATAGCCCCGCGCTGGAGATTAAGATTGGTTTCGCCAATCTTGGCTCCGTAGCCAACTCGGATCCCATCCGGAGTAACCCTTTCGCCATTATTCTCGCGATTATCATCGGACAGGTTGTCCACTTCCCGGAAAAGCAAATTGGAGAATTGGACTTCACGGCTTTTGTACCCGTATGTATTCAGGTTAGCAAGATTATGCCCGATTGTATTGATTTTCTTCTGTAACTGCCCCATTGTTACAGAGGCGCTAATCATTCCGGGATTCATTAGCCCTTCCCCTTTCTCGCTGTGATAACTGGGATAATAAACAAATCCATTTCATTTAAAGATCTGTTTCAAACGGTTAAAGAACTCTAAATGAATTCAGTATCGATTATACGATGCGGCCAACCTTGTTGACGGCCAGACCCATTGTCTTATCATACGCTTTCAATACTTGCTGGTTGGCTTGAAGGCTTCGGAAAGCGTCCATTAATTGCACCATTGATTTCTCTACATCAACATTGGAACCTTCCAGGAATCGCTGTTTCAGCTGATAATTGACTCCCTCTTCTTCAATAGCAGAAGGCAGGGTTCCGCCATCCTCAAGGCGAAACAGTCCTCCGTCTTCTTTTACAAGATTCAATGGGTTTGCCGCATAAGCTATCTGTAGCTGCCCGACAGCTGAACCATTATCCATAACAGTCCCATCCGGCTCGACTGTAAATTGCGGATCCGACAACACAACAGGTTCCCCGTCAGCAGCGAGTACGAAATGACCCGCATTATCGACCAGCCTTCCGGCTCCATCAATTGTGAAATTTCCATTTCGCGTATAACGCAATTCACCGTCGGCGTTTTGCACGGTAAAGAACAACGCGCCAGCCTCATCAGGAACATCACCTTGTATTAAGGCGAGATCAGTCATGTTACCCGTCTCGATGAGTGTCCCCTGCACGAACTTCGGAATCGTTTCCTGGACATACACACCTGTTGCCAATTCGCCAACCTCTGCCCCACCGGGAACCTGATCTTCCGCCATGCGCTCAATCAACATCTGCGGAAATGCCCGCATCACGGCTCTATCCGCCTTATATCCCGGTGTATTGACATTGGCTAAATTGTTCGTGACCATTTGTTCACGCCTCATTTGCGCCAACATCCCGCTTGCCGCCGTATAAAATCCGCGAAACATCGAACAACCCCCTTATCCTGACATCGGAACTCAATGTATGATTCAAAAAATGATCTATTATTTCAATAATCATCTTAAATGGCCATTGGCTTCTGCCGCCAATCGCGCTTAAGGTTAAACGGTTTTCTTTCGAGCAAGCTTGTCCAATTGTTCAAGCATCAACCCCGTACCTTTAACGACGGCTTTCATTGGGTCTTCAGCCACCAGTACCGGAACCTTCAAT
>DASTWO010000036.1:0-10713 GCA_035776675.1 Caryophanales bacterium
AACGCACCGGATTGTGGTTCCGGCATTCGTGGGTTCGAGCCCCATCAGCCGCCCCATGGACCCTTAGCTCAGCTGGTTAGAGCAGACGGCTCATAACCGTCCGGTCGTAGGTTCGAGTCCTACAGGGTCCACCATCTCAAAGTATTCTATACGGAGGAGTACCCAAGTCCGGCTGAAGGGATCGGTCTTGAAAACCGACAGGGGCTTCACGGCTCGCGGGGGTTCGAATCCCTCCTCCTCCACCATTTCCAAATGAAATGCCATACATATTTTCCAGTTAAAACTTGCAACGTTGATAGCTCAGTCACGAGCATTGCGCCGCGCCGAATTCGTTTCGAGTTGTCTCGACGCATACGCTTTTTGATTCGGCTTGCAGAGGAAGAGACAGGTAGACGATTGACCGTTTACCAAAGGATGTAATACTTTGGCTCGATAGCTCAGTCGGTAGAGCAGTGGACTGAAAATCCTCGTGTCGGCGGTTCGATTCCGTCTCGAGCCACCTTTGTTAAGCAAACAACCCGGCCTTCAATGAGTTGATTTCAATGGATTCTGCCTTTGAAATGTTCATTGAGTGCCGGGTTTCTTACGATTGAAAGAAAGGACGAGCGAAGAATGAACCTGCTCAAAACCTTAATACTCAGCCTGCAGCTTCCTAAGAAGGAGCCTTTTTTCCGCTTGAACCGGATGAGAATGAGTAACGCCATCGTCTATCTTTTCTGCTTAATGTTCATTGCCTCGATCCCGGGCGGCATGGCTTTTTTTTCATCAGATCATCCAACAGATGTTTCACCTACTCTTTTCGTCCTGCAATTCTTCTTTTTTTATTATGTTTTCTTTGTTTTCATTGGGTTGCTGGGCCTTTCCGCTCTCGCCCTGCTCGCTTTATGGCTCTCAAGAGGCCTTCGTCGTAAACTGACCTATCGCCAAATGTGGAAAATGTCCGCATATGCCGTGACCCTACCTCTGTTGCTATACACCTTGGTGGAAAGCCTCGAAATGAATAACGGATTCATTCTGGGGTTCCTTTTTCTTTTATCATTATCGGTAATTTCACGAATGATCACTGTCTTCCCTAAGCGTCCGATGTAATTCTGGCGGAATCGTCCTTTTGTTTCACAACAATACGGGTTCCATCTACCGCTGTCACTACAACTGAAACCTCCGGTTTCAACCATCTTCCCTCAGTAATGGCGCTATAAGGTTTTTCATCGATATTTACCGTTCCAATCGGACGAAATGGCGTTACAGTAACCCCCTGCTTTCCGACTAATTGACGATACCCCTCATTGATTGAATTGTAACCCAACTCACTGGTCAAACGGTCTCTCAGCGTGAGCTTCGCCCAAAGATCCCTAGCCGGAAATACCTTCAGAAATAAGAAGGACAAACATAAACCAACCAACAATCCCATCCCGACCAAAACACCATACAAAAGAGAAGGGGCGGGAATCGCCAGCGCCGCCATCATCATAGCAATCCCGATCAATGCCGCAAATCCATGATTGATCAATTTGGCATCGAGCAGAATCAAAACAATCCCTGCTAAATACAACAGGCACAGCCAAAAGAAATTTTCCAACGTTAAATAATAAGAGAAATAGACCGCGATCAGGCCAATGCCGATCAAACCGAAAAGACCTCGCGCTTTGACAAGCATCTCGCCAAACAACAATAATGACGCAGCCAAAATGATAAAAAATCCGACTATGGGTAAATCCAATAGCATCATCATTCCTCCCCCCTTTCTTCTTACCTTCTTATACGAAATCTCATGTGAAAAAGTTCCATGATTTTCGATAAAACTGCCGGCTGCCATTCTTTTCTGATGACAACCGGCCGAATAAAGCTAGAACCAGGATTTAATTGTATCAATAAGGGAACCGATAGCGTTCAGCACTTTTGAAAAAAACGATTGCGTGTCTTCGTCGCTCAGGAATTCATCCAGCTGTTGGCTGACCTTTTGCAATTGATTTTTCAACTGTCCCCAGTCAATATCAAGATTTTTAATATGATTGAACAAAGTAACGAGCTTACTCATTTGTTCATCCGTTAAGTTCACATCCAGATCCTTGGCGACCTTCTGAATCAGTTGCTGTAAATCTTCTTTCGTCTCTACCGGATTCTCCGCCATTTCCTGCTTAATGCGAGTAACCAGCTGTGTCGCCTTTTCTTTCCCGATATCCTCACCAAGTTGAGCAGTCCGAACAAGCTCCTCATTCGCGACCTTCTTTTGTTCATCAGAGATCTTCACATCAGTCTTCTGGTCATAGGCCTTTAATATTCCCGTGAGCCCACCTGTACCGGAAACTGGAAATGGTGCCGTCACAAAGATTTCAGCATCCTGAATACCTGCCGTCAAAAGAGCATTGGCATACATGCCTTCCGTTACATAGGTAATGTTATGCGTTTTGACATCAAGCCCTTTTCCTTCTTCAAGCATTGTGATTTTCGTGGAAGAAATCGTCTGGTTTCCAATCTTCTCGTCGCTAATATAATCGCCGAGATATTCCCGTTCTTCATCGATGTTTACATAAATAATTTCAACGTCTTCTCTATTGACATCCATTTCATCTAATACAGATTCCTCTTGGGCATCGCTAAGTCCTTTCCCAAGCGTTACAAGCACATCACCCGGTTGCGTTTTCGCCATTGCCGACATTGGCATGGCAAAGGCAAACAGAACCACGAATGCCAAAATCCCGCGGATCCAATATTTCATTTTTCATCTCCCCCTAATTGATTTTATTCTATACGATGCTTCACGTAAAACCAAGTCCCTGGTAAACATATTTTCAGTGGGACAAGCATAAGGTCTTATTAGCCGAAAATAGGAGGTTTGAAACATGAAAGGATTTCTCGGATTGTGCTTGGCCGTTCTAGTGGTTTATACGATCTATTACGATCTGGAATATGGCACTCTGCCGCATACGTCAAAAGCGGCAACGGTTGAAACCCATAAGCAACAAGATAAGCCGAAGATTCCTTCAAGGAAAATAAAAGCTAAACCGGGTCAAACGGTTTTATCCATTGTTGAGAAGTTAAACGGTTCCAATCCCGTATCGATACAGAAAGTCGTCCATGATTTTGAAAAGTTGAATCCCGATGTGGAGGCCAGCCAAATTCAGATCGGCAAAACTTATCGATTTCCGATCTATCACAAGAATAAGGATTAATCAGCGCTCCTGCTTGAAAGCATCGAGTGGATATTGCTACAATGAAACAGTGTACGAGTGAACACATACAAACCATTCATTTGGCTTTAAAGCAAGCCCGTTTTTGGGCAAACGAGGAGATTAAGGGGGCGTTCGGGAATGAGCGAGATTACCCATAGAACGAAAACAAGACCGGTGAAAGTCGGAAATCTGACAATCGGGGGAAATAATGAAGTTGTTGTCCAAAGCATGACAACAACGAAAACACATGACGTAGAAGCAACGGTGAAAGAAATTCACCGTTTGGAAGAAGCAGGGTGCCAGATAGTTCGTGTTGCCTGCCCGAAAATGGAGGATGCGCTGGCCATTCCGGATATTAAGAGGCAAATTAATATACCGCTCGTAGCTGACATTCATTTTGATTATAAAATGGCCTTGAAGGCGATTGAAGGCGGCGTAGATAAGATCCGGATTAATCCCGGAAATATCGGAAGCCGAGATCGGGTCGAAGCGGTCGTGAATGCCGCCAAGGAGAAGGGAATTCCGATTCGAATCGGCGTGAATGCCGGATCACTCGAAAGGCACATTGTCGAGAAATACGGGTATCCAACGGCTGACGGTATGGTAGAGAGCGCGCTCTATCATATCAAAATCCTTGAGGACCTTGATTTTCACGATATCATCGTATCTATGAAAGCTTCGGATGTCTTTCTTGCAATTGAGGCATATGAAAAGGCGGCGCGCGCCTTTGATTATCCGTTGCACCTGGGAATTACGGAGTCTGGCACCCAATTTGCCGGATCCATCAAAAGCGCAGCTGGTCTCGGGACCATCCTTCATAAAGGAATCGGTAGCACCATGCGGGTTTCACTTAGTGCTGATCCGGTTGAAGAAGTGAAGGTTGCCAGGGAATTGTTGAAGACATTTGGATTGGCTTCTAACGCGGCAACGTTGATCTCTTGTCCAACATGCGGCCGTATCCAAATCGATTTGATCAAGATCGCGAACGAAGTGGAAGAATATATTGCGCAAATCAAAGCGCCGATTAAGGTGGCGGTGCTTGGTTGTGCGGTTAACGGTCCAGGTGAGGCGCGCGAAGCCGATATCGGCATTGCGGGAGGAAAAGGCCAAGGCTTACTCTTCCGGCACGGAGAGATTATCCGTAAAGTTCCAGAAGATACGATGGTTGATGAACTGAAGAAGGAAGTCGACAAATTAGCTGAAGAACATTATGCGAAAATGGAAAAAGAAAAACAAGAAGCTTAAACTCAAAGCCGGCACTAATTAGAGTGCCGGCTTTTCTTATTCTGTAATCCAGGTTGTGTAGTGAATTGGTTCCTTTTTCAATGGAGGCTTTGGCTCCTCATCCGGATAGCCGACAAACAGCAGCCCCAGAATCCAACCCTTTTCCGAAACTTTAAAGGTTTCTTTCATGATGGGATGATTCGCGGGTTTCCCTGTCCGCCATTTCACCCCTAGCCCCATTTCATGGGCCGTCAACAACATATTTTGAACGGCACATGCGGTGGCCGCCGCTTCTTCAATCGGCTCAATTTTGGAACCCTGGTCAGGTTCAACAGCTGCGACAATCACTACAGGCGATCGTCTGGCTTTGTTAAGCCCGCTTTCCATAGCCAAATTCTTTTCTTCATCATTCATGTCCTTTAGCTTTTCTGTATTAATCATTCCATATGCTTTACCAAGTTTATCTCGACCCTTTCCAATCAGCACATGAAAGTGCCACGGTTCGGTTTTATGATGATTCGGTGCCCATCTCGCCGCTTCTAACATTTTCTCGATCTTTTCCTTTTCCGGCACCTTTTCTGTTACCTTGCCGACGGAACGCCGGCTGTGTATAGCATCCAACACTTCCATTCCTATTCCCCCTCGAAACAATCTCGTTTCATTATAAAACATAGGTCCCGAGGTCTCAATTTATTCCCTTATTCTGATGAAACAGGAAAGCGGAATGCCCATTCCGGTACATTCCGCTTAAATGATGATTTCCCTATAGAAACGGTGCAGCAAACAAACTGATGACAATGGCGGCAATCCCGATACCGATTGCCCATCCTCCCCAGGCATTTGCACCTTTGGAGCGGGCAATAAACCCAATGATAATACCGGCCGCTCCCATTACTACCGGTAAAAAGAAGAAGGCCAAAATGGAAAGGACCAGGGCAAGAATGCCATAGCCGGTTCCATGACCCGCTTGCTCCCCACGATCGTCTTCATCAATTCTGGCATCGTCATCGGCACGGCCTAAATCGCCCGAGAACGGTGCGGTTTCCGCCGCCGTTTCTTCAAGGTAATCGTCTCGTTCGTGCTCTTGTTCTTCATCTCTGCGATAATCTTCAGCCATTCGGAATCCCTCACTTTCCGTTGATGAGGAGCAGTCTTAGTATGACACGAGGGAATCAGAATATAGGTGTTAATGATTTCTTAAATAGGAAACGTCTTTAGGTTGCGGGCTGAAACGTGTGGCAACAAGTTTCTGCGGAATCGTCCGCCTCATCAATATGATCCGCTACTCCGATTAAAGCACCATCATTCATCTGAAAGTCATTTTCAGCATGGGCATCAATTTCAACGAGGATGGAATCAGCCTCACAGTTGTTTCCTTCTCCCCAGAACATGCAATTGGATACGTTGCATTTTACGATCGGCATTTATCAACGCCCCTTTCCTCGTTTTGGGCCTGGACCCCACAATCCCTCCTTATTTACCTTGTGTTTCTTTTCTAGAAAAAAACTTGGCAAAACCCTCTCGGGCTGCCAAATTTTTATCCTCCATATACATAATCCACGTTCATCTTTTCTGCTCTCTGCCGAATGGTGACCGCATAACTGCTTCTCGAATCGCCATGTTCCCGAACGTAACTTTTCATACCATAAATCCCTCGATTATAAGCGGTCAGTGCCTTATTCCAGTTTCCATATTCCTCATAAAGAAAGTCAAGGTAAGTGATGGACAATTCGATCGAATAATACGGATCGAATAATTTGTTTTTTTCGTAAGGCATGTCGGCCATTTTGGCTATCCAAGGCGCGGTGTTGGTCATGAATTGCGCCATTCCATAGGCTCGTCCATACTTCGTTTTCGGTCCGACCAACTCCGGATCAAACGTCCCTCCGGTTTCCACCTTCAATAATTCGAACACGATGTCCGGGTCAACACCGCGTTTTCGAGACTCCGTAGCTAGAAACAGGCCCCACTCTTTTTTGAATTGATGATCGCTTTTTTTGTAGAAACGGCTGGCGATTTGCTCCGTAGTCATCCAGGCTTCATAACCATTCTCTGTTGATGTCAGGTTTCTTTCTTGCTTGGAATAGGCCTTCACCATGTCTTTCATGGCTGCGATTCGCGCCTTGTGATCCTTTTGTTCTTGTAGTTGAGCTTTTAACTGGCGATTATCTTTTTCTGCATAAATCCATTCTGTTGTAACCATGGCGATGATCATCACCAGGGCACAAGAAAGCCAGTTCTTTGCTATGAATGTAAACATCCAATCCCTCCCCAATCACTATGCCTGATCATAGAGGGACAAAACGTTTTTTTCAAATAATAAGCCTTCCCGATACCCTCCTTTAGTCACAAAACAACGTCCGATTCATAAACTAAGATGTATCATTTCGGAATTCAAAAAAAAACAGGAGGGCGCCAGAATGAATCCGTTCGTCAAGCAAATGGTCAATCACAAAATAAATTCCATAACGCCGAAACAGCTTTATCAACTCGGGACACAGTATAATACGCCGATCTCAATGAAACAGGCTGAACAAATCACCTCGATCCTACATGAACAACCTATTGATGTTATGGATGGGGCCCAGCGAAGCAGAGTGTTGGGAAGAATAGCAAGAGAAGTCAATCCAGACGTTGCCAAGAAGATCAAATCATTGCTTGAAGTATTCCTTTAGAGACTACATAAGGATGCAAAAAAAGAAAAACGGGGCACTCAGCTTATGCCCCGATCAATTTATTTTGCAATTCCTTATCGAATGTTTTCTTTTGTAACATGGCAATTTCCAATTGATAAGGTGGTTTCCGACTGCTCTTATCCGGTCCAACATAAGGGGTTTCAAGGATTTTCGAAATTTGTTGAAGCTGCGGATGATGAACCACGTAACTTAACGCTTCAAATCCGATATACCCAAATCCGATATTTTCGTGACGGTCCTTTGCGGCTCCCTTTTCATTCTTGCTGTCGTTAATGTGAAGCACCTTAATCCGGTCAAGCCCAACGATTCGGTCGAATTCCTCCAGCACTCCGTCAAAATCATTTTTCACATCATAACCGGCATCATGAGTATGGCACGTATCGAAACACACAGACAGTTTCTCATTATGGGTCACCCCATCAATGATTTTTGCCAATTCTTCAAACGTCCGCCCGCATTCAGAACCTTTGCCTGCCATGGTTTCAAGTGCAATTTGGACGTCCTGGTCAGCTGTCAGGACCTCATTCAAACCTTCGATAATCTTATTTATCCCCGCGTCTGCTCCCGCTCCAACATGAGCACCAGGGTGAAGGACAATTTGTTTAGCGCCAATGGCCTCGGTTCGCTCCGTTTCTGAGCGCAGAAAATCAACACCGAGACGGAAAGTTTGCGGTTTTGTCGTGTTGCCAATATTAATAATGTATGGAGCATGGACAACAATTTCATCAATGCCGTTTTGCTTCATATGCTCAGCGCCGTTTTCAATGTTTAACTTTTCAATGGCTTTACGGCGAGTATTTTGCGGTGCTCCGGTGTAAACCATGAATGTATTGGCCCCATAAGAAACCGCCTCTTCACTTGCCCCAAGTAACATTTTCGATCCGCTCATCGATACATGTGATCCTAATTTAATCATTTGTCTTCCCCGCCTTCTCCTTAGTTTCCAATCTATTCTTTCCACGAACAGAATGTCCGCTGATTCCGGTATTCGGGAATTCGTATTCCCTTATTATTTTACCATTTGGCCTGTCCTTCGTCGAGTCTCCTATAGCGGTCATTATCCAGAAGTTATACCTTCTTATACTTGATCTACATATTCTTTTCATAATGATCAAGCCATAAGCCGCACAAATGCCCATCCTTTCAGGAATCCGTATGCATAGGTTAAAGCATAAGTGATTTTCTCAACAGAAAGGAGACTGAAACGTGCCATTATTTGGTTCAAATAATCCACAACCTCCGTTCGGAAATGGGCCAGGTGGATTTCCCTTTGGTCAACCTCCTGGAGGTCCCGGGGGCTTTGGAAACGCAGGAGGATCCGGGGGTTCCGGAGGATTTCTCAGTAAACTATTAGGAGGCGGGTCCCCTCAGGGTGGAAGCGCCGGCCCAACAGGCGGTGGATTCCCATTCGGGCCATCCGGCGGACCTGGAGGCTTTCCAGGCGGCCCAATGGGCTCAGGTGGTTCTGGAGGAGGCGGATTCGGAGGATTAAGCAAGTTGTTCGCGGCGGGATCAGGTTCAGGCGGATTTGGTGCAGGTACTGGCGGTGGAATTACGGGCATGATCGCCAATGTTCAAAAAGCCATCAAAATCATGCAGACCGTAGGACCGATTGTCCAACGCTTCGGGCCGGTTGTGAAAAACCTTCCGAGCATTATCAACTTGATGAAGGAATATCAACAATATAATGCGGGCGATGGAACTGACTCTAACGACTCCGAAGCTGATAATTCAACCGACTCCATACCTGAAACTGAAAGTGAACTAGAAAATAAAAAGACGCCTTCCACTGCAAGCGTGGAAAATTCCGAAGAAAAGCTAAAGGTTTCCAATAGACCAATACCGGAAAAAAGAAAAAAATCAACCCCGAGGCTGTACGTATAAAAAAAATAGCAACAAGACCACCACTCCCACTTTTTCATTCTCCAGATCAGGTAAACACGTTTAATGAACGGGTATTCCTTGATGATTGGGCTAAAGCTCCTTTATAATAGGGACGGAATGAAAAAGAGGGGGGAAACCGATGAAAGTCGTCAAAATCGCGCCGCGCGGGTACTGCTACGGTGTTGTTGATGCAATGGTCATGGCCCGCCGGGCAGCGCAAAACCCTGACTTGCCGAGACCAATTTACATTCTCGGAATGATTGTTCATAATCACCATGTTACCGACGCTTTCGAAGACGAGGGAGTTATCACACTGGACGGCAAGAACCGTCTTGATATATTGAAACAGGTGGATCAAGGAACCGTGATTTTCACAGCGCACGGAGTTTCACCAGAAGTCCGTCGGGTTGCCCGGGAGAAAGGTTTAACAACAATTGACGCCACATGCCCGGATGTAACGAATACACATGACCTTATCAGGGAAAAAAGAGAAGAAGGCTACCATATCGTATACGTAGGAAAGAAAGGCCATCCTGAACCTGAAGGGGCGATCGGTGTCGCGCCTGATGTTGTCCATCTTGTGGAATCATTGGAGGATGTCGACAATCTTGAGCTTGACGCGGAAAAAATCCTCGCGACCAATCAAACAACCATGAGCCAATGGGACGTCAATCATATTATGGAAAAGGTCGTGGAGAAATACCCGCAAACGGAAATCACCAACGAAATCTGCCATGCCACCCAGGTACGTCAGGAAGCCGTTGGTGATCAAGCAAGGGATGCAGATCTTCTTATTGTCGTCGGCGACCCGCGAAGCAACAATTCAAACCGGCTCGCGCAAGTTTCAGAAGAGATAGCCAACACACCCGGACACCGCATCGCCAACCTTTCAGAATTGGATTTGAATTGGTTGAAGGGTGTAGAGAAGGTTGCTGTCACAGCAGGTGCTTCAACGCCAACGCCGATAACCAAACAAGTCATTCTTTTCCTTGATCAATACGATCCGAATGATCCTGCCACTTGGGATAAGGGAGCTCCGGTGGAACGGAAGAAAATCCTCCCGAAAGTAAAGGTCAAAAAGTAACTCCTCCAATCGGAGGAGTTTTTACTTTAAATAAATTGAAAAGGATCGGTATGTACCTGAGAGGATAGAACCTTTGTGTCATAGTGCTTTTGTTCAATAAAATCAGTCAAGAATCGTCGAACCCCTTCTTTCATAACCTTTTCCACATTATGACCGGGATCAACCACGTTCAGCCCCTCCATCCAGGCGTCATGAGCTGTATGGTAGTAAACATCACCCGTTACATATACATCCGCTCCTTTAAATCGAGCGTTCGACATGTAATCATCACCGGAACCTCCAAGAACAGCGACTTTTTTAACCTTTTCTCCCAAATCGCCGACAACTCGAACCCCTTCAACGTGAAAAGCCTTTTTCACATGTTCGGCGAACGCTTTAAGCGTCATTTCCTCTGTCAGGAATCCGATTCGACCGGCTCCGAACACCTCCCCTTGATTATCAAGCGGATACAAATCATAAGCCGCTTCTTCATACGGGTGAGCTTTAATCATCGCCTGAATCACCTTAGATTGCCTTTCAGAAGGAATAATGGTTTCTATTTTCACCTCGTCCACATTTTCAAGTTGTCCCTTTTTACCTATGTACGGGGTTGTTCCTTCCTGCGGCATGAATGTCCCAGTTCCCTCGCTATTGAAAGTACAATGGCTGTAGT
>DASTWO010000037.1:0-35773 GCA_035776675.1 Caryophanales bacterium
TCCCTTTGGCAGTATTCGTACCTGGGGATCAATCGGTTTCTCGACAACGGCCTTGATCACTGGCCAGGTGCTGTCGGTCATCGGTGTGGGGAATATCATTTTTCCGTATTTGTTTTATGCGGGAGCGGCTTTTTTGCTGAGTTTCTTTATATCTGATGTGAAAGTCAGCCAGCAGCCTGTGAAGTTCGCGGAGGCAGGGAGGTTGTTGAAGAATCATAAGCTTGTGCTTTTTTTATTTTTCATGATGTTTATTACGGTGACTCATCGGGCAAATGATAGTTTCATCGCGATCTATATAACCCAACTTGGCGGAGATGAATCGCTGGTGGGGGTTGCCTGGTTTGCGGGTGTGGCAAGTGAAGCTGCGATGTTTGCGTTAAGCACCTTTTGGTTTCGTCGTTTTCACGAATTGACGTTCATGTTTGTCGCCGGCTTTCTTTATGGGACCCGATGGCTGATTTATTCTTTCATCAACGATCCGATGACTTTGATTGGCTTTCAGGTTTTGCACGGCATTTGCTTTGCGATCTTCTACCTTTCGGGTTTTCAGTATGTGACCCGGATTATCCCGCGGCACTTGCAGTCAACAGGGCACTTATTGTTTGTTTCGGTGTTTTTCGGATTGTCGGGTATTCTTGGATCCCTTCTCGGGGGAATTGTGATGGATCAGGCCGGTGGGCACACGTTGTACAGTTTGATGAGTTATTTTGCCTTTGCAGGAAGCGCGGCCTTCTTTCTTTACAGGTTGATCAGTAAGAAGATGGCTCGGAATGCACGGGTTTCTCATCATTTATCTTAAGTCATTTGACTTTGGAAGTGGCTGTTCTTGCTTTAAAATATAGAGTAAGTTGTGAAAAATAGTTAGGAGGATGATTCTGTGAAATATCGTCGGTTGGGGAACAGTGGTGTTAAGATCAGTGAGGTAGGGCTTGGCAGTTGGCTGACGTATGGAGAAACGATCGGCCAGAACACGGCTGAAGATTGTATTCATAAAGCCTATGATTTAGGCGTGAATTTCTACGATACGGCAAATGTGTACAATCAGGGTGAGGCGGAAAAAGTCGTCGGCAAAGCGATCAAGTCTTTTCCGAGGGATTCTTATGTGTTGGCTTCCAAGGTCTATTTCCCGATGGGGGACGGGCCGAACGACCGCGGGCTTTCCCGTAAACATATCATGGAACAATGTGATGCGAGTTTGCAACGTCTTGGCGTTGATTATTTGGATTTGTATCAATGCCACCGATTTGATGAAGAATCTCCTACTGAAGAGACTTTAATGGCTTTGGATGACCTCGTCCGGCAGGGGAAAATTCTATACTACGGCGTTAGTGAATGGAGCGCGGCTCAAATTACAGATGCTGTACATATTACGAAAGAGCGCAACCTTCATCCGCTGATTTCGAATCAGCCGGTCTATAACATGTTGAATCGTTATATTGAAGATGAGGTCTTGCCTGTCAGCGAGGCAAACGGGATCGGCCAAGTTGTGTTTTCTCCGTTAGCACAAGGTGTGCTGACCGGAAAATATAAGCCGGGGCAGGAAGTCCCTTCCGATAGCCGGGCGGCCAACAAGCAGATTAATAACTTCATTCAAGGTTACTTGAAAGATGATGTGTTGGAAGGCGTTGCGCGATTGGATGGAATTGCGGGAGATTTAGGCGTGAAATTATCGCAATTGGCGGTAGCCTGGATTTTGCGCCAACCGGGTGTTAGCTCGGCGATTGTCGGGGCGAGCCGGCCTTCTCAGGTTGAAGAGAACGTTAAGGCTGCCGATATAGAGTTGACGCACGATGTTCTTGAGGAAATCGATTCGATTTTGCAGGAAATCGGTTGATTCAAGCTATAAAAAAGATCATTTTGGGAGACTGGTCCTCAGGGGACCAGTCTTTTTGTTGATCTTACAACTCCCAGAGCGCCGAAGAAAGCGAAACCGAAGCTGTTGAGGACACCGTGCAACCATACCATTTGGGTGATGGTAAGCGTTCCGCGTGTATCGTAAAGAAATGCGGCGACCATTGCAACGATTAGGGACAGCGACGAAATGGCAAACCAAAGTTTTGTTGAACCGGGTTGCACCTCCGGAATCCACTTGAACAGGCTTAAGACGGCGTAAGCAAAAAGGGTCGCGACGAAAACGGAGACGCCGATCACCTCTGTAATGTCCGAGCCGGTAATGCCAATCGCGACTAGTGGCGGACTTATGATCATGCCAATGGAAATCCATGAATAACCTTTTGCAGAAAGTTGTTTCCCGACGAAAGCCACGAGGATCGGGGCGATGAAAGCCGCATAATGAAAGTGAATAGCCGTTAACAGGATGATGGCGTTCGAAAAATCCATGATCGGAAGTCCGGATTGATGGAGAATCAGCCAGGTGCCGCCGACAGCTATGTAAACGAGCGCGACATTTTCAAGGAGCCCCCCGGGTAAGGAGAATTGCTTTTTGACCACAATGGACGCCAGGCCGGACAACGCGAATAACAAGGTTACAGCGAACCATGGAAGGGCAAGGAGCACTGCGCCCCACCCCTGTGGGAACAAAAAGGAATAGGCGGCAAGAACACCAGCAGGGCGCAATAAGACAAGAGCGCTTTTGAAGAACCGATCCTCACGTTGAACAATCGGGAGTATCATTGGAATCACAATTAATATAGCAAACAGAACAATGGTCGCTATAAGGTCATTAGTAGTGAATGGCCGAAGAAAGAATTGCAGTAAAATAAATAATAACCACGTTATTGTACCTATCGAAAGACGGAATGTCTTTTTTGTCATGGTCTCCTCCTTGAAGATCTATCATCCTTGTTTATTATACCGGAAAGGATTATGAGTTTGAAACAAGTTTTGGTTGGAGGGGTGTCGGCAGATTTTATGATAAAATTTATAACAGGGGTACAATCATGGCATTATTCTTTCAACAAAGAACGCAAAAGGAAACGCAGGAGATCATCAATTGGCATTATGACGAACCGTATTCTTTCTATGATATCGAGGCGGACAAGGAAGATCTTGCAGAATTTCTCGATCCATCCTCGTGGGGAAATTCCTATGTTGTTTATGACAAAGAGGACGAGTTGATCGGGTTTTTCTCATTTGAACAAGATGGCGGTATCGTTGAAATCGGTTTGGGATTGCGCCCTGATTTAACAGGGCAAGGGATCGGCTTCGCTTTTGTGAAAGAAGGTCTTGCCTTTGCGCGAGAGCAATATTCTCCGCAAATGTTCAAATTGGCTGTTGCGACATTTAATGAAAGAGCGATGAAAGTGTATGAAAAAGCCGGGTTTCGGAAAGTTCGAAACTTCATGCAAGCGACAAACGGCGGCCATTATGAGTTTGTCGAAATGATCCAAGAAACTTGATAATAGTGGGTGAAATCCATGAAGACAAGTTTGGAACGGAAACTTTTCGAGATGTTTGAACACCTCCACTCTCATCCGGAGGTGAGTTGGAAAGAGGTTGAGACGACAATATATGTCGAGCGGATTTTGCGGGAGAATGGATGCCGGATCCGAAAGTTCGATGATTGCACAGGCGTGATCGGGGAAATAGGCGAGGGCCGGCCGGTTGTAGCTTTGCGTGCTGATATGGATGCCCTTTGGCAACAAGTTGACGGGCAATTTCAAGCGAATCATTCTTGCGGGCACGACGCGCATATGACGATGGTGCTTGGAGTGCTTCTTGCTCTGAGACAGTGGAACAGTTGGCCGGGAGGAACTGTCCGGTTGATCTTCCAGCCTGCCGAGGAAAAGGGGGCCGGAGCCCTGAAGATGGTCGATAAAGGAGTAGTGGACGACGTTGATTGTTTGTACGGAGTCCATCTTCGTCCTGTACAGGAGGCAAAACACGGGCAGGCTGCTCCGGCCATTGTCCATGGTGCTGCGAGGCTGATTGAGGGTGAAATCATCGGTGATGATACCCATGGCGCTAGACCGCATCTTGGTGTGAATGCTATTGATGTTGGCGCAGCACTTGTCGATCATGTTAATCGGCTAAGGCTTGATCCGATGATTCCTTATTCGGCGAAGGTTACGAAGTTCCAGGCGGGCGGGGAAAACGCCAATATTATTCCGGGATCCGCGTCGTTCAGCATCGATTTACGGGCGCAGACGAATGAAGCGATAGAAGAACTGGAGCGGCGTTTAGCCCAAGCCGTGAGTCATTTAGGGAGCCAATTTGGAGTGGGGATAAATCTATCAACTGAAGCGGAAATCGCCGCAGCTGAAGTTGATGATGAAGCTTGTGATTTGATGGCGGGGTCTATCCGGGACATAGCGGGAGAAGAAAATCTTTTAAATCCGCTTGTCACTCCCGGCGGAGACGATTTTCACTTTTACACGTTGAGGCGACCGCATTTGAAAGCGACGATGCTTGGACTTGGCTGTGATCTGAAACCGGGGTTGCACCATCCACGAATGACGTTCAACCGTGATGCGCTTTTGACCGGGGTGGAGATTTTGACAAAGGCTGTTCTTCGAGCCCAAAAGGCGGGGGCGAAATGAAGCCAAATATGATCGTCAAACAATTGCAGTCGCTTGATGAATTGAAAGAAATGCAGGAACTGGAGCGAGCGGTGTGGGGAATGGAACCGATTCCCGTTCACCAAACTTTTACGGCAGCCAAGAATGGCGGGATCATTCTGGGAGCTTATGTAAATGGTGAAATGGCGGGTTTTAGTTATTCTTTTCCGGGATTTCAGGATGGCCAAACCTATCTCTGTTCACACATGCTTGGAGTCGATCCAGGCTATCAAAATCAAGGTCTTGGCCTGCTATTGAAAGAGAAACAACGCGAGATTGCCCTGGGAAAAGGCTATACGTTGATCACCTGGACGTTTGATCCTTTGCTGAGTTTAAACGCCTATTTAAATCTACATAAACTTCGAGGCGTTGCATCTCAATATACGGAGAATCTGTATGGCGCAATGGATGACAGCTTGAATCAAGGTCTTCCAACAGATCGGTTTACCGTTAGTTGGTGGATTGATTCTGAACATGTGGACACGGATCAAACAGAGCTGAATGGGCCGCCATTGGATAAGAATTTTATTTTATTGGATTTTGCGGTTGGGGAATGTGGATATCCCCTTGCAGGCTCTTTGTCAGATCGATTTCCGGTAAAAGTCCAAACGGGTGATGCCTGGTATGTCCCGATTCCGGCGGATTTTCAAAAAATGAAAACCTCGCATCCTGAATGGGCGCTTGATTGGCGGCTCAAGACAAGAAGGATTTTTCAGGATCTGCTCGATCAAGGATTTAATGCGGTTGATCTTAAGCGAGACATTGACGGGATATGTGGTTATTATTTGTTTGTCAGGAAGGAACAATTGTCGATTGAAAGGAGCAAGAGCCGTGAGTAAAGAATCCGTTCATTTGGATAAGGTCATTATGCGTAAGCTGCGGATGCGCCTGAAATCGCCATTTACAACGAGTTTCGGGACATTCCGGGATAAGGAATTTTGGTTGATTGAGATGGTGGATCGTGATGGCGTCAGTGGTTGGGGAGAGTCGGTGGCTTTCGCCGCGCCATGGTATAACGAAGAAACGATCAAAACGAACGAGCACTTGATTGAAGATGTCCTATTGCCGCTCTTGGCACGTGGGCCGATTGACCATCCTGTTGAAGTCAATGAACGATTTTCGGCGATTCGGCGAAACAATATGGCGAAGGCGGCTCTTGAAGGCGCGGTGTGGGATTTATATGCGAAGAAGCAAGGCGTGCCGTTAAGCGAAGCACTCGGCGGTGTGAAAAAAGAAATTGATGTCGGGGTGAGCATCGGGATCCAGCCTTCCGTTCAGGAATTATTAGCGCTGATCCGGATTTATGTCGAAGAAGGTTATAAACGAATCAAAGTGAAAATCAAACCGGGTTGGGATGTAGACGTGATGAAGGAGGTTCGCCGGCATTTTCCGGACGTGCCTCTGATGGCGGATGCTAATTCGGCTTATACGCTTTCTGATATAGAGCATTTGAAACAGTTGGATGACTTTAATCTGATGATGATCGAGCAGCCTTTGGCCCACGATGATATTATTGATCACGCCGAGTTGCAGAAACATTTGCGTACTCCAATTTGTTTGGATGAAAGCATTTGTTCACTGGAAGATGCGCGAAAAGCTTTGGAACTTGGCAGTTGCGGGATCATTAATATAAAAATTGGCCGGGTCGGCGGATTGACGGAATCCCGGAAAATTCATGATTATTGTGCCGAAGAAGGTATTCCGGTTTGGTGCGGCGGGATGTTGGAAGCCGGTGTCGGTCGTGCCCACAACATCGCTTTGACGACACTTTCCGGATTTACGCTTCCGGGTGATACATCCGGTTCGTCCCGTTATTGGGAGGAGGATATCATTGACCCGGAAGTCGTTGTACATGATGGAGTGATTCGTGTTCGATCTGAGCCGGGGATTGGTTATAAAGTTGACCGTCAAGCTCTTGAGCGTTTTATCGTAGAAAGCAAAGTCTATAGCTTATAGAGAAAACTTGGCTTGAGCCGAGTCTTTGGGGCAATAAGGCTTTCTTTTTTACTGACATAAGATCATCACCAACAGTTATACTTTTTGATACGGTAATATTCAAACAATATTGACATTTATTTAGGACGAGCGATATGATTATATATGACAGATTTAGGTTGATCCGAAGATTTTACGTTATATGTTTTTGGGTGGAACGGCTTCCATTAACTTTCGGGAGAGGTGAGTGCTGTGATTTTCAATGAAGAAATGGAGACGCTGGAGCAAGAAGAAAGGGAGAAACTACAATTGGAACGGCTGCGACAGACGGCCGCCAATGTTTATGAGAACATTCCTTTTTATCGGGAATCATTTGAGTTGGCCGGGGTGAATCCTGAAGAAATTGGCTCACTTGCAGACATTCAGAAGCTGCCTTTTACAAAAAAGCAGGATCTTCGAGACCACTATCCATTTGGCATGTTCGCGGTTGAGCAAAAGGATGTCGTCCGATTACACGCATCATCTGGAACAAGCGGAAAACCCACTGTCGTCGGCTACACCCAAAACGACATTGACACATGGACGGAAATGGTGGCTCGTTCCATTGCCGCGGCAGGTGGAGAACCAGGCAAAGTCTTACACAATGCTTACGGTTACGGATTGTTCACCGGCGGTCTCGGGCTTCATTATGGTTCGGAAAAGCTGGGAATGGCGACTGTTCCGGTTTCCGGAGGCAATACGGATCGGCAAGTTCTCTTGATTGAAGACTTCAAACCTCAGGTGATTTGCGGGACCCCATCTTACATTTTGAACATCGCTGAGAAGATGGCTGAAGAAGGGAAGGATCCGACTGCCACAAGTCTGGAATACGGGATTTTCGGCGCAGAGCCGTGGTCGGAAGAAATGCGCAAAGAGCTGGAGAAGGCACTAGGGATAAAAGCGCTTGATATCTATGGATTGAGTGAAGTTTACGGTCCCGGCGTGTCCATCGAATGTCACGAGGCACAGAATGGGATGCATGTTCAAGAAGACTTCATCTACGTTGAAGTGATCGACCCTGAGACGCTGGAGCCGGTACCCGACGGTGAGGATGGAGAACTTGTTTTTACAAGTTTGAAAAAAGAGGCGACACCATTGATACGTTACCGTACAGGTGATATTGGGTCGATTACTCGCGGAAAATGTGAGTGTGGACGGACGACGGTTCGAATGTCCAGTGTCAAAGGTAGAATTGATGACATGCTGATCATTCGCGGTGTCAATGTGTTTCCGTCACAAATTGAAAACTATTTGCTGCAGGTAGAAGAGTTGGTTCCGCATTACCAGGTAGCAGTTGATCGTAACGGCTCCCTTGATCAGGCGGAATTGAATGTAGAGGTTCAGGAGGCGTTTTTTAACGATATCGGCGGTGATTTGAAACATGCTCGTATCGCCGATTTGCGGCAACGGATTGCCCATTTGGTGAAGGCGAACTGCCTTGTGACGATGAAAGTTAATGTGAAAGAACCGAAATCGATTCCGCGTTCGCAAGGAAAGGCTGTGCGGGTTGTGGATTTGCGCAAAGAAAAAGTATAAGTGGCAGCCGGCCTTCGGGCCGGTTTTTCGTAGTTCATTTCAAAAAAATGAAAGGGCTTCCACTTGCCAATCGTATGACGATATTTTATAATGACGTTAGATAAACGTAATATTAAGGCGGTGAAAGAGAAAATGGAAACATCGGCTTTTGATCGGTTGACAGATGAAGAGAAATACGAGCATTTCTTGAAGCGAGTTGAGGACGGAGAGAAGATTGAGGCAGACGACTGGATGCCGGATGAATATCGTGGAGCCTTGATTAAATTGATTTCGATGCACGGAATCAGTGAGATCATGGGGGCACTTCCGGAGAAAGAATGGGTGCCGAAGGCGCCAACAATGAACCGGAAATTGGCGATTATGGCAAAGGTTCAAGATGAAATGGGGCACGGACAGTTAATTTTGCGTGTCGCGGAAGATTTAATGAAACCGCTTGGCCGAACGCGGGAAGACGTCATGCAGGACTTGTTTACGCAACGTCTGAAATTCCATAATGTGTTTCATATGGACTCTCCGACGTGGGGAGATGCGGCGGTAATTGCCTGGCTAGTGGATGGAGCAGCGATTTTGTCGCAGACGAACATGTTGAAAACTTCGTATGGTCCGTACGGCCGTGCGTTGAAACGGGTTTGCCAGGAAGAATCATTTCACGAGAAGCACGGTGAAGCCTTGACTTTGTCGTTGGCAGAAGGGACGCAGTATCAACGGGAAATGTTTCAGGATGCCGTCAACCGTTGGTGGGATTCATTGTTGATGTTCTTCGGGCCGGCTTCAGCGAAAGAAACCGGTTCATCCAATGTTGATATGAACATTAAATATAAGCTTCGTGAAAAGAACAATGAAGAATTGCGTCAGGCGTTCTTCGATAAATATATGCCGAAAATCCGGATGCTTGGTTTCACGGTTCCGGACGAAACGATTCATTATGATGAAGGCCAGGAGAAATGGGTTTATCAAGATCCTGACTGGAATGAATTCAAGAAAATTGTGACCGGGCACGGACCGCGTTCTCAAGCACGCCTGGATCTGAGAAGACGTTCATACCAGAAGACGGAATGGGTTCGTGAGGCGCTGGCGACGGTCAAGACGGAAGCAGCCCTATAACTCAAACCAATGAATGATGGAAATGATGGCCTAACGGAGTTGAAAGCGATGAGCAAAGAGAAACAAGATCAATTTTACCAAGAATTTGAGGTTTTCAGCCGCAAGAAGGATACCGCACCGATGCAGCATCAGTTCAGCTTGCTGGCGCCAAACCACGATATGGCGATGACGATGGCGAAGGAAGATTTCTTTCGCCGTGAAATGCCGAAGGATATATGGATTGTGAAACGCTCGGATATTCGCAAATTAACGCAAAGTGAACGGGAATCGTTGCAGCGGCTCGACAAGCCTTACCGTGAAACGAAAGGGTACGCCGACCATGTTCAGCGTTGGAGGAATTTTCGAGAGGCATACGAAGAGAAGGAAGGGAAGCAAGGATGACGGAATGGATAGAAACGCCGGACAAAAAGAGCGTGCTTGTGGAACTTCTGTACCAGCTTGCCGACGATAATTTTATTCATGCGCACCGGGGTTCAGAGTGGCTTGGATTAGCACCTCATATTGAAGAAGATGTTGCATTCTCTTCGATCAATCAGGATACGATGGGGCATGCGGTGATGTACTACCGATTGCTGGAGGAACTCGACGAAGGTAAAATAGACGATATCAGCCATATGCGGGATTTCTCAGAGTACCGCAACGCTGTCATTCTCGAGGAGAAAAACGGCCCGGGTGAATATACGGAACAACCGGACTACGATTGGGCTTTCACCGTCATTCGTCATTTATTTTATGATACAGCCAAGAAAGTCCGCCTGGACTCTATGAAACAATCATCCTACGAACCGCTAGCTGTAACGGCCAGAAAGATTGTTACGGAACAATACTATCACTTGTTGCACTGGCAGTTGTGGTTTAAGCAACTTATGCAAAGTACCGATGAGGCGCGTTCCAGAATGGAGACCGCTATTGAAAGAGTTTGGCGTGATTTCGGCGGCGTGTTAACGCTTGGCTCGGATGCCGGAAAAATGGCGGAAGCCGGATTGATAGAAGGCGAAGAATTATTGAGGAAACGCTGGCTGAATCGGATCGAAGGATTATTTACGGAAGTGAATATGCCGATGCCGGAGGAAGCGCCGGGCATGGCAAAGGGAAATGGACGAAATGGTGAACATACTGAGGATTTGTCGGAAGCGATCAATACGTTAGCAGAAGTGTATAAATCGGATAAAGATGCTGTCTCATGGTAAAGGCTGGTGAGCATCGTGAATAAAGAGCACAAGGAACAGAAAATTCGTCAAGTGTTGGAAAATGTGACTGATCCCGAGTTGCCGTGTATTAACATTGTGGATCTCGGGATGTTGGACACTGTTGAGGTGAAGGGAAGTAACGTTGAAATTCAATTGTTACCGACATTTAGTGGCTGTCCGGCGCTTGATTTGATCAAAAATGACGTTGTAAGCGCTGTCAGGAAAGCGGCGGCCGAGGTTGAAGAAGTTGACGATGTGGACGTTCGTTTTGTCTATGATCCGCCTTGGACGACCGATCGCATTAGTCCGCAGGGACGGGAGAATTTGAAGGAATATGGCGTTTCGCCCCCGCCCGCAGATCACAAAGAAGGGGAGCCGTGGAAGGTTGACTGCCCGTATTGCGGGTCGGCGTATACAACGATGGAGAATATCTTCGGGCCGACGGCCTGCCGCAGTATTTTATACTGCCAGAACTGCAAGAATCCTTTTGAGGCTATGAAGCCTGTTGCGAATATGTAAAAAGACAACCATGCTGAGCGAGCGCTCGGTCTGCAGGGTTGAAAATTCGAGGAGAAAAAGGAGGAAGACTGTTATGGCGAAGCTGATTGCGCTCTACAAGCAGCCGGAAGACGCGAAGAAGTTCGATGAGCATTATTACGGCACCCACACCCCTATTGTGAAAAAGGTTCCCGGCCTTCGGAAGACAGAAGTCACCAAGATTACAGGGGCTCCTGGAGGAGCAAGCAAGTTTTATCTAATGTGTGAAATGTACTTCGATAACCGCGAGGCATTGAATGCTTCATTGAAAACTGACGAAATGAAAGCTTCTTCGAAAGATTTAATGTCGTTTGCCGGAGATCTTGTAACCATGATGATTGGGGAGGAAGTCGATGCCTGAATTGATTGAAACTCGAACTGACGGCCCTGTTGGAATCGTCGAGTTAAATCGTCCCAAGGTTCTTAATGCTATTAATCAACAAATGGTAAAAGAAGTCGTTTCAGAGCTGGAAGGCTTTGATCAGAACGATGATGTCAGGGTGATCATCTTGCAAGGGGCCGGACGCGCTTTTGCGGCGGGTGCTGATATTAATGAGATGGCCGAGGTCGGGGCCATTGAGATGGAGCTGCTGGATCAATTCGCCGTCTGGGATCGGATTCATTTGATTAAGAAACCGCTAATTTGTGCGGTGCAAGGCTTTGCGTTCGGTGGCGGATTTGAAATGGCGCTCAGTTGTGACATGATTTTCGCCTCGGAGGATGCCAAATTTGCTTTTCCGGAAGTGAAATTGGGCGTAATGCCCGGAGCCGGCGGGACGCAAATGTTAACAAAGGCAATGGGCAAGCGAAAGGCGATCGAATGGCTCTGGCTTGGTGATCCGATGCCCGTGAAAGAGGCGTTGCATTATGGGGTGATTAATCACTCTGTTGCCGTAGAGGTTTTACATGATGAAGTGTTGCGCTTTGCCCGTCGTTTGGCGAAACAACCTCCACTTTCGCTTCGAATGATTAAGGAGTCTGTCAATAAAGCAGTCGACCATTCGCTCTATGAAGGGATGCAGTTTGAACGGAAGAATTTTTCGATATTATTTTCGTCAAAGGATCAAAAGGAAGGCATGTCGGCCTTTCTCGAGAAACGAAAACCTGATTTCAAAGGAGAGTAGGGCATGGAAACGATCCAGTATGCTGTTGAAGGCGGTATCGCCCGGATTACATTGAATCGTCCGGATAAGCTGAATGCCTTTAACACTCAAATGCACAAGGAATTAGCGGACGCATTGAAACAGGCGCGAAAAGATTCCGAAGTCCGTGTTGTCGTCCTAACAGGCGAAGGGCGAGCGTTTTGCTCCGGTCAGGATTTGGCCGATGTTGGCGAAGATGTCGATTTTGCAGAGGTTTTGCGTAAAGGCTACAACCCGATTATTGAAACCTTGGCCGGAATGGAAAAGCCGGTCGTCGCCGCTGTGAATGGTACGGCCGCCGGTGCGGGAGTCAGTCTGGCGTTAGCCTGTGACTTTCGTCTTGCTCATGAGAAAGCCAGTTTTGTTGAAGCTTTTATCAACATTGGGCTTGTGCCGGATTCAGGGAACCTCTACTTTCTGCCAAGGCTGGTGGGCCACGCGAAAGCATTGGAATTGGCCGTGCTCGGTGAGAAGGTTAGAGCGGACAAAGCGGAAGAACTCGGGCTCGTTACGAAGGTTGTATCGGCAGATGACTGGGAAAGCGAAATACAGGCTTTTGCTGAGAGGTTGGCCAACATGCCCACAAAGGCAATCGGTTTGATTAAACGGTATATGCAGAAAAGCTGGGAGAATGATCTCGGCGAAGTGTTGGAAAACGAAGCGTATGCACAGAAAATCGCGGGATCGACGGAAGATTTCAAGGAAGGCGTGCAAGCGTTTTTGGATAAAAGAAAACCTAAGTTTCAAGGAAAGTAAGTCAAAATTACAGTGAAGGAGATGAAGAGAATGAGCGAAATGAAGCGTGATATTTACAAGCTATATATCAACGGGGAAGCGATTGAAGCCGCTTCGGGCGAAACGTTCACAACCTATAATCCGGCGAACGGAGAGGCGATTGCCGAGATTGCCAAAGCCGGGAAAGAAGACGTCGACAAGGCTGTCGCGGCTGCGCGAAATGCTTTTGACAACGGAAAATGGAAGCGTTATCCCGTAGGGAAGCGTGCCCGCGTGTTGAATAAAATCGGGGCGATTATGCGCGAAAGGTTCAACGAGTTGGTTGAGCTCGAAATTATGAATAGCGGGAAAGCTCTTAGCGCGGCGCAAGGGCAGGTAATGCAGGCAGTTGAGAACTTTGAATTCTTCGCGGGGGCGATTGTTGGCCATCGCGGGAATGTCAACAATATGCCGGGGCCATTCTTTAACTATACGCAGAAAGAACCGATTGGCGTAGCCGGTCAAATTGTGCCTTGGAACTATCCATTGATGATGGCGGCATGGAAAGTTGCGCCAGCGATTGCCTCAGGTTGCTCTGTTGTATTAAAGCCGGCCAGCCTTACACCGATCACGGCGATTGTGTTGACGGAAATTTGCCATGAAGCCGGGGTGCCTGAAGGCGTCGTCAACGTTGTGCCGGGTCCGGGTTCAACGATCGGCTCTTATCTTGTTGAACACGAAGACGTGGATAAGGTAGCCTTTACCGGTGAAACGGAAACAGGTAAAGACATTATGGCGCGAGCATCGGGAACATTGAAGCGTGTTACGCTTGAACTTGGCGGCAAGTCGCCAAATCTGGTGTTTCCTGATGCCGATATGGATGGCGCGGTCAACGGTTCGGTTTTCGGGATCTTTTTCAACACCGGCCAATCGTGTGAAGCCCGTTCTCGCCTCTTCGTCCACGAAGATATTTACGATGAATTTGTTGAGAAATTCATTGCTCAGACGAAAAAGTTGAAGCTTGGTGACCCGATGGCGAAAGGCACACACGTTGGCTCGATAATCAACCAGTCGCAGCTTGATAAGATTCATTCCTATGTGGAAAGTGCTAAGGAAGAAGGCGCGACCGTCGTAACGGGAGGAGAACCCGTACAACCGGAAGGTTTTGAAGACGGGTACTGGTATGCCCCGACAGTGATTACCGATGTCACGAATGATATGAAAGTGGCGCAAGAAGAAATCTTTGGCCCGGTCGTTGTGGTGATGAAGTTTAAAGATGAGAAAGAAGGCATTCGTTTTGCGAATGATACGAAATATGGTTTAGCCGCGGCCATTTGGGCAAAGGATCAAGCATTGATTAACCGTGTGGCCAGCGGAATTCAAGCTGGAACGATCATGGTCAATACACCTTTTTCCGCATTTCCGGGAACTCCATTCGGCGGCTACAAGCAGTCCGGGTTTGGCCGGGAGCTGTCAATCGAGGCGCTCGATCTTTATACTGAAACGAAAAGCGTTTTGTCTTATATTGGTCCAAAGCCGCTTAATCCGTTCGGCCTTGAATAAGAATGTGGAAGGGTTCTCTTTTTTGAGGACCTTTTCCGTTTTACATATTAATAAGGAGGGGATTTGATGGTGAACCGTTTGGTTGTTGTCGGCTCGGGAGTCATGGGTCGCGGGATTGCATATGTCTCAACCGTCGGTGGTTTCCGGGTCAAGCTGGTGGATATTCAATCGGAACAGCTGGAAAATGCGGAGAGAGAGCTGGAAAAGATTTTCGATAAAGGCGTGGAACGCGGCAAAATCAGCCCTGATGATAAAGAGGAAGCAAAGGAACGCCTTGGCTTTGAAACGGATTTGCCGGCTGCCGTTCAAGACGCCGATCTCGTCATTGAAGCTGTTCCGGAAAACATGGCTATCAAAAAGAGTGTTTTCGAACAACTGGATCAACATGCGCCGGAGTCATGTTTTTTTGCGACAAATACATCCACGATGAGTCCAACAGAACTGGGTTCCTATACGAAACGACCGGAACGCGTTATTGCTATGCATTTCTTCAATCCGGTCCATAAAATGAAGCTTGTTGAAATCATACGCGGCCTCGAAACCAGCGATGAAACAGCTCAGATTGCTCGTGACTCAGCCGGAAAGATGGGGAAAGAAACTGTTGTCGCCAATGAATTTCCCGGATTTGTGACAAGCCGAATCAGTACGCTTGTCGGAAATGAAGCTTTTCGGATGTTGGAGGAAGGGGTCGGCTCCGCTGAGGAGATCGATAAGGCGATTAAGCTTGGCTTGAATTACCCGATGGGGCCATTTGAATTGGGCGATCTTGTCGGGCTGGACACCCGGTTGAACAATCTGGATTACTTACATCGGACGCTTGGTGAAAGATTCCGGCCGTCTCCTCTGTTGGTGAAATATGTGAAAGCCGGCAGGCTCGGGCGTAAGACGGGGAAAGGTGTTTTCGATTATAGCGAGGAGAAAAAGTCATGAAAGAAGTAGTCATCGTTGATGCTGTCCGTACGCCGATCGGGCGTTACAAAGGGTCTTTGAAAGCCGTTAGACCCGATGATTTGGCGGCGACAGTGATCAAAGCCTTGTTACAAAGAAATTCAGGGTTGCCGAAGGAGGCAATCGAAGATGTCGTGTTCGGCAATGCGAACGGAGCCGGTGAGGAAAACCGGAATGTCGCGCGCATGGCTTCGTTGTTAGCGGGATTGCCCGTTCAAGTGGCGGGTACGACGATTAACCGGCTGTGCGGGTCGAGCCTCGATACGGTCAATTACGCTGCCAGGGCGATTGCGGTAGGCGAAGGAGACGTATTCATTGCAGGCGGGACGGAAAGTATGACGCGGGCGCCGTTTGTGATGGCGAAGCCGGAGAAGGAATTTCCGCGCGGGAATCCAGAAATGTTCGATACGACGATCGGGTGGCGTTTCGTCAACCCGAAGATGAAGGAAATGTATGGGACCGACAGCATGCCGGAAACGGCAGAGAATGTGGCGAAGCGGTATGAGGTGTCACGTGAGGCGCAGGACGAGTTCGCGTATGAGAGCCAGATGAAGGCGAAGAAAGCGATGGCGTCCGGGCGGCTCGACGATGAGGTAGTGCCGGTGAGCTATCGGGACCGCAAGGGGAATGAGATCGTAGTGGATACGGATGAGCATCCACGGCCGAACACGGCGCCGGAGAAATTGGCTGGGTTGAAGCCGATTTTCGAGGGCGGAACGGTGACGGCTGGGAATGCTTCCGGTATCAATGACGGCGCGTCGGCAGTTCTGATGATGAGTGCGGATAAGGCGAAAGAACTCGGCTTGAAGCCGCTTGTCCGCTATGTGGCATCCGGCGTTTCCGGGGTGGAACCGGAGGTTATGGGACTCGGGCCGATCTACGCCTCACGCAAGTCCATGGGGCGTGCCGGCTTGACTGTTGATGATCTGGGGCTGGTTGAATTGAATGAAGCCTTTGCTTCGCAATCTCTCCAGTGCATCAAGGAGCTTGAACTTGATCGTTCCAAGGTGAATCCTAACGGCGGGGCGATTTCTTACGGGCATCCGCTGGGAGCGAGCGGCGCAAGAATCTTAACAACTTTAATCCATGAAATGAAGAAACAAGATACTCAATTCGGGTTAGCGACGATGTGTATTGGAGTCGGCCAGGGAATTGCTACAATTGTTGAAAACGTGTAACCGGGAGGAGAAATCATGGCGAAGGTAGAATATGAAGTTCAAGACTATATCGGGTATGTCAAAATCAATCGACCGGAAGTGCTGAATTGTTTCGATTATGAAACGTTGGTCTCACTCGGCGAAATTGTCGATTCAATCCATGTTGATAAAGATGTCCGTGTCGTGATCTTCACAGGTGCGGGAGAGAAAGCTTTCAGCGCCGGCGCGGACTTAAAGGAACGCAAAAGTCTCAATGATCAACAGGTACGCCGCAATGTCAAGAAAATCCGCGATGTGTTTACGGCTGTGGCTGATTTGCCGCAGCCGACGATTGCCGCGATTAACGGTTATGCGCTTGGCGGCGGATTTGAGTTGGCGCTCGCCTGTGATTTCAGAATTGCCGTGTCCGATACGAAAGTCGGATTGCCGGAAACGAGCATGGCGATTATACCGGGAGCGGGCGGCACCCAAAGATTGCCGAGAATAATTGGTGAAGCCAAGGCACTTGAATTGATTTTGACAGCGAAGAAACTGACCTCCGAAGAAGCGTTGGAGTATGGCGTTCTAACGAGAACGGTACAGCATGAAAAATTGATCGATTCATGTAAAGAGTTGGCTGAGAAAATGCTGGCTAACGGGCCGATTGCCGTTCAGCAAGCCAAATATTCGATCAAGAATGGGATGAACGCCGACATTCATACAGGGATGGAAATGGAGTCCAAGGCCTATGAACTCACGATCCCGACGAAAGATAGAATGGAAGCCTTGCATGCTTTCAATGAGAAACGCAAGCCCGAGTTCAAAGGCGAATAAGTGCGAGTCAAAGGATGAAAGACAATGGATACGAGTCTAAATACGCGTTCGATGATCTTTACATTGTACGGTGACTATATCAGCCATTACGGCAGTGAAATCTGGATTGGCAGCCTGATTCGTCTATTGCAGGCGTTCGGGCACAATGAGCAGTCGGTCCGTGCAGCTATTTCTAGAATGGGTAAGCAAGGCTGGGTGCAGTCCCGACGTGAGGGAAACAAGAGTTACTATTGTTTAACGGAGCGCGGAGGGAAGCGGATCAATGAGGCCGCGAAGCGAATTTTCAAATTACAGCCGGAAGCCTGGGATGGCAAATGGCGGATGTTGATGTACACCATTCCTGAAGAAAAACGGGCGATCCGTGACGAGTTGCGCAAGGAGATCGTCTGGAGTGGTTTTGGCATGCTTGCCAACGGATTCTGGATTTCACCGAACCGCCTTGAGAAGCAAGTGAATGATTTAATTGGTAAGTATGAGATCGCACCGTATGTTCATTTTTTTGTAAGTGAATATCAAGGGCCACATGAAAATGAGAAACTGGTCCGTGAGTGTTGGGATCTTGATGAAATCAATGATCGTTACGAGCGTTTCATTAACCATTACAGCCGAAAATTCGTGATTGGCAAAAGTAAAATAGAAAAAGGCGAGATGACAGATGGGGAATGTTTCGTCGAACGTGCTCAGCTTGTTCATGAATACAGGAAATTTCTGTTTGTCGATCCTGGGCTGCCCGAGGAACTTGCCCCCGAAAAGTGGCTTGGCGGTTACGCGTCGTCCCTGTTCAGTGATTATTATAAGGCGCTTGCAGAACCGGCCAGCCGTTTCTTCGAATCGGTATTTGCCGAAGGAAACGAAATCGCGAATCGTCACCGTGAATACGACGCCTTGACTCACCCATTCATGGTTCAGAATAGGCCGTAGGTGCCGTTCGAATTGCTAATTCCTCTTTTTTACAAATTTTTGACAACGAGCCTGGATTATGATATGATCTTAGTAGCTGGTATTAATTTTACTCAGTAGTCGTTCGGCGGAGGATCGCCGCGTCCTGCGGCAGCACTGAATGGAATTTCCGGGGGTTTCTCAAGAAGCCCTTTTCAGGGCTCTTCAGCAGGTTCAGGTTGATCATAATTTGGACGCAATTACGTCAGGCGTAATTGATATAAGAGGTGATTTAGCGATGAAACCAGGAATGGAAGTCGGCCAGCAGGCGACGATCTCGGCAGAGGTCACGCAAGAAATGTATGCGCAATTCGAAGGGAATGTCGTGCATCCGGCTTATTCCACTGTATCGATGGTTTATCATATGGAATGGGCGGCCAGACAAATTATTTTGCCGTATTTGGAAAATCATGAAGAAGGAATCGGCGGTGCAGTATCCGCTAAGCACCTCGCACCTACCCCGCTCGGCGAAACCGTAGAGGTGACAGCCACATTAACCGAGTTGAAGGGAAGCGCCGTCATCACGGCGGTCGAAGTTCGAAATTCGAAAGGCCTTGCAGGAGAAGGCGAAGTCACGCAATTTATTCTACCGAAAGAAGAAATTGCAAATAAACTCCAGCAGGAGTAGTTCTAATAAGAACCTAAAAAAATGAAAGCGTTTTCTTGTAATTGAAAATCAAATCTCCCGAGGCGGTTTGATCAAACAGGAAGAGGGGAAAAGGAAGATGCTGACGTTTGAACGCATCCATGACCATGAACAAGTTTTATTTTGCAATGATCCGGATTCTGGATTAAAGGCGATTATCGCAATCCATGATACGACCCTTGGGCCAGCTCTCGGCGGTTGCCGTATGCGCCCTTACAAAGATGTTGATGAAGCATTGGAAGACGTCCTCAGGTTATCGAAAGGGATGACCTACAAATGTGCCGCGTCTGATGTGGACTTCGGGGGCGGGAAATCCGTCATTTTCGGTGATCCGCTTACAGATCGTTCTCCGGAATTGTTTCGCGCGTTTGGCCAGTTCATTGATTCCTTGAACGGCCGTTTTTATACGGGAACAGATATGGGGACACAACCTGAAGATTTTGTCCAGGCGATGAATGAAACGAATTGTATTGTGGGCGTTCCTGAAGAGTACGGTGGACATGGGGACTCATCGGTTCCAACCGCCCAAGGTGTTCTTTACAGCCTGAAAGCAATCAGCAGGGCCCTGTGGGACACGGAAGATTTGTCAGAGAAAGCATTCGCTATCCAGGGACTCGGAAAAGTCGGTTCCAAGGTGGCGCGGCAGCTTCTTGACGAAGGGGCAAGTCTGTATGTTTCGGATATCAGTGAGAAAGCCATTGACTCTGTGAGCACTTATGCGATCAAAACAGAAGGTTCGGTAACGGTTGTTAAGAACGATGAAATTTATGGAACAGATGCTGATGTTTTCGTTCCTTGTGCTCTTGGCGGCATTATTAATGATGATTCGATTGATCAATTAAAAGCTAAAGCGGTTGCCGGATCTGCCAACAACCAGTTGTTAGAGGATGTTCATGGTGAACGACTCCGTGAGAAAGGAATTCTTTATGCGCCGGATTACATAGTGAACAGCGGCGGTTTGATTCAGGTTGCCGATGAGCTGCATCCGCATGGGCCAAGCAAGGAACGGGTCTTGAAGAAAACAACGGCTATTTACAATACCTTGCTGAAAATATTCCATACAGCTCAGGGTGAATCCATTTCCACCGGAGCGGCCGCGGATCGATTTGTTGAAGAGCGTATTCAAACAAGGATGCGGAGAAACAGCTTCTTTTCGCATCATAAACGTCCGAAATGGGACCTGCGGAAATGATAAAATTAAGGGGGTAAAGCCATGGCAGACGACTTTTTTCCGATTCATCAGGTTGTAAACGGAGAAGGTAAGCTCGTTGATTCGTCTTACAAAGAAGAATTGACGGTTGATTTAGCAAAGGAACTCTACCGGAAAATGCTTCGCGCCCGTGTGTTTGACCGGAAAAGTGTGAATATGCAGCGCCAGGGTCGTATTGGGACATATGTACCGTTCGAAGGGCAGGAAGCCGCACAGATCGGGAGTGCTTTAGCCCTGGAAGATGGCGACTGGATGTTTCCTACATATCGGGATCATGGCGCGACGATGACATACGGCCAGTCACTCAAAAATATTTTATTATATTGGAATGGACGGTACGAGGGAGGACTGCCGCCGAAAGGAAAGAACATCTTTCCCCCTGCGGTTCCGATTGCTTCACAAATTCTTCATGCAACAGGGGCCGCTTGGGCCGAAAAGAAAAAAGGCTCGAATCGCGTGTCAATCGTTTATTTTGGCGATGGTGCGACATCAGAAGGGGACTTTCATGAAGGCCTCAACTTTTCCAGTGTGTTCAATGCACCGGTGGTCTTCTTTAATCAGAATAACGGTTTTGCGATCAGTGTCCCCATGAAACGCCAAATGAAGGCGAAAACCATTGCGCAGAAGGCGCTCGGTTATGATATCGAGGGCGTTCGCCTGGACGGCAATGATGTGTTTGCCGTGTACTTTGAAACGAAGAAGGCGATTGAACGGGCTCGTAAAGGGGATGGCCCAACGCTGTTAGAAGCGGTGACATGGAGATACGGAGCGCATACAACATCTGATGACCCGTCGAAGTATCGGGAGAACAACGAAGAGGAGAACAAACGACGCCGGGAGACGGAGGATCCATTAGGACGTGTCGAACGGTATTTGATTGCCGAAGGCCATGTGGACGAAGCGTGGATCGAGAGCGTTGAAGGCGAGGTTAGCAAAGAAGTGAACGCCGCGGTTGAAGAAATGGAAGCGGCGCCGAAGGCGGATGTGGAAGACATGTTTGATCACGTATTTGCCGAGCCGACCTGGACGATTGAGGAGCAGAAGCGTGCCCATCTTGAGCTTAAGGGAGGAGACGGGAAATGACCACAACCGTTAAGACGAAGAAGCTGACTTTGGTACAGGCGGTCACGGATGCTTTGCGGACAATGCTGGCTGAACACGATGATGTGCTCTTGCTTGGCCAGGATATTGGGCAAAACGGAGGTGTCTTTCGCGCAACCGAGGGGCTTTTCCGTGAATTTGGGGAGGACCGGGTAGTAGATACGCCGCTTGCCGAATCGGGGATGATCGGAACGTCTATAGGTCTTGCCATCAACGGGTTTCGCCCTGTTGTGGAAATGCAGTTTTTCGGTTTTATTTACCCGGGATTCAATCAGATTATGACGCATGCTTCACGGATTCGGGCGAGAACTCTGAGCCGCTGGCACGTTCCAATGGTCATTCGAGCCCCTTATGGTGCCGGTGTGAAGGCGCCGGAGATCCATTCTGACAGTATGGAGGCTTTGTTCACGCACATTCCGGGGTTGAAGGTGGTTGTTCCTTCGAATCCATACGATGCCAAGGGATTGCTAATCGCTTCGATCGAGGATCCGGACCCCGTTTTATTTCTGGAACCAATGAAAGTCTACCGCGCGGGCCGTGCGGAAGTGCCTGAGGAGAAGTATTCTGTTGAACTTGGCAAAGCTGCGAAATTGAAAGAAGGCGACGACATTACAGTGATTGCCTGGGGCGCAATGGTGCCAATGGTGAGGAAAGCCGCCGAGCAGGCGGAGGAAGAGCTTGGCATAAGCTGCGATGTGCTGGATTTGCGTACTCTTTACCCGTTGGATAAGGAAATGATCTCCACATCCGTCCAGAAGACGGGGCGCGCAGTGATAGTCCATGAAGCGCAGGCGACCGGTGGTGTTTCAGGGGATATTACATCGCTCATCAATGATACTGCTTTCTTGTATTTGCGTTCGCCGATTGAACGGGTGACAGGCTACGATACACCGGTTCCGGTTTTTTCGCTTGAGAACGATTATTTGCCGGACGTCGATAAGGTCAAGCAAGCCATACACAGGAGCGTCCACTTCTAATTTCATTGCCAGTGGTCGGAAGTGAGCACGAGAAAGTTTGATAGAAGCTGGGCGTATTACGCCAAGGCCCTTTCAATTGGGGAGGAGGAAGTCCAATGACAGACGTTAAACTTCACGACATCGGAGAAGGGATGACAGAGGCGGAAATCCTTCGATTCTTCGTCAAAGTCGGTGATACGGTGAAGGTCGATCAACCATTGCTGGAAGTGCAGACTGATAAAATGACTGCGGAATTGCCCTCTCCAAATGCGGGAACCGTCACTGAAATAAAGGCGGCGGAAGGGGACGTCATTGAGGTCGGTACAACTGTTGTTGTGCTGGACGGTGAAAATGGCGAGAGTCCAAAGGCGGAGGAGCCATCACCGCAGGAAAAGCAAGAAAAACCCGGAAGGCACAAAAAATCGGCGAAAATGCGAATTCCGCGGACTGGCCGGGTTTTGGCCGCGCCGTTCACGAGGAAGATTGCCCGCGATCAAGATGTCGATATTGAGAAGATTGATGGAACGGGTGAAGATGGACGGGTAACGGAAGAAGACGTGAAGGCATACGCTGGCGGGGAATCTCAGGAGGAGAAGAAGGTCGAAGCCAAGAAAGCTGGAGGCGATCGTCCAATGGCGTCACCGGCTGCTCGCAGGCTGGCGCGGGCCAAGGGATTGGAATTGAGTGAAATTCGGTCAAACGATCCCCTTGGGCGGGTGAGAGCCGAGGATATCCGAGGACATCAAGAGCAACAAGTGACTGAGCCCGTTGAGGAAATTCCGTTTCGTGGCAGAAGAAGGGCCATTGCGAAAAAAATGACCCAATCCATGTATACCATTCCGCATGTTTCCCACTTTGACGAAGTGGATGTGACTGAATTATTTGCGGTTAAACAGTCATTGAAAACATCCAATCCGGAAAAGAATGTGTCAGCTGCGGCCTTCTTCATCAAGGCCCTTCAGAAGGCATTGCAAGAAGTACCGATCTTCAACGCAAAGCTGGATGAAGACAACGAGGTTATACGGTTGGAGAAAGAGTATAATATAGGGCTTGCCACTGACACCGAAGAAGGCTTGATTGTACCAGTCATTCATAATGTTGAGCGGTTGTCGCTTTTGGAAATCCACAATCAAATGAAAGAATTGATTCAAAAGGCGAAAGACAATCAACTAAAGGCAGCGGACATGTCTGGCGGAACCTTTACCATCAGCAATGTCGGGCCGATGGGCAGCACAGGTGCAACTCCGATTATTAATTATCCGGAAGTCGGGTTGATGGCGTTCCATAAAACAAAGAAAATGCCTGTCGTTCGTGGAGACGATGAAATCGTCATCCGGCAAATGATGAACGTATCGATGACTTTCGATCATCGGGTGGCTGACGGAGCGAAAGCAGTCCAGTTCACGAATCGATTTATCGAATACATCGAAAGCCCAACCCTTTTGCTTGTAGAACTCGTTTAAAACATAGGGGGCATGGGTGGTATGGGCGGCATGATGTAAGAAACGGTCAAGATTGATTTGGGGAGAAACCTATTTTAAAATGAAAGACATCGTATCTGGATTTTTAAATATGAATAATAGAGAAAGAGGGAGAGTTGACCAGTGACAAGAACTGATCGTATTGTTGTGTCCGGGCTAGGGTCGGTTTCGCCGCATGGAGTAGGCGTTTCGACTTTTTGGGACAACTTGTTGGCCCGGAAATCCGGGGTTCGAGCAACTGAAGATGGCGTAATTTCGGATATTGCTCCAGTGGTGGCAAATGTACCGGATTTTAAAGGAACTGATTTTCTAACGAGAAAGATGGCCAAGGATACCGCTCGTTTCAGCCATATGGCGTTGGTCGCCGCTGCCGAGGCGGTACGTGATGCCGATTTGGCCGAAGGAGAAGGGGAGAATTGGTCTCCGGGTACAGATCCGGAAAGAACGGGAATTTTCATGGGGACGAGTTTCGGCTCGATCCGTGACATGGACGATGCTTCCACCGCGTTGGCGAAAGGGGAAACTTCGCGTGCCGAGCCGCGTCTCGTCTCAAAGTCTATCCCAAATGCCGCAGGAAGCACACTGGCCATCCGATATGGCGTTCAAGGACCAGTATTGACGTATACAACAGCCTGTGCTTCGTCCGCTAATTCACTTGGAGAGGCAGCGATGTGGCTGAAAAGCGGCCAAATCGATGTCGCCATAGCGGGAGGCAGTGATTGCTTATTTTCCTCCACGTTGCTTAATGGACTGAAGGCGTCCGGGGCTCTAGCGGTCCAGGGGCCGGATGATGTCTCCAAATGGTCACGGCCGTTTGACGCTGACCGGGCCGGAATGGTCATGGGAGAAGGTGCCGCGATTCTGGTCTTGGAACCGTTGGAACGGGCAAAGGCCCGCGGAGCAAAGATTTATGCTGAGCTTGCCGGTTACGGAACGACGAATGACAGCTTTCATCAGATTGCGCCGCACCCTGAAGGGAAGGGCGCGATTGCGGCAATGAAACAGGCCATGCGATCAGCTGACATCGGACCGGAAGATATTGAATACGTCAATGCGCATGCGACATCAACAAAGGCCGGCGACAACGCGGAAATCAGAGCTTTGCATGAATTGTTCGGGGAGAAACTGAAGACTATTCCCGTCAGTTCTATTAAAGGCTCGATCGGACACTCTCTGGGGGCCGCTGGCGCGATTGAAAGTCTCGCCTGTGTCAAAGCTGTTGAAACCGGATGGTTACCTCCGAATTTGCATTGTGACAATCCCGAAGAGGGGACACCGTCCAATCTGTTGCACGAATCGCGAAATCAACAGGCCCGCTACGCTCTTAGCAATTCGTTCGGATTTGGCGGACAAAACGGCGTTGTGGTGTGGAAATCTTATAAGGAATAACGAAAACCTTGAGAAGTTCGATGACTTCTCAAGGTTTTCTGTTTCATCAATCCGACATTGTGAGTCCGCCGGAAACCGAAAGGACCTGTCCTGTGACGTGGGAGGCGCCATCTCCACCGAAAAAGACAATGGCTTCGGCCACTTCTTTCGGTTCGGCGATTTGCCGGAGCGGAATCTTTCGAATCATTTTGTCTATTAATTTCTTTGCTTGCTCGTCCTCGCTGTTAGATTCCAGGATTCCCGTCCGTGTTGGTCCTGGAGAAACGCAGTTTACACGAACACCGTAGCGGGCGACTTCTTGCGCCATGGATTTCGAGAAGGCGACTACGCCTCCCTTAGAAGCGGCGTAAACGGCCTCACCCGACATGCCGACACGTCCGGCATCGGATACAACATTGACGATGGACCCTTTCTCCGAGGCGATCATGTCATCCAGGAATTCGCGCATCGTATAAATAACGCCCCATAAGTTGGTAGCTACGACACGTTCCCAATATGATCGATCTTCCGTCAAAAAACGGGTCGTCAACGTATAACCGGCATTGTTAACGAGTACATCGATTGATCCAAATTCCTCGCGAAGTTGTTTGGCTGCTGTTTGCACAGACTCAATATCTCCAACATCAACCGCTTGCCCGAATACCGGTTGGGAAAATTGTTCTTTCGCTGCTTGGATGCTTTCTTCATGCAAGGCCCAGACCGCTACATCAGCACCGCGGTCCAGAAATAACTGAGCGGTTTCAAATCCTATACCGCGGGCGCCTCCTGTTACGAGAACTTTTTTATTTTCCAATGACATTACTGTTTCCCCATTCTTGGCCAGGCGACATGCAAGGCCTGACGCTCACGTTCATAAATGTCCACAAACCGTTCGGCAGCTTCCGGTCCGGACAAGAGCTCAAGCTTTCTGACCTCCAACGGGTCTGCGCTACGGATGATTTCAATATCTTCCGGTTCCGGTCCCGGGGTTTCTTCCACGAGGTCAGGGACGTTCAATTCAAAGCCGGTCTTCTCTTGAACCTCTTCAACAGTGACTCCGGGATGCAAAGAACGAATTGCCATTGTTCCTTCTGGCCCACTGAAATCGAAAACACCGAGATCTGTGACAACAGCCGATGGAGCGCCGTGTCGCCCGAGGGATTCGTCTCGTTCCGGACCATTTCCTCCACCACTGCGGAAGTGAACCTGATCGACTACAGATCGCTTATCATGCTTTAATACGTAATAAAGAATTTGCGACAAATGGCTTGTATCCTCAGGGATTCCCCGTGAGCCGACCATTGCGACTTTTGGATGCTGCCAATCTCCGATCACACTGATGTTGGTATTGCCATGGCGGTCAATTTGTGCCGGGTTGATCCAGATTCGGAAGTGGTCAGTGAAGATCGCGTCGAAAATTTCCTCCATTGACAGTGGGACACCATGTTGGGCATCCGTCAAGAACTGGCCGAGAGTCAAAGTCGGCATTGGACTGACGTCCATCCCCGATTCAGGTGTGGACAAAACGGCAAGGTCCGGGGCGTACCGGGATTTGGAGAGATGGGCTGACAGGGAACCGAAAGCCGTAACGGAACTGACGAGCACTTCTCCCTGTAATTCTCGCGCCATGGTCGTGATAATGAATTCATCAAGTGAATACTTGGAATCTAACGGCATAACCATTCTCCTTTCATAGTAGGGATTATAAATCGTTCGCAGGCTGGATGTATGAGATGAACAAACACCAGCCTCTATCATCAGGTCCTAAATTCGTGTATAAAAAATTAATTCCACCTTTACACTTTCAGACGCGATACAAGGGCTTCTACGCCTCCCTGTTGATTCAGGTATCGGCTGTTGTCGCCTGTAACGTATTGATCCTGATAAGCGCGCCAATCTTCCTCTTTGTTGCAGACCTTTAGGTAATCTTGCAAATGGCGCAAGTCCGCGCGATAATCAGGAGCACAACCGGTCGGGTGCGCCCCCCATGGAATCTCAATAACGCCGTGTGTATGCACTCGAAGAATCTGAACATCGCGTCCGTAACGCTGTAATTCTTCTTCAGAAATAACCCTTTCACATGACATGTAAGTTTTCTTCGCGGCTTTCGCACAAAGGGCGTCGACGTGTCCGTCACCGAGGATAACACCGTTGCCCTGCATATCGGCATAATTGACATGGATAAATGCGACATCAGGTTTCAGGGCTGGAATGGCTACAAGATCCTCACCGTCAAACGGATCCTGGAATTTCTTGAAAGATTTGTTTACTTCCAATACGTCAGTGGCCAGCCCGGTATGTGTCGGTAGGAAAGGAACCCTTTTGACTGCGGCGTCCAATCCGGCCATTACGGTGTATTCCGTCCATTCCTGGAATTCACAGTCGCCTTTTTGGCGAGCGCGCCGGAAATGAGGGGCCAGTCCGAGCACTTCGAAACCGACAAATGCATAAATGACTTCTGAGACGGAACCCGTTCCGATCAATAGATCGACATCCGGGCCTCCGACATCAACAATTACCCGTAAATCCTTCACAGAACTGCTCGCGATTGCGCGAATTAAGGACATTGGCTTACGAGAAAGTGAGGAACCGCCGATGGCGATTGTAGCACCATCCGGGATTTCATCGACTACACTTTGTAAAGACATCCGCTTATCCATAGTTTCACCCTTCCTCATTTGTTCGTTATTGTTTGTTCAGGAAAGGCATTCACTAGCTTTATAGCTTGTGAATGCCGAAATCCATGTTATTTCATTACTTCAAATGGCCCGGATGTATGGGTTAGGCCTCCGTCGACTCGGATTACCTCCCCTGTAATAAACCGGGACAAATCACTGGCAAGAAAGACAGCGACATCAGCAACATCTTCCGGAGTTGCCAGTCGTCCGAGCGGAGTTTGCCGACTAACCGTTTCTTCAAATGCTGCGTATTGTTCTTCCCCCATATAGAAACGGGCTGAATCAGTGGCTACGACCCCGGGTGCGATCGCGTTGCATGTGACGTTTTGTGTGCCGAGTTCGTAGGAAAGATAGCGCGTAAGCGTTTCAACTGCGCCCTTTGCCGAACCGATTGACGCATAGTTAGGCAAAGTGAAATCTGTTCCATGTCCGGAAACCGTGATAATCCGGCCAGAACGGTCTTTCATAAGCGGCACCGCGCGCTGGGCGGAGCGAATGAGGCTGTTGACCAGCAAATGGTGGGTGCGGTCAACATGGTGCGGCTTCATTTCCATTAAAGGCTTAAACGCCGTCGCCGCGGCGTTCGCCATGAACACGTCAAGCGAACCCCATTCTTTTTTGACGGTGTCGAACATACCGTCAACTTCTTCAAGGTCCTCAAGGTTACACTGAAGGACAAGGGCTTCGCGGCCCAGTTCACGAATTTCTTCAGCCGTTTTTTCCGCCATTTCCGACTGCCGGTTGTAATGGACAGCTACATCAGCGCCCGCTTTTGCCGCGGCCAATGCCGTGGCTTTTCCAATTCCCCGGGAACTTCCCGTGATCAAAACTTTTTTCCCTTCAAGCAATTCACTCATGACGTTAAACCAAACCCTTTCCTAACCACTCGCCGCCGTCGACGACGAACACTTCACCGTTCACAAAGTCCGCGTAAGGCGATAGAAGATAACTGGAAGCATTGGCGATATCACTAACTTCGCCAAAACGGTTGACCGGAATTTTTCCTTTCAGGCGTTTCTCCATTTCCGGATCATTTTCCCAAATGGGTCGAACGGCTTCTGTGTTGGTCATACCCGGTGAAATCGCGTTAACACGAATACCATGGTGCGCCCATTCAACACCGAGCGTACGGGTCATGGCGACAACCCCAGCCTTCGCCGCTACAGAGTGAACCGTTTTCGGACCTCCTGTCCAGGCATAGCTTGCAACGATCGACAGGATTCGTCCGCCGTTGCCTGCTTCGATCATCTTAATGCCCGCTGCGCGCGAACAATAAAATGAACCGTTTAACACGGTGCCGACAATCGAATTCCAACCGTTGACCGAAAGTTTCTCGCTGTCAGCCATAAAGAGACCGGCCGCGGCATTGACAAGAATATCAAGACGCCCGGTTTTTTCAACGGCTTGATCCATAAGTTTGTCCACTTGTTCAGGATCACGGATATCTGTCGGTACACCGAAAGCGTCTCCGCCATCTGAGTTGATTTTGTCAGCTGCCTTGTCCAGCTTTTCCTGCTTGCGGCCTCCAAGAACAACTTTTGCGCCCAATCGTGACAATTCCTGAGCGATTCCGAATCCGATTCCGGATCCGCCGCCGGTAATAACGGCGGTTTGGCCATCCAAAGTTCCTTCAGGTAACATTGTTTTGCTCATGATACAGGGCTCCCTTCAAGATAGATATGATTAAGCTTGTCCTGTTATGCTTTTGTTCTTCAAAAAGATTCGGAACCCGATTCGATTTCCAACGGCCGGATTCCGAAATCTTGTGTTCATGTGCTTTCAGTTTCCTATTTTCCTTGAAACTCCGGTTTTCTTTTCTCCATGAAGGCGGCGACCGCTTCCAAGTGGTCTTTCGTATGAGCAAGCGTGTCCTGTGCATCCCGTTCAAGATTCAAGGTTTCTTCCAATGAACTTGAGGCCGCCTGGTCATACAACTGTCGTATACGCCAGTAGCTTTGAGTCGGGCCATTTGCCAGATACTCGGCAAGTTCCCGAGCCTCGTCCTGAGCTTCCTCAAGAGTAGGGTTCACTTTCTCTGCCAGACCATAATTTACCAAGTCTGCCGGTTTCAAAGATTTCCCGCGCATCGACAATTCGATGGCCTGGGTGTGTCCGATTGCCCGTCCCAACAAATACGATACTCCTGTGTCAGGTGCAATTCCTACGTTTACAAACACGGGAGTCAGAGTTGACTTTTCCGTCAGTATCCGGAAATCGGCTGCGAGAGGAAAGGCCATTCCACCGCCTACCGCTGTTCCGTTGACAAGCGCGATGGTTGGTTTCGGCATCGATCTTAATGCTTTTACAAGAGGTATGTATTCCGATTCCACCAATCGCCCTAATTCCGGTCCCTCGGCATCATAGTAATCTGCCATTTCTTTGACATCCTGGCCGACGCAAAATCCTTTTCCGGCACCAGTCAAAATCAATACACGCACATTTTCATCTTCAGCTGTGCGGTTCAGGGCTTCCAACAATTCGTTCCGCATTGTACGTGTTAAAGCATTCAACGCTTTCGGACGATTAAGTGTAAGAGTCGCAACTGCGCCTTCCACTTCATATGAAATTTGTTGATAATCCACCTGCATTCCTCCTCCTTTATTTTTTGACGCCATTCACCATGACCAAAGGTAAACCTTGAAATAGGCGCGGATGCGCCCTATAATTTAACAAGCTATTCTTATTATATAGGTTGCCCCGGGGGCACCGTCAAGAATTTTCATATGATTAGGTATTACGACCAAGTCCTAATTCAAAAAAGGGACTTCGTATAGAAAAAAGATGCCCGAAATACCGGCGAAATTAAGTGCCATCGCAATGAAAAGGTGAATGTTGCCAACTTTTCCGGCAGGGAGGAGAAGAAAGACTGTGTCGATGTTTATTCTTTCTTGCTAAGGGAAAAATCAGTTATGGCGTAAAGTCTAGGTTAAATAAGATGAGAAGTGTGTCGATTTAAAGCATATTTCTTCTCACTGTGATAAAATATTTTTCGGGTATGAAGAATCAGGGGGCATGCTTTTCAAAGAAAATTCAAGGAATGCCGTCATTTTAACTTATGATTTCAGGAATGTTATGATTAAACAACAGTTGGAGGTTTATTGAATGTCGACGGATAACAGGGAGTTGGCAAAAGGGCCGTGGGAAAAGTTTTACGGTCCCAATCTCGGTTATATCAATGAAATGTACGATCGGTACCGCGATGATCCGGAAGCAGTAGATGCCAAATGGGTAGAACTGTTCAAACGGTGGGGAGCTCCTCCGTTACAGGCGGATGCCATTCCTGCTGCAGATGCGGGATCAACGGGCACAGGCGAAACGGCAGATCTGAAAAAAGTCGTGGCGGCTGTTAATTTGGCCAGGAACATTCGTATTTACGGTCATCTCGCGGCCAATATCAATCCTTTGGGCAAGGATGAAAAATCCGGCAGTCGCTTGTTGGATCCTGTCGAGTACGGATTGAACGATGCAGATCTGGAGGCGATCCCGGCTGACGTTGTTTGGTCGAACGCTCCCGGGGATGTACGCAATGGGCTAGAGGCTATCAATAGGTTGAGGCACATTTATACGAAATCGATATCCTATGAGTTTAGCCACGTACACGATGCCGATGAGAAAATCTGGCTGAACAATATGGTTGAGTTCGATCAGATTGAGCGTGCTTTACCGGCTAAAGAGCGTGTAGAACTATTGAAACGGCTGACCGAAGTGGAAGGCTTTGAACAGTTTCTGGGTCGCACGTTTGTCGGACAAAAGCGATTTTCCATTGAAGGAGTCGACATGCTCGTGCCTATGCTGGACGAAATAATCCGTTCCAGCGTTCATGACGGCGCGAACAGTGTGATGATCGGAATGGCTCACCGTGGACGGTTGAATGTTCTGGCCCATGTACTAGGAAAGCCGTATAAGGCCATTCTCGCTGAATTCCATCATTCGCCAAACAAGGATTTAATCCCGTCTGAAGGATCGATGGGAATCAACTATGGTTGGACCGGAGACGTGAAGTATCACCTCGGAGCAGATCTTGATATAGAAGAAGGGAATACAGCCCGAGCTCATTTAACACTGGCGAACAACCCGAGCCATCTTGAGTTTGTCAATCCGGTGGTTGAAGGTTATTCAAGGGCTGCTCAGGAAGACCGCAGTGAAGCAGGGAAACCGAAACAAAATGTAAGCCGATCATTCCCGATTTTGATTCATGGAGATGCCGCTTTCCCAGGAGAAGGAATTGTTGCGGAAACTTTGAATTTAAGCCGTCTATCGGGTTATCACACCGGAGGAACGATCCATATTATCGCCAACAATCAACTCGGATTTACAACGGGCAGTGTGGATGACCGTTCAACCGAGTATGCCAGTGATTTGGCAAAAGGGTTTGAAATTCCGATTGTCCATGTCAACGCGGACGATCCGGAGGCCTGTCTAGCGGCGATTGATCTTGCCTATGAATACCGGAAGCTTTTTCAGAAGGACTTTCTGATTGATTTGGTCGGTTATCGCCGTTTCGGCCACAATGAAATGGATGATCCGGCGGCCACTCAGCCGCTTATGTATGGCAAAATCAACAGCCATCCGACCGTAAGAACGCGTTATGCGGGAACTTTGCAATCCGAAGGAGTTTTCTCCTCGGAGCAATCGGATGAGTTGGAGAACGATATCACCAAGAAGTTTCAGGATATTTACGATCAGGTGAAATCGGAGAAATCAGGCGAATTTGAAGAAGTGGAACCGCCGGCGCCGGTGAAGAACGGTTTAGCAAAAATTGAAACCGCGGTTCAGCTTGATTCTTTGCGTGAAATCAACGCGAACCTGTTAGAATGGCCGGAAGGCTTCAATGTTTACTCGAAATTGAAGCGGATCTTGAAGCGCCGTGCCGACGCGTTGGAAGACGGGAAGAAAGTCGACTGGGGACACGCCGAAACACTGGCGTTTGCATCTATCCTGGCCGATGGGACTCCGATTCGCCTGACGGGGCAGGATACTCAACGCGGGACATTCGCTCATCGTCATCTGGTTCTGCATGACGAAAAGACAGGGGATACGTACTCCCCGTTGCACACGATTCCTCAGGCTAAGGCATCGTTTGCGATTCATAATAGCCCATTATCCGAAGCGGCTGTGATTGGTTTCGAATACGGCTATAACGTAACAGCACCTGAGACGCTGGTCGTTTGGGAAGCTCAATACGGTGATTTCGCCAACGCCGGACAGGTGATGTTCGATCAGTTTATCGCTGCCGGTCGAGCGAAATGGGGACAGAAGTCGAGCCTTGTGTTGCTTTTGCCTCACGGTTACGAAGGCCAGGGGCCGGAGCATTCAAGCGGACGTCTGGAACGTTTCTTGCAACTTGCCGCGGAAAACAATTGGTCCGTCGTCAATATGACAAGTGCCGCGCAATATTTTCACGTTCTGCGCAGGCAAGCGGCGATTGCAGGACAGGAACAGGCGCGTCCACTTGTTGTCATGACGCCAAAGAGCTTGATTCGTAATCAGAATGTAGCGTCTCCCGGAACCGCCTTTGGTGAAGGGAAATTCCAAACGATATTGGAAGAACCGGGGCTTGGTGAGAAGCCAGACAAGGTTGAACGTTTGGTTCTGTGTTCAGGAAAAATGGCCATCGACTTGCATGAAGCGCTTGAAAAAGATGAGAAGAATCGGGATTGGCTTCATATTCTCAGAGTCGAGCAACTCTATCCGTTTCCGCAAGACAGGATCGAGGAAGTCGTCAGCCGATTGAAAAACCTGAAGGAAATCGTTTGGGTTCAGGAAGAACCGCGAAATATGGGAGCATGGACGTACATTGATCCTTTATTGCGTTCACTTGCTCCCGAGAAGACAGTTGTTCGTTACGGTGGGCGCCCGAGAAGGTCGAGTCCGGCCGCGGGTGAACCCGATATTCATAAAAAAGAACAAGAACGCATTGTAGCAGCGACCTTAAAGAAGGGTAAATTCAATTCAGGAGGGAACGGCCGTGATTGAGGTTAAAGTACCGGAACTGGCAGAATCAATTACTGAAGGCACGATTTCCGGATGGCTGAAAAATGTCGGCGATTCGGTTGAGAGAGGGGAAGACATCGTCGAGCTTGAAACCGACAAGGTCAATGTGCAAATTAGCGCCGAGAATTCTGGCGTATTGTCGGAAATCAAGAAAGGTGAAGGCGAAGACGTTGAGGTTGGCGAAGTAATCGCGACGCTTGACGAAAATGCTGAAGCGGGTTCGGCTTCCGGCGGAGGCGGCGATCAAGCTGAAGCGCCGGCTGAAGAGAAGAAGGAAGAACCTGCCGAGGAGAAGAAGGAAGCTTCACAGCAAGCGGAGAAGCAGGAGCAGGAAAGCAAGTCGGAAGGCGGAAGCAGCGAAGGAGAGCGACCGATTGCGACGCCTGCGGCTCGCAAGCTGGCGAGAGAGCGCGGGCTGGACCTGAGCAAGGTGCAGACGCGTGATCCGATGGGGCGCGTCCACGCGGAAGACGTGAAGGCGCATGAAGAGAAGCCGTCAGGCGGAGGGCAGGCGCAGCAGCAGGCAGCGCCGCAGGCGAAGCCGGCGGAACAGGCGGAAGATCCGGAGAAGCCGGTGGAGCGCGTGAAGATGTCGCGGAGGCGGCGGACGATCGCCGGCAAAATGCTGGATGTGAAGAATTCGACTGCGATGTTGACGACATTTAACGAAGTGGATATGTCGGCTGTTATGGCGCTGCGGAAACGGCGCAAGGATGATTTCCAGAAGCAGCATGACGTCCGCCTTGGCTTTATGTCCTTCTTTACAAAAGCCGTTGTCGGCGCGTTGAAAGCTTATCCGCTGCTCAACGCTGAGATTGACGGAAACGATCTGCTGCTCAAGAAATATTATGACATCGGTATTGCCGTGGCTTCTGATGAAGGTTTGGTTGTTCCGATTGTACGGAATGCGGACCGCCTTGGATTTGCCGGTATTGAGCAAGAAATCGGCAACCTGGCGAAGAAAGCCCGCGACAACTCCCTGGGTCTCAACGATTTGCAAGGAGGATCTTTCACGATTACAAACGGTGGTGTATTCGGTTCGTTGTTCTCAACGCCGATTATCAATGCTCCGCAAGTCGGCATTCTCGGCATGCACACGATCCAGAATCGTCCAGTTGCCGTTACGCCTGACAAAATGGAGATCCGACCGATGATGTATATTGCCCTTTCTTACGATCACCGCATTGTTGATGGAAGCGAAGCGGTCAGCTTCCTCGCCAAGATCAAAGCGATGATCGAAGATCCGGAGACTTTGTTGTTGGAAGGTTAAATCAAAAGCGTGAATCCCATAAACTCGGGATTCACGCTTTTTTTTATGGCTTTATAATAAATGTTGGGGTTTCTGAAAAAGGGAACACGCAACTTCCTATATCCTTTATACTTGAATTGACGAGAAACAAGACAAGGATAGGAGTTGCGTGTAATTGAATCATAACATGAATTTCCCGGGGTTAGAAGATGTGGAGGTCACAAAAACGGAATGCATCGGTGGGACATACACCATTCAAGTGGCCAGTCCGCAAATTAGCCATCCTTTCGTTTCTGCCTCCGGTACACGATATAACCAATGACTACGATCACTAGCAAGATTATCAAAATCGGTGAATAGCCGATGATAAAGATGAAAAGTCCGGATGCAAAAGCTAATAGTGTGTTAATCGAATCAACAAAGGCCTGCTTCGTTTTACCCCAGGTGTCAAGATCCTCCTGCTGTTTTAAACCGTTGTCGGTTTCCAACAACGAAATGGATACGGTCGCCATTGCGCTGTGATTCTCCAGATACTTCATCTCTCCTTTAATCTGTTCAATTTCTTCCTGAACATTTGCAAGTTGATTTGAAATATCGAGGAGCGCGTCGCTGTCTTTGGCTTTTTTCAAGAATTGATTGAGTCGTTGTTGTACCGCCACCTTCGCTTTAAGTCGCGATTGCAGATCAATGTATTGTCTTGTCACATCTCTGCCGTTGATGCTTCTTTCTTTGACAGTGTCCGCAACCTTTTCAACCTGCGCCAGGAATGCCTGGAATTTCGGCTGCGGGATTCTGGCCGTCATATTCCCGCTTTGCATGTTATTCTCGGTCCTGTGAACCGAAGATTGGACAATATAACCGCCGGCATCGGACACCAACGATTGAATGTCATTTCGAGCCTCCTGAAACTTGGCAACGGTAACCGTCATATGAGCATTGTAAATCACCATTCTGTC
>DASTWO010000038.1:0-10057 GCA_035776675.1 Caryophanales bacterium
AAAGCCCGTTATCATAAAATCATTATTATGACAGATGCCGATGTGGATGGCGCTCACATCCGAACTTTGTTATTGACATTCTTTTATCGATACATGCGCCCATTGATTGAAAAAGGCTATATTTATATCGCTCAGCCCCCGCTTTATAAGATTGAACAAAGCAAGAAAGTCCAATATACCTACAGCGACAAGGGGTTAGAACAAATTCTCGCGGAAATTCCAAAGAATCCGAAACCGTCGATCCAGCGTTACAAGGGTCTTGGAGAAATGAACCCGACCCAGTTGTGGGAAACAACCATGGATCCGGAAGTTCGGACGGTATTACAGGTGAATCTGGAAGATGCGATAGAGGCGGACAGCATTTTTGATATACTTATGGGCGACAAAGTGGAACCGCGGCGTTCTTTCATTCAGGACAATGCTCATTACGTACAAAATCTTGATATTTAACATATCCGGTCGAAGACCTGATATCGTTTTGCCTCCGGCTGACGCTGCGGATTTTCACGCGAAACGCGGTGAAAACCCGGGCGTAAATTGTGCCAGGGCGAACTTGATGGAAACTTGGAGGTTGGAACATGGCGGATAATGAACGATCGAGAGTTGAGGAAGTTAATATAAGCCAGGAAATGCGCACATCGTTCATCGACTATGCGATGAGCGTCATTGTCAGCCGCGCGCTCCCTGATGTTCGTGACGGATTGAAGCCGGTCCATCGCCGTATTCTTTACGCGATGAATGACCTTGGCATGACCGCGGACAAAGCCTATAAAAAGTCGGCGCGGATTGTCGGAGAGGTCATCGGTAAATATCATCCGCATGGCGACAGTGCAGTCTATGACACGATGGTGCGGATGGCGCAAGATTTCAGCTATCGCTATGAATTGGTCGATGGGCATGGAAACTTCGGTTCAGTCGACGGCGATGCAGCCGCGGCCATGCGGTATACAGAAGCCCGTATGTCAAAGATTTCAATGGAAATGGTGCGCGATATCAAGAAGAACACCATTGATTACGGAGAAAACTACGACGGCACGGAAAGTGAGCCGCTGGTTTTGCCTGCACGCTTTCCGAATCTGCTTGTCAACGGTGCTTCGGGCATTGCGGTGGGAATGGCAACGAACATACCGCCGCATCAACTTGGAGAAGTGATTGACGGTGTGTTGGCGCTGAGCAAAGAACCCGACATTACAATCGCGGAGTTGATGGAGCTGATTCCGGGACCGGACTTCCCGACTGCCGGTGAAATTCTGGGGAGAACCGGAATCCGCAAGGCCTATGAGACCGGCCGCGGAACGATTACCTTAAGAGCGAAGACCGAAATTGAAGAACAAGCAAACGGGAAACAGACGATTCTTGTCCACGAATTGCCTTACCAGGTAAATAAGGCAAAGTTGATTGAGAAAATGGCGGAACTTGTTCGGGACAAAAGAATTGACGGGATTACCGATATTCGCGATGAATCCGACCGGACAGGCATGAGGATCGTTATTGAGGTGCGCCGGGATACAAACGCTAACGTTTTGTTGAACAACTTGTTCAAGCATACCGCTCTGCAAACAAGCTTCGGTATCAATATGCTGGCACTTGTCGACGGGCGTCCTCGTGTACTGACGCTGAAACAATGCCTGCACTATTACCTTGAGCATCAGAAAGAGGTTATTCGCCGCCGCACGCAATTTGAACTTGATAAGGCGGAGAAACGCGCGCACATTCTTGAAGGCTTACGAATCGCTCTCGATCATATCGACGAGATCATCGCATTGATTCGTGGTTCGAAGACTACCGATGAAGCCAGAGACGGCTTGATGAGCCGCTTTAAATTAAGCGAGGAACAAGCGCAGGCCATTTTGGACATGCGTCTGCAAAGGCTGACGGGTCTTGAGCGTGACAAAATAGAAAGCGAGTATCAGGAGCTGCTCAAGCAAATCGCCGAACTGAAGGCGATATTGGCCGATGAGGAGAAAGTGCTTGAGCTGATCCGGGACGAGCTGACGGAAATCAAGGAAAGGTTCAATGATGAGAGGCGTACAGCCATCAGCATGGATATGTTAAACATTGAAGATGAAGACTTGATTCCGCAGAAAAATATCGTAATCACCATTACCCATCACGGTTATATCAAACGGCTGCCGATTGAAACGTACCGATTGCAAAAAAGAGGCGGTCGAGGCATACAAGGAATGGGGACGAACGAAGATGATTTTGTCGAACAGCTTCTGACGACGAACACCCATCATACCGTATTGTTCTTTACGAACAAGGGGAAGGTGTACCGGTTGAAGGGATACGAGATCCCCGAATTCGGTCGCACGGCGAAAGGCATCCCGATTATTAATCTACTTCAGATTGAGCAAGATGAATCGATTTCCGCCGTTATTCCAATCGAGGAATTCGATGATGAGTATTCCTTGTTCTTTACGACGAGGAAAGGCGTCTCAAAACGATCTCCTTTGTCCTCTTTTGCGAACATCCGAAGAGGCGGTTTGATTGCCATTCATCTGCGTGACGAGGATGAATTGATCGGTGTACGGCTAACTGACGGCCATCAGGATATCATCATAGGAACCCGGAATGGAATGGCGATCCGTTTCCATGAAACCGATGTTCGTTCAATGGGCAGAACAGCCGCCGGTGTTAAAGGCATTACCCTTTCGGAAGGCGATAAAGTTGTCGGTATGGGAACCCTTGAAGGCAGTGAAGATATTCTGGCTGTAACAGAGAACGGTTATGGGAAACGGACACCTGTTGAGGATTACCGAATCCAAAGCCGCGGTGGAAAAGGGTTGCGTACATGTAATATTACCGACAAGAATGGTCCTGTTATTGCGTTGAAACCTGTATCGGTCGAAAATGATGTAATGATCATTACGACAAGCGGGATTATTATCCGAACCGAAGTGGACGGAATCTCGGTGACCGGGCGAAATACCCAGGGAGTCCGGCTGATTCGTGTCAATGAGGATGAAAAGGTTGCGACCGTCGCGAGGGTGATTAAAGAAGACGAGGAAGAAGCAGGTGATCCCGATGAAGGCGGGGATGAAGAATGAAGGTGAAGAGACAGGCGCTTGAAGCCGGTGATGTGCTGATCGAAGATATATACGGGAAAACGCAGCGGCCGATTATGCGGAAGGAAACCGTATTGGAAAAGCAACATCTTGAGGTTCTTGAAGCCTTCTTCATCGATGAAGTTCCCATTGATCCGAAACGAGTGGATAAGGAAAATGCGTCAGGAAAGAATGAGCCGGACCAGCGACCGAATTCTTCATTTGTCGAGAGTTATTTGCGAGTTGTTGAACAGTTCAAAGATTGCTTCAGAAACTGGCAAAGCGGTGAAAAAATAAACATCCATGAACTGAGGGGATTTCTTATTCCCTTATTGGAGGAGGCGGTCGAGCAACGGGACGATATTTTCTCACTGCATTACTATGTTCCGCAATCCGACTACCTCTATCATCATGCCGTGTCAACCGCCGCTTTGGCGGCTTTCCTGGCGAAAGAGATGTCTTATTCAAAAGGAGATTGGCTGCAAATCGGTTTGGCGGGAGCATTGTGTGACTGTGGGATGGCCAAAGTCTCGCTCAGCTTTCTGAAGAACAAAGGAACTCCTTCTGTTCGAGAACAAGAAGAAATTCGCCAACACCCGGTCTATAGCTATCAAATGTTGAAGTTGATTCCGGCTCTTCAAGAAGGTGTACGGTTGGCTGCGTCCCAGCACCATGAACGGGAGGATGGCAGCGGCTACCCTCTCAGTATTCGTGGAGAGCAGATGCATCCGTTCAGTAAGATTGTCGCTGTCGCCGACAGCTTCCATGCTATGACTTGCGAACGTCCTTACAGGGAGAAATTCTCGCCGTTTCAGGCGATTGATATTATGAAAGAGGAACAATTCGGATGCTATAGCCTTGTTGTTCTGGAAACCTTGTCAAAGGCGGTTCTTCGACTCTCTGTCGGTACGAAGGTTCGGCTGACGAACCATCAGCTTGGCGAAATTATTTTCATCCATCCGCATAAACCGACCAAACCCCTTGTTCGTTTGGATCAGAATGGTGAAATCATCGCTTTGGCTGAACGTTCGGACCTGGCCATTGACACCATTCTTACATGAAATCTCTTAAATATCGCGCAATCAAAAGCGGTATTTTTTCTTTCGTCAAATGGAGGAAGGTTTCGATAAACGGGAGTTCATCAGCCGCAGTCTGAAGGAACAACTCGCTCCACCATTCCGTTTCATAACGGCTGATCATGCTAAGGTTATACAGCAATAAGAAATGCACAAGAACCTCGGGCATATTGTCATAATGTTCCCGTGATCGCGGAATGTAAGATTGTCCGGAAAGGCTTGATGGAAACTTTGTTTTTATCGTATCTCCTTGGATAGAAATCCCCTTTTCGGTACGACTGATTTGACTGGCATTGATATTCAGGCGCCTTTCAAGAAATGAGGCAAAACGCGGGAACGTCATGTGGAGATCATCGAGAATATCGAAAGGAATTCCTAACTCCCCGCTGTCTTCTGGGATCATTTTGTAAAGTGGTGGTTGCCTAAGCATATCGGCAAACAGGCTATTTAAATCCGGAAGGCGTCTTAGTAATTGATCCATGGTATACTTCCGGCCTTCAAGTTGTTTAATTCCGAATAAGGTATTCGCAAAATAAGGGACGAGCCCATGTTTTTGAATGCGTACCTCGTCTTTGAAAAAGGCGTAATTTTTTTTCTTCTTTTTCCTGGTTGAAGCTCCGTGTGCCAGTACTTCAGTCGTCTTCGGATAGTCCGGATCCTTCGTAAGCAGACAGGCTTTAACAAGTTGGGTCATTCCGTAAAATAGTAACAGCGGCTTCAGCTCAACAGGGGCCTTTTCCGCGAGGGCGTAATGTTTTCTCCCATACTGCAGATAATACAGAAAGGGATAACTGTTTTGATAACTTAGCGCTTCCGCTTTATCTAATTGATCCAGGCGGTAACACTTTGCCAAAAAACGTTGTGAAAACGATACAGACCGGAAGGGAGAGAACCCCGTCCAAACGTCTTCATGCATGAAATCCCCTCCTTCTTGACAGTAGTGTAACCTATTGATAACCTACTAATAATCTTTTTATGGACAATCCTTAAAAAAAGTGCCTTTGGGTGGACTCGATCTGAAACCTGCCTGAATCGGCACTATAAATAACGGCTCAAGCATCACTTCGGGGAGTCCGCTGCGATGCGACTAAGCCGAGAAAACTACTTCTTCAAGCTAATATTGGGCGCAGGAGTACTTTAAACGAATCCTGATAAATTATGATAAGGAGAGTGAGCCAAAGTGTGGGAAACGAAATTCCAGAAAGAAGGCTTGACTTTTGACGATGTTCTGTTGCTTCCAGCCAAGTCCGAGGTGCTTCCACGAAATGTCTCGGTCAAAACGGAACTGTCGGAACGGTTGAAGTTAAATGTTCCGGTTGTGAGCGCGGGAATGGATACAGTTACAGAGGCCAAGATGGCTATTGCAATGGCACGGCTTGGCGGGCTCGGTGTCGTTCATAAAAATATGTCGATTGAGGATCAGGCGGAGCAAGTAGATCGCGTGAAGCGGTCAGAAAGCGGCGTCATTACGAATCCATTCTATCTGACACCGGAACACCAGGTTTTCGACGCCGAGCATTTGATGGGGAAATTCCGAATTTCCGGTGTTCCCATTGTCGATGAGGAACGAAAGTTGGTCGGCATTATCACAAACCGTGATATGCGTTTCATCGATGATTATTCGATTCAAATTAACGAAGTCATGACGAGGGAACGTCTTGTAACAGCGCCTGTCGGCACAACGCTAGAAGAAGCCGAGCATATCCTCCAAGAACATAAGATTGAGAAACTGCCGCTTGTCGATGACAATGGAGTGTTAAAGGGTCTTATTACGATTAAAGATATTGAAAAGGCGATTGAATTTCCGGATGCGGCCAAAGACAGCCAGGGCCGGTTGTTGGTAGCTGCGGCTGTAGGGGTAACCGCGGATGCTATGGTTCGGATTGAAAAGCTCGTCGAAGCCGGCGTCGACGCAATTGTAATTGACACGGCACATGGGCATTCTCAGGGTGTGCTGGAGAGAGTCAGAGAAGTTCGTGATGTTTATCCAGATCTTGATATCATTGCTGGTAATGTGGCGACAGGAGAAGGGACGCGTGACCTTATCGAAGCCGGTGCCAATGTTGTAAAGGTTGGAATCGGACCCGGTTCCATATGTACGACAAGGGTTGTTGCCGGTGTTGGCGTGCCGCAAATTACCGCGATTTATGACTGCGCGTCTGAGGCGCGAAAGCACGGCATCCCGATCATTGCGGACGGCGGGATTAAATATTCCGGTGAGATTGTTAAGGCCCTCGCATCCGGCGGCCATGCAGTCATGCTCGGAAGCCTTCTTGCCGGTGTGGAAGAAGCTCCGGGCGAACGGGAAATTTATCAGGGACGACAGTTCAAAGTATATCGCGGAATGGGATCGGTCGGAGCAATGGAATCCGGATCAAGCGATCGTTATTTCCAGGAAAACCAGAAGAAGTTGGTTCCGGAAGGAATCGAAGGACGAATTCCTTACAAAGGGCCATTGGCGGATACGCTTTATCAGCTTGTCGGCGGTTTACGTGCCGGCATGGGGTATTGTGGCACCCAGTCAGTCGATATTCTGCGTGAAGAAGCGCAATTTACCAGAATTACGGGCGCAGGGTTACGAGAGAGCCATCCGCACGACGTTAATATTACGAAAGAAGCACCAAATTACTCAATGTAACCCGAAAAATCGGATGCGGAAAGCCAGGAATTTGGTTCCAAGCAAAGGTGAATTCCGTTGGCTGACCGTCTCTGATTTTTTTTATAAAGAGCTGACTTGGGTAATTGTCGATTTCGATCATTTTTTTACGGGACGGGGTTCTCCTTCGTCCTTTTTTTGTGGTAAAATAGCGGTTGTGTGAGAGTTTATGGAGGTGTGAGAAACTTGAAAAGCCTAATTCATCGCGGGCTGGTATACATGCTTGCCGTTCTGTTTGTCACGGCGGCGGTATTGCCACAGGCAGCAAAGGTCGAGGCAGCAGAGCCTCCTCTGGATTTGGAAGCTCCCTCGGCGATATTAGTGGACGCCGAAACGGGGAAAGTCTTATTCGCGAAGAAAGCGGACGTTCCGCGTTCGCCCGCAAGTATGACGAAAATGATGGCGGAATATTTGATTCTGGACGCCATCAAGCAAGGGAAAATCGACTGGGACTCAAAAGTTCATATTAACGACTACATGTATAAATTATCGCAGGACAACAGTCTTTCCGGTATTCCGCTTTTGAAAAGCCTGACTTATTCTGTGGAAGAACTGTACAAGGCAATGGCTGTCTATTCTTCCAATGCGGCGACTATCGCTCTCGGAGCCAAGATTTACGGCAATGAGGAGAAATTTGTCGAAGCCATGAACCAACAGGCCAAAGAATTCGGGATGAAGGATACGAAATTTGTCAATAGTACCGGATTGAATAACAGTGACTTATACGGGCATATTGCGAAAGGCGGCCCGAACGAGGAAAATCAAATGTCGGCGCGCGACGTGGCCACGTTGGCGTACTACTTAATTAAAGACCACCCGAATGTTTTGAAATATACGGGCATGCCGTCAGCCATGTTTAAAAAAGGGTTGAATCAGCCTCAGAAAATGCGTAACTGGAATGAACTTGTGATTCCGGAAAGCCCTTTTTATTACGAGGGGGCGGATGGACTGAAAACGGGCCATACTTCCGAAGCCGGATATTGTTTGACGGCGACGGCTGAACGCGACGGCATGCGGTTGATTTCCGTCGTGATGAAAACCGATTCCGAGCCAGCCAGATTTAGACAGTCTGCTAAATTGTTGGATTACGGATTCGAGAATTTCAAGAAAGTGACGCTGCTCGAAAACGGCTACTCCCCGAAAAACAAAAAAGAACTGCCGGTAACCAAAGGAAAAACCGACAGTGTCTCAATTGAGACCAGTAAGCCGATTAAGCTGGTCATCCAAGAGGGAACGAAGAAGAAGTATAAGCCAGAATTGACAATCGATCAATCCCTGTTGACGAAAGAAGGTAAACTGACCGCACCAGTGAAAAAAGGGAAAAAGGTCGGGACCGTGAAAATGGTTTACAGCGGGGAGAAACCTTACGATTATTTAACGAAAAAAAGCGGTGAACAAGGATCCGTTTCCGTCGTTACAACGGGAAGTGTAGAGAAAGCAAGCTGGTTCGCCCTAACGATGAGAGGAATCGGCGACTTCTTCTCCGGTCTTTGGACAGGTTTGACTGATATGGTGACAGGCTGGTTTTAACTTAAATGAGCGAAAATACGCAGGGACGCATTAGATAATTGTTTTTTCCTGTGCAGCACAGTACAATGGAACCAGATGAATTCACGTTTGGAGGAAAAGGAATGTCACAGAAAACAGGTACAGATCGAGTCAAACGCGGCATGGCCGAAATGCAAAAAGGCGGCGTCATTATGGACGTCGTAAATGCTGAACAGGCGAAAATCGCAGAGGAAGCGGGAGCAGTTGCCGTAATGGCGCTGGAACGCGTCCCAGCTGACATTCGCGCAGCCGGCGGTGTGGCGCGGATGGCGGATCCGACGATTGTGGAAGAAGTAATGAACGCCGTTTCGATTCCAGTGATGGCGAAAGCCAGGATCGGGCATATTGTTGAAGCGCGTGTCCTTGAAGCGCTTGGCGCGGATTATATTGATGAAAGTGAAGTGCTGACTCCTGCGGATGAGGAGTTCCATATGAACAAACGGGACTACACCGTGCCGTTTGTATGCGGCTGCCGCGATTTGGGCGAAGCTGCGCGCCGTATTGGCGAGGGTGCTTCGATGTTGCGGACGAAGGGCGAGCCAGGTACGGGGAACATTGTTGAGGCTGTTCGTCATATGCGTCTTGTGCAAGCTCAAGTGCGCAAAGTCGTTGGGATGTCCGAGGACGAATTGATGACTGAGGCGAAGAATCTTGGGGCGCCGTATGAAGTGCTATTACAAATCAGAGAAGCTGGACGGCTACCGGTCGTCAACTTTGCAGCCGGTGGTATTGCGACACCTTCCGATGCCGCATTGATGATGCAGCTTGGTTCGGACGGGGTATTTGTTGGTTCCGGTATCTTCAAATCCGATAACCCGGCGAAATACGCACGCGCGGTTGTTGAAGCCACGACACACTATGATGACTATGAGTTGATTGGCAACCTTTCGAAGAATCTGGGTACGGCGATGAAAGGCATCGAAATGTCGACGCTGGAACCCGGACAACGGATGCAAGACCGCAGTTTCTAAGGTTTTGGTGAAGAAAGGGAAATGAACATGGTGAAAATAGGTGTGCTCGGGCTGCAAGGTGCGATTCCTGAACATGTTAAGGCGTTGCAGGCATCTGGAGCGGAAACAGTCATAGTCAAGCGGACCGAACAGCTTGAAGAAATTGATGGTCTCGTCATGCCGGGCGGTGAAAGTACAACAATGCGCCGTCTCATTGATCAATATGGATTCCTGGAGCCTTTGAAAGAATTTTCCGAGGCAGGCAAGCCGATTTTTGGCACGTGCGCCGGGTTAATTTTACTTGCTGACAAGATTGAAGGCCAGTATAACGTCCACCTTGGGATTATGGATATGAAGGTAAAGCGCAATGCTTTCGGCCGTCAACGTGAAAGTTTCGAGGCCGAGTTGCTGGTAAGTGGGATCGACGGAGATTTCACTGGTGTTTTCATTCGAGCGCCTTACATTGTTGAGGTTGGCGAAGATGCGGAAGTTCTTTCGAAGTTAGATGAAAAGATTGTCGCGGCTCGACAAGGACATTTGCTGACGTGTGCGTTCCATCCGGAACTGGCTGATGATCCTCGATTTCATGGTCTGTTCGTTCAGATGGTGGAAGAATCGAAAAACTGCTTGCATAAAGTGCAGGAATAGTGTACATTACTTTAATAATAGGAAATAAACGGGATTTCTGTCCCACAACCTTGTATTTCAAAACGTTGAAGAGAGATAGTAACGAAAGATGCTTTGTCCAGAGAGTCGGTGGGTGCTGAGAACCGATCAAGG
>DASTWO010000039.1:0-6383 GCA_035776675.1 Caryophanales bacterium
ATTGCGTGTCATTCCTTGATAAAGTAAAGATGAAAAGAGGGTGAACACGATGGGGAGTCAATCAATCGGCCTGTCATTCGATGAAATGGTGGAAATCTATAATGCTTCGGACAGTTCCTACGATGGTGTGTTCTACACTGCCGTCAAATCGACGGGAATCTATTGTCGTCCCTCCTGTAGGTCGCGAAAACCGAACAGGGAAAATGTCACCTTCTATCAAACTCCGCGAGAAGCGGAAGACGAAGGGTTCCGGGCTTGTAAAAGGTGCCGGCCCGACAAGATTCATTTCAATCCCAAGATGGAGCTCGTCAGCAACGCAAAGACATATATTAATCAACATTATAAGGAAAAATTAACCCTTGAGCAGATCGCGCATCATGTTGGATCAAGCTCCTATTACCTGGGACGGCTGTTCAAGGAAAAGACTTCGGAGACACCACGTTCTTATTTGGAAAAAGTCAGGATTGACAAGGCAGAGCATCTTTTGAAAACAACAGCGTGGTCGATTACCGACATTTGTTTTGAAGCCGGATTCCAGAATGCTTCAAGTTTTTACAGCGCTTTTCAAAGATTAAAGCAGTGTTCGCCGAAACAATATCGAGAGGATGTTGGTGATGATTTACGATGAATGTATGACGGAGATCGGCCGTTTGCGTTTTATTTTAAAAGAAGACGGAACCTTGCGACGGATTTTACTGAACGACGACTTGTGGTCCTCATTTTTGGGCGATAAGGCTGTAAAACAAAGCACTGAGTTAGGTGAACCGGTACGCCGACAGTTCCAGGAATATTTCAGCGGAGATCGCAAAGGGTTTGATTTACCCGTGGAATTAAGAGGAACGCCATTTCAACAAGAGGCATGGCACGCCTTGCAAAGAATTCCTTACGGAGAAACCCAGTCCTATTCGGAAATTGCCCATTCTATTGGACGGCCAAAAGCTGTTCGCGCAGTTGGCCATGCCAACGCTGTAAATCCGATACCGATTATCTTCCCTTGCCATCGTGTTATCGGAAAGGATAGAAGCCTGACAGGCTACGCGGGCGGCATGGACATGAAGAAACAGTTGCTGCAAATCGAAGGAGCCGTTGTTTAGAGTGCAGACCGAGACTTTTCTTTTTAAACCGAAATGGCCGTACAATTTGAATCTGTCTCTCCAACGTCTGAAACGCAACCCCATCTATACATTTGGTGAAGAAGGCGTACGCCGGACATTACATATTGGCGGGTCTCTTTATTTGATAAAGATTTACTTTCAGGAGCCGGGGCGGACAGAGGTTAAAGTGGAAGGTGTTTGCCTGGAAGGGACCATGGAACCGGAAAGGGTTCGGGGTGTGCTGGAACGAATGCTTTCTGTTCACCAGGATTTGCACGAAGTCTACAGGTATATGAATGGAATGCCGAAATTGATGCATCTCACTAGGGAATTTGAAGGTTTACATATTTTCAGGGAGCCTGATTTGTTTGAGTGCATGGTGAAACTCATTATTGGCCAACAAATCACGACCTCTTTTGCGACAGATTTAACCAGGAATCTAATCGAAGCCGTTGCAAAGACGGTTTTTTGCGGGGAGCGGGAGTATTATATTTTTCCAAACCCTGATCAGGTGGCAAAATTGCAAATTGACGATTTGGCAAGGAAGAAGTTCAATCGCAGAAAAGCCGAATATATCGTTGATTTTGCTAAACAGATTGATGAGGGCAGCATAGATTTATTCAGGTTTCATGACATGGCGGATTCGGACGTGATGCGAGACCTAATAAAAATAAGAGGGATTGGCCCGTGGACAGCTACCTGTTTTATGATTTTTGGACTGGGGCGGGAAAATCTTGTTCCCGCAAGTGATATTGGCATCCAAAAGGCTGTGCAGAAGGTTTATGGCCAGTCCAAGCGTCCCACGAAGGATGAGCTTTTGCAGCTAGCCGAAGAATGGAATCCGATAGCCAGTTACGTTTCAAGATATCTTTGGGAGACGTTGCGTGCCTGATCAGCAGACAATGAAAAAAGGTCAAAGTCCTCTGTTGCGGCAGGGGGAATTTTTTTATTTTGGAAGAGATCATTGACCGAAGGATAAAGTTCCAGCCGGGAATCATACTATAAAAATCATGTGATTTTCGGAGGGATGTAGATGAAAGGGGTCACCTTTCAGGGAATAAAAGACGTCAAGGTCAAGGACGTCCCGGATGCCAATATTCAAAAACCGGATGATATCTTGCTGCAAGTTACAAGCACGGCGATTTGCGGGTCGGATCTTCACCTTGTGCATGGGATGATTCCGAATTTGAAAAAGAACTTTGTGATCGGCCATGAACCGATGGGGACAGTGGTTGACGTAGGTCCTGAGGTAACCAACGTCAAAAAAGGAGACCGGGTCATCGCGCCGTTCAATATTGCCTGCGGCCAATGTTACTATTGCCAAAATCAGCTTGAAAGCCAATGTGATCATTCCAATCCGAACGGCGAGGCGGGGGCTTATTTTGGTTACTCTGATACGTTCGGCGGTTATCCGGGTGGACAAGCTGAATTGTTGCGCGTGCCTTATGGCAATTTTACACCGTTTGTTGTGCCTGAGGACTGTGAGCTGGAAGATGAGAAGCTCCTTTTTCTATCTGATATTGTGCCGACCGCTTATTGGGGTGTAGACAACGCGGGTGTCAAATCCGGCGATACTGTTATCATTCTGGGGTGCGGGCCAGTTGGGCTTTTGGCGCAAAAATTCGCCTGGATGAAGGGCGCGGAACGCGTCATAGCGGTTGATTATGTTGGTTATCGACTTGACCATGCAAAAAAGACGAACAACGTGGAAACCTATGATTTTTCGAAGTTTGAGAACGTTGGCGATCATTTAAAAGAAATTACTCACGGCGGAGCTGATGTTGTCATTGACTGTGTTGGCTTGGATGGCAAGAAAACGCCCGTGGAGCTGGTGGAATCCGCTTTGAAGTTGCAGGGCGGCGCAATGGGCGCGATCGTAACGGCCAGCCAGTGTGTCAGAAAAGGTGGAACCGTTCAGTTAGTCGGGGTGTATGGATCGAGATATAATGCCTTTCCTCTGGGCGATTTCTTCGCTCGAAACGTAACCTTACAGATGGGGCAGGCTCCTGTCATCCACTACATGCCGGAATTGTACAAAATGATTGTTGAAGAGGAATTCGATCCAACGGACATCATTACACATAAAATGCCCCTTGATGAGGCGGAACACGCTTATGGCATTTTTGATGAAAAAATGGACAACTGTATTAAGGCTGTGCTGAAGCCGTAGGCTGTTTGTATAAGGAGAGATCAACCATCGAAAACAATATGAATCACGGCATGGAAGACGCAATGGATAACAAATTCATTCCGATGACATCTGTTACGAGCGGCGTCGGGCAATCCGTGACCGAAGATATTTACTGTTATACCATTCAGATTGTAAATATATGTTTTGTCGGAAGTCCGGAGAGGTCAAACGAATGGGTTCTTGTCGATGCCGGAATGCCGGAATCGGCTGATAAGATTATGAAGGCCGCAGAAGAACGTTTTGGCGATGGGAGCAGGCCGAAGGCGATTGTTCTGACCCACGGTCATTTTGACCACGTGGGAGCCGTTGTGGATTTGGTTGAAAAATGGGATGTTCCGGTGTACGCTCACGAGTTGGAGATGCCCTTCTTGACTGGCAAATCGGATTATCCCGAGCCTGACGGTTCGGTCGAAGGCGGTCTTGTTGCGAAAATGTCTCCGTTGTTTCCAAATAAGCCGGTGAACCTGGGCAATCATGTCCGACCTCTTCCGACTGATGGAAGCGTGCCCGGAATGCCCGATTGGCAGTGGCACCATACTCCCGGACATTCGCCCGGCCATGTTTCTTTATTCAGGGAGGATGATCGGACCCTCATTGCAGGGGACGCATTTATTACGGTAAAACAAGATTCACTTTTGAAAGTGTTAACACAGGATGAACAGATCAGCGGGCCGCCTCGGTATTTGACGACAGATTGGGAGGCGGCATGGGATTCTGTGAGAAGGCTTGAAGCCCTGAGGCCGAACACCGCAGTTACCGGGCACGGAAGGCCGATGTCCGGCGAGGAACTTTCAAACGGCCTGGACAAACTGGTGAGGGAATTTGAGGACATCGCCATTCCCGATCACGGCCGTTATGTGAATCGCAAACATTGATTTTATGAGGATAGAGACTGATCAGGAACTAAGCCTGGTGGTCTCTTTTTTTGTCGGCAAATTCCGTTTGATGCAATTAATCACCGTTTTGATGCAATTATTTCAGACTTTGATACAATTATGACTCCGTTTGATGCAATTACTTGAGATTTTGATGCAATTAAAGTGCCAGCGGACGGAAAATCTACGATAAAATGAAGGCGAAGGTCACTTTTTTTGTAACAAACAGCCGATTGGTTCGTTTATACAGAGAGAAGGGAGTGGGGGAAGGTTGCCAAGCGACACATTTTCAAAGTTATTCGATCAGTTTCACCCCTCTCTTTATCGCTATCTTTATCGGATGACCGGATCCCGTACGGAAGCTGAGGAACTGCTTCAGGAAACTTTTATCAAAGCCATGGTCTCTCTAAAAGTGAAAAATTTGAAACAGGCGCGGGCATGGCTTTACAAGGTGGCCCGCAATTTATATGTGGATTGGGTGCGCAAAAGTTCAGCCGAACAAAGAATGGTAGATCAGATTAAGCAAGATGCCTTGACTACCAGCCATCGGGGGAATCCCGAAACAGAATACGATAAAAAAGAACAACAACAGAAGTTGGCTCAAATTATGCAGCGTTTGCCAGAACGGATGAGAACGGTTCTTTACTTGCGGGAGGTGGAAGAGTTCTCATATATGGAGCTGTGTGAAACGATGGAGCTCACCATGAGCCAGGTGAAGGTGACACTTCATCGGTCCAGGGAAAGGTTTCGTGCTCTGGCGAAGGAATGGGAGGAGGAGTAAGACATGGATGATGAAAAACTGTTTGATGAATGGAAGGGCCAAGGGGTGTCACCTCGTGATGCCAAAAGAGCGAGGAAGATGGTTTGGCGTACGCGTTTTTCCATTGCTTTTTCAGTTCTGCGAACGTTGTTTATTTTATTATTAATATATTGTATATACATCACGGCCGTTTCATTTTTTTACGATGATTCAGATGAAAACAAGCTTAATCGATATCTTACGACACTTGTAGAAATGCATCATTCGGGAATGCAGGTTGAAAAAACGGGATTCGTTCATGTGGATATTAGTCCTTTGCTTACGCAGAGCACCACACGGAAGCTTTTTCAACGGGTCGGAAAATGGAACGTGGTCATCGGAGAAGTGAACGCCAAAAAAGAGTTGTTTGGCCGCTTTCAAGTCAGGTTGGACTTGGATGGGAAGTATTTGAATCAAACGCCCAGATATGGTTATGTGGTGCCTCCGGATCTGTTGGGAAAAGGAGAGACGGTGCTTGGGTCGAAAAGCCGGAAGGGATCGGCATGGAAACGACTTGATAAAATTGGCGATGGTTATGTTGCGCAGATGTCTTTTTCAACCAAACGGGGGATGACTCCGGAAGGACTTCAACAACTGTTGGCTGATTATAACTTGACTCTCTTACAAATGCCGGTGTACGCCGGGGAGGTTACGGCTGTCGAGGGAATATCAACGGTTCGAACCAGTGGAGGGAAGGTATTTGTTCCCCATCTGACTCTTCATCCAAAGACAGATTACAGTGAGAAAAACCGTTTGTCCAGTTGGCAAATTGGGTTCAATAATAAGGAATCTGTCACCAAAGCCGTTGATAGCTTTATGCAGGATCTCAATTGGTTGATTCAAAACGGGGATTATGCGTGGGAAAAAATTGATAAAAAACGGCTTGCCTACTTGCAGAAACATGGTGTCAAAGTTTACGGCGCGGTCGTTACGGGTCCAGTGTCGGAATTGAAAAAGTTGAAAAGCGAAAAGGCGTTATACGAGTTTGAGTTAGGCAGAGTAGAACTTTGGAATTGGTAATAAAATAAATCCTTCCATGCAGCTGATGCGGGCGGTGTTTCTTTTTCCGGAAAAAGGGGAATACCAAATGAAGTTCGTACAAGGAAAGGATGTTGTTGATGGCTGATATAAATGGAAAGGTTGTAATCCTGACAGGTGCGTCAAGTGGCATTGGGGAGGCAACTGCCAAAGAACTTGCTGCCAACGGCGCGAAACTTGTCCTGGCGGCTCGCCGTGAAGAACGGCTGAAGAATTTGCAGAAGGCAATCGAGAATGAAGGCGGAGAAGCCAAATATAAGGTGACAGATGTGACTTCCCGGGAACAAATGGATGAACTTGCACAACTAGCGCTTGATTCGTATGGAAAGATCGATGTGATCGTCAATAATGCCGGATTGATGCCGAATTCATTCCTGAACAAATTG
>DASTWO010000040.1:0-2383 GCA_035776675.1 Caryophanales bacterium
TTATAAGCTTATTTATGTAGCCCCGGAACGACTGGAATCACCTGTCTTTGTTAATTGGCTGGAACGGATGACGGTTTCGCTCGTAGCCGTGGATGAAGCCCACTGTATTTCCCAATGGGGCCATGATTTTCGCCCTTCTTACCGCCTCATCCGAAAAATGATCGGCAGCCTGCGTTACAAACCAACCATTGTTGCATTGACAGCCACTGCAACCCCGACGGTCAGCGATGACATTTGTGAACTATTGAACATTGATCGCCAAAGTGTTGTCTCGGCAGGATTCCGAAGGGATAATCTTGTTTTTCGGGTTCTCAAGGGCCAGGACCGCGATGCCTATCTCGAATCTTACATAAAAAACAACCCCGGACAGTCCGGCATTATCTACGCTTCCACTCGAAAGGAAGTTGAACGCCTCTACAACCGATTGAATTCAATAGGCTTCAGCGTTGGAAGATACCATGCCGGCATGACCGAGGACGAACGAAATGACAATCAGGAACGGTTTCTTTACGACGATATCACAACAATGGTCGCCACATCCGCCTTCGGAATGGGCATCAATAAAAGCAATGTTCGCCACGTGATTCATTACAATATCACCAAAAATATGGAGGCCTATTACCAGGAAGCCGGACGCGCTGGACGTGACGGAGAAAAAAGCGAATGCATTCTTATGTACGCCCCACAGGACGTTCAACTCCCGAAATTTTTCATTGACCAGTCGAACATGGAACCAGAACAGAAACAATTCGAGTATGAAAAACTCCGGCAAATGGTCGGCTACTGCAATGCGGAATCCTGCCTGGAACAATATATTCTGAACTATTTCGGCGAATACGAGACTGAGCCCTGTGAACGTTGCGGCAACTGTACCGACAACCGTGATTCCATCAACATCACACGTGAAGCCCAGATGGTCTTTTCTTGTATCAAGCGAATGAATGAACGGTTTGGAAAAACGATGATCGCCAAGGTATTGACCGCCTCAAACGACCAAAAGATCGGGCAGTTTGGCCTTGACCGCATTTCAACTTTCGGTATTATGAAAGACCGAGGCCAAAAACAAGTGGCGGGACTCATTGATTTCTTGACAGCTGAACAATATTTATTGCCTACAAACGGCGCTTATCCGGTTTTGACACTAACCTCAGAGTCGGTTCAGGTTCTCAAAGGCGAAAAAGATGTATTTCGAAAGGAACAGCTTCAAGCGAAGCAATTCGTTATCGACAATGCCTTGTTTGACAGATTAAGAAGGGTGCGGAAAAAAATAGCCGATAAGGAGCAGGTGCCTCCATACGTCATCTTTTCGGACGCCACACTGCGCGAGATGAGCGCCAGATTGCCTGCGAGCCAAGACGAACTCGTTAAAGTCAAAGGAGTTGGCCGGCAAAAGTCGGAATGGTACGGTCCCGACTTCTTAGAAGAAATTACCGCCTATTGCCGGGAAAACAATATTCGGCAAACCGAATCGAATTCACAACCAGTGCCCGAAACAAAGAATCGTTCCACCATCTCAAAGGAGAAAAGTCACCACATCTCCTATCAAATGTATATGGAAGGTGCCCCCATAGAGGAAATAGCTGAACAACGGGGTGTAACAAGCCAAACGATTGAAGGGCATTTGTTGCGATGCGATGAGGAAGGGCTTGATGTGGATTGGGATCGGTTTATCAATCCTGAGGCGGAACCGTTAATTGCTGAAGCGGTCAAGAAAGCCGGAACCCAAAGACTTACACCCATCAAAGAAGAGCTGCCGGAAGAAATCAGCTACTTTATGATTCGCGCCTATTTGCAAAAACAAAAATGAGGCCGGGAACCTTATGGATTTCCCGACCTTCTGCTGAATAAAGTTAAACATTTCCATCAATAATTACAAATACTTCCGCAACGTCCTCTCAAGCTCATCACGAACTGCGTCACTTCCACTCTGAAGCAAATCGCGGCCAATAAAAAAGGAGGTTTTTGACTCGTCGACATCCAGTGCTTCTGCAAACAAACCGCCGAGTCCCTTTGCTTTTCGGTCTACTTCAGTTACTACTCTTAAACCGCCCGAAACTGGAAACACGACGAATTCCAATTCATCCAGTTCCCCGCGAAACGGCCCTTCCAACGGCACGTATTCACACTTTTGGGCTACGCCGCTTGCAACGTGATGTGTTTTGATGTTTTTCACCTTGCGGGTACGGAAGCCAAGCTCCTCAACAGCCTCCAGAAAGGTTTGATAGCCTTTCGACGGCAGAACCTGGATTGGATCCATATCTTTTGGATCAACAGCCATGGAAATGTCCACTTGAGTTCGAACCCAAACCTGCATAATTCCGTTTGTAATCGGCGAATCCAAAGGTAACTCTGCTGAGAAAGGCAAATCCAGCTCTTGTCCTGA
>DASTWO010000041.1:0-3617 GCA_035776675.1 Caryophanales bacterium
CGAAAACGATAGATTTTCCCTTCCCATACTGAACTTTCTGCCCTTAACGTGTACACAGTTTCATCCGAAGTACTCTCGACCTGCCAGGAGCCAACTTTCGTGGTATCATCCCTGCCGTCCAAGGAGTGAATGCTTGAAAGAGCAAACAGTTCAGCAAGTTGATTTCCTTTTTCGTCTTCCAAAAAAACAAAGGGCCGGTCTTCCGCGAAAGTTAATTGATAGTTTTTCCCTTTGTATGATAATGGTTTCTCCATGTTCTCACCTCACCTGTTATTTGGAAATTCTTTTATTCATGGTAAATCAAACACAATGAGCTCTTCCTTCTCTTCCCCATAAGATCCCTGAGCGAGAACGGCGCCATCGGGACCGACTGCCAATGAGCAACCGATGCACTTCCATCCGTCCCACTCTCCGCCTTCCATGCGGCCAACGTTGCTTACTCCGATAACTGTCATTTCATGCTTTGCAGCTAGTTCTGTATAAGATTTCTGCCATTCTTCTCCGTAAGGAGTCACCGCATGATCATGCTCTGGCCTGACCGCCCACGCAGACGGCGACAATAACAAACGAGCTTCCATCAATCCAAAAGAGTGCCCCAACGGATTCCCTTCCGGTAAAAGATCTGCACAAACAGGGATACCTACCCGGCCAAACGAAGTATCAACCGTAGCCAATTGGTTTCCGGTCGTATATAAGTTCTTTGCAAAATCAAGCTCATTCACTTTGCGATGGCTGGTAAGAATATCGCCCTTGGACGAAATCATAACGGCCGTATTATAAAGCAACTCATCACACCGCTCGGTCAACCCTGCCACTACATGAATATCGAATTTTTTCGCAGCTTCGCATAAAATGTCGCTGTAATGCCCCGGAATGGGTTCAGCCACCTTCCCTGCACCGGGATACGTCCATCCCAGATCCATACATTCCGGTAATACGATAACATCGCATTTGTTACGAACGGCATCCCGGATCATGTTGCCGGCTCGTTCAAGGTTACTCTCGGGTTTCCCGGGCTGAACAAGCATTTGCCCCATTCCTATTTTCATTTTTTTCTTCATGCGCCTTCCACACCTCGATTACTTCTGGCAGACGAGAATCAACTTCTAATCATAATTCTCCGTTACGGGGCAAGGGTGTAAATCATCCTTCAGCTCATCTAACCATTCAGCCCACAACCGGGGATCCTTTCCGAAGTCTTTTCCACTAATGGCTGTCAATTCTTTATGAGCCTGTTCAGCCAACAGTGCCCGAACATCAGTAAGATAACCGATGAGTACCTCCGCCCCTTTCGGACTCCCACAACGTGCCTTGGCCCGTGCTATACTCAACTCCAACATAGCTTGGCGCTCCGGAGAGTGAGCTACCTGAAAACCTTCGCTCGATGTTTGTTCCCGGAATGCTCCATGTCCGTGGATTCTTTCAAGAATCGGGATGGCCTTCGGATCTGCCAATCTTTCAATCCCGAAACAAACCGCGTCAACATAGTAGAACAACCCTTTTGTACCATCGGAAATATCGGTTTCAACAGCGGCAAGACGATCGGTGATTTGTTCCCAGACCTTTAAATTGCGTTTATCCCGAACAAGGCCCAGTGTATAGATCAAATAGGCAGTATCGGGCATCGCCCCTTGATCCGGCGGCTCCCCCGCATAGCGAATATGAGAATCACGCAGCGGCAAACCTTCACCACCATCTGAAAGCTGTTTTTCGATTTCCTCAACCAGAATCGGCACTGCTGCCGGAGACTGATACCATGCCAACGCTTGAGCTATCCGCAAACGGTAAACGCCTTCCGCATTCGGCAATTCTCTTTCAAGAATCGGGATCACTTTGGATCCGGCTGTGCAAACTTCAACCAACGGAATCCGGTCCTGAAAAACCTCTGACATATCCATATCGGAATAAGCATATAAGGGTTTATCATCGGCCAAAGACGCGACAAGCTGTTCCAATTCTTCATCGGAATATGCCCGGGGCTCCTCTATTTTTCGATCAAGGACATCGGCGGGCAACATTCCCTCTCGCACAATTCTTTTCTGCAATTCGGCAACATCCAAGTCTCTTGGCGTCTGCCCATTTCGAACAGCCATCGCGGATGCAATCCCGACAATGCCGCCCAGGTTCTCCAAATCAGCCTGCATCCGAATCACGGCGAAAGCATCGTGAGTTGCCGACATTGCCTTCCCGGCAACCAACAAACCGTCTATACCTTTCGGTAAGAGAATCCGGTAGGGCACCTCAACCTCCAAATTAGGCGGAATCAGGCCAAGATGGATCCAGTTGGATTGGCTTTTCCCCTTAATGTCTGTGTTGCTGAAATGAATGTTGATAACATCGGGCCATTGCTTGTGTGAAAGTTGATCGGTTTGCGTCATAACCGTGTCCGCCAGAATGTGGCGGCTTTCCCTTGTGGCTACGTAAATCCCGTGATCATGGCAACTGTCGTCTCGTTTACGGCGCCTGCCGGCCAGAATTGCACGAGTGTAATCCTCAATATTCGAAACGTCCACCATGCTTGTAAAATTATTACGTGATAAGCCGGGGGTGCTAAATTGGGCTAGAGAATACCACATGGAAACGTGATCACGAGACGATCCGTAAACATAATCAGCCCCTGCAAAAACAGCCACATCTCCGTCCCCTGTCGCATCAATTACGGTATCTGCCGTAACGGCAAACAAGCCCCAACGTGTAGCTGCGACAACACCTTTCACACGGTTTCCGTCCATCAGAACACCCGTTGTGATCACATTGAAGAAGATTTCAACGCCGGCCTGCTCCGCTTCTCGTAAGAGCACATGCATTTTCGCTTCAATGTTCCATTTATTCCTTGTATGTCTGATAGCTTCGTGGGCTTCCTCCACTTTTTCAGTCAAACGTTGGTTGAATCCGAGTCGGCGGCCGAACCAGTAACTGTCTACCCCACCCAGGGTGCCAGTCCCGCCCAATCCCGGGTTCATTTCAAGAAGAACAGTTTCAGCTCCTTCTTTTGCCGCAACTGTCGCCGCGGTAGCACCGCTTGTTCCGCCTCCGACGACAAGCACATCGGTTTTCCGAAGAACCGGAACAGTTCCTGAAGGTACAGCACTTCGCTTATAAGTTCCTCCCCGTTTCGGAGTCTCCAATTCTTTTAGCTCAAGATTCACCAGACCGGAATCGCCCTGGTCCTTTTGATCTGTAGTTGAAACAGCTAGTGTGTCGTCCCAATGATCAATCAAACTTTTTGTAAAGGCCATTCCTAAACGGCTTGCATCAACAGGATTTCGAATCTTTCCCTTGACGCCATCCACACGAGCCGCCTCCGATAGACACCAAAGATGGCGCACTGGCCCGGCAAAATCCCCCAAGGTAAGATTCCCGAGAGCTTTATCCTGAACCACGATTTGAGAAACACTTGCGGCCCATTCCGGCATAAAATCATTTAACGATGAGGTTCCAGGTCCCTCAAGTTCATAAGAAGTCGATACAAACGTAGCCTCATTAAATTCAGCTGAATGGTTAATCAGATAGGAAGCCAATTCCATCGCCTTATGGCGGCTTTCAATCTCCCTTGCCATACTGGATTCAATAGCGCCCTCTTCATGGAAATCCAAAGCAAACTCTGCAAAAATATG
>DASTWO010000042.1:0-25339 GCA_035776675.1 Caryophanales bacterium
GCCACATGCAGCTGAACCATTCGTTGCACTTCATCATCAGTCATATCGGTAATGAGTCCCACATAACTCGAACCGCTATTATGAATGACAACATCTATTGGATGTTGGATTTGTTCCAGTAGGCGATCCACACCATCTTGGCGGGAAAAATCAGCCTGAACCGTAATAAACTGTTGGGACTCATCGGCAGTTAACCTCAATTTCCTTTCCAGCTCATTTACTGCATCCTCATTACAGTTGTAATGTAAATACAGCGAGTACCCTTCGGCGGCCAATCGTTCAGCCACGGCGCTTCCGATATCTCCGCTTGAACCTGTAATCAATGCAAATGGCTTCATGAAACGTTTGCTACCCTTCTTTGCTGGGCCGTACCTGGCAGACCGTGAAGCATGATTCGTCGAAGTGGTCTTCCAGCACTTTTTGTAAATCATCCGCCGTCAAGCTCTCCAACATAGGAACGACTTCAAACAAATTCATGCCGCTGAATTCATAACGAGTGAACTGATTCGCGATAAATTCAGGCACATTCAAAGCTTGCAGAAAGGAACCGATTTTTTTCTTTCGAACTCTTTCGATCGCTTGATTGTCCAAGGGTTGGCTCTTGAATTCCTCAATCATCGAAAACAATTTCTTCTCTAAAGCGTCTGGGTCGTTCGTGTCTCCTCCGATCATAGAAAAACCGAAATGGTCTTCTTCGGTATAATCAAAGGAAAAACTGTCGTCAATCAAACCTTCATCATAAAGAGCCTCATAATTTTCCGTGCTTGAGCCGAACATGAGGTCCAGTACAAGATTGACCGCCAGTTCATAACGGAGCATTTCCGCTCCGCTTCGGCCTGGGCTTTTCTCCTTAAAGCCAATTATACATTTCGATGTTTGTACGGGCATTCTGAGCACTTTCTTGACGCGAGCGACTTCCTTGGGTTCTTTCTCATTAAATCGTTCCACCGGAGGCTGATCCTTGAAATCCTTTTGATTTTGATTCTCGCTAACAAAGGATAGAATCTCCTCAGGGTCAACCGGCCCCGTCACAAACAAAAGCATATTACTTGGGTGGTAGAAGGTTTCATAACAGGTGTACAACAAATCCTCTGTAATATCAGCGATAGATTCCTCTGTACCTGCGATATCGATTTTCACTGGATGATGATGATACATATTGTCGATCAATCCAAAGAATAAACGCCAATCGGGATTGTCATCGTACATCCGAATTTCTTGTCCGATAATGCCTTTTTCTTTCTCAACCGTTTCTTCTGTAAAGTAAGGAGCCTGGACGAAATTCACGAGCGTCTCAAGGTTCTTCTTTACGTTAGCTGTTGCCGAGAACAAATAAGCCGTTCTTGTAAAAGAAGTAAAGGCATTGGCGGCGGCACCTTGCTTGCTGAATTGTTGAAACACATCGCCGTCTTCCTTCTCAAACATTTTATGCTCCAGAAAATGAGCGATACCGTCCGGAACTTGGATCGCTTCTTCCCCATTTAATGGAACAAATGTATTATCGACCGACCCATACTTTGTCGTAAACGTTACAAACGTTTTGTGAAAATCCTCTTTCGGTAATACGAATACTTCAAGCCCGTTTTCGAGTTTGTCGTGATAAACCGTTTCCTTCAGTTGTTCAAAATTCAGTTGTTCCATCACGAGCCCTCCTTGCCTTTCAAAAAGTACGTCGTATCAAGCTTAACCTTCTTAGCCATACGAGTGACATCATCTCTTGCCACATCGTCAACGCCTGCAATCCATTCATCAACGGAACGTTCACATCCCGAAGAAATGCCGTTATAAAAAAATTCAATGATCCCGCGCGGATTATCGATGGTCTCCAGAATTTGATTTTTCAACATAGCTTTTGTTTGTTGAAACTCTTCATCCGAGAAGTCACCTTGTTTCATCTTTTCCGTTTGTTCTTTAATAATGGTTACGGCCTGGTCAAAGTTAGAAGACTGAATACCGGAAAAGACCAGCAGCAATCCTTTGTGAGTCTCAATTCTGGAAGAAGCATAATAGGCAAGGCTAGCCTTCTCACGAACGTTAATGAACAACTTGGAGTGTGGAAAGCCACCGAGAATCCCGTTGAATACAAGCAAAGGATAATAATCCTTATCCGCATAAGTCGTGTAGGTCCGGTACCCGAGATTTAATTTCCCTTGTTCGATATCTTCCTTTTCTACAATCACTTTTTCCTCTTTCACTTCAGGAGTTGAGAGGGGTTCCTGTTCAGCGGAAGCGTTTTGACCGGGAAACTGAAAAGCGTCCTTGACAATTGACTCAACCTGCTGTTCATCAATATCGCCTACAATAAACAGATCGATCTCATCACTTGAGATCATTTCCCGATAATATGTAACCAAATCTTCTGCCGAAATACCGTCAATGTCGTTCTCCCGTCCGTATGCATGCAACCGATAAGGTTCAGATTTGCACATTTCTTCAATCAAACGCGTGTTGGCATAACGCATTTTATCATCTCGCATAGATTGAATACGTTGTTTCAACGTTCGCTTTTCTTTTGTAACAATATCTTCATCGAATCGGCCACTTGTCAATTTAGGCTTCAACACAACTTCGGCAAGCAAACGAAGCGCCTTCTCCAGCAATGGTGTGGAGTCCGACAAATATTTTTCATTTGCTACTTCCATCTTAAAGGAAATAAAATGATGGTCTCCTTTTTTCGACAACTGTGCCGATAATGATGCACCGTACAAATCATTTAACCGCCTGCGTAAATCTTTAGCGGACGGGGATTGTTCAGTGGCTTTTTGTAACACATAAGCCAACATCGCTCTTTTTGTGACACTTTCTTCGGAAAGCGGTGCTTTGAACTTCAAAACCATAGTGTTTGTCTTGTATTTCATCGTGTTCAAAGTATGAAGGGTCATCGATCCGAATTCTTTAGCTGCAGGTGTTTGTATAGCCATGACTGCCATCTCCTTTCTAATGCCTCTATCAAGAACATTGTTCCTTTTTCACATACCCGGCCGAATATCAGATTTCCATGGTAAGCAAAACAATACCTGATAACAACGATTGCGAAAAGGACACTGGTTTATTATATGCTTCTCTCGGCAGTTTAAATCGAATAATGATGGAAAAAAAGGGGGCATTCGCCCCCAATCACCGCTCTCCCTTGATGTAGTTTTCCCCGTTTGCCTTTGGTGCTTCCGCTCGTCCGATAAATCCCGCCAAGGCCAGTATTGTCAAGGCATAAGGCGCAATTTGCAAATAAACAACCGGGATGGAGCTTAGAAGCGGGATGGCCCCGCCGATAACACTTAAAGATTGAGCCAGTCCGAAAAATAGTGCCGCTCCGAGAGCGCCAAGCGGGTTCCATTTGCCAAAGATCATTGCAGCCAAAGCCATAAAACCTTGACCGGCAATGGTCGATGCTCCGAAATTTGTTGCAATGGATGTGACATACACGGCCCCGCCAAGACCGCCTAAAGCTCCACTCAACATTACACCGATATAACGCATTTTCGTAACGTTAATACCCATTGTATCTGCTGCCTGTGGGTGTTCTCCGACCGAACGAAGCCTTAGCCCAAACGGCGTCTTGAAAATCACATACCAAACCACAAAGGCAATGATAATGGCCAAATAAGACGTTAAGTATGCATTTTGAAAGAAAAGCGGCCCGATAATCGGAATGTCCCCCAACACGGGAATATCAATTTTGAAAATCCGTTGGTCAATATACGGAGTCTGTCCGGATTCGAAAATTTTCTTTGTTAAAAAGACACATAACCCAGTAGCCAGAAAGTTTATGGCCACACCGCTTACAACATGATCAGCTCGAAAAGTTACTGTCGCAAGAGCATGAAGGAGGGAAAACAAGGCACCGACAATGGCCGCTATAAGAAGAGCAAACCACGGTGAAAGCCTGCCGAATCCCCAATCCTGAGCGAACAACGTTACCGTTGCACCGACAAACGCGCCCATGACCATCAGACCCTCAAGACCAATATTGACGACTCCGGAACGTTCACTAAATACGCCGCCCAATGCAGTCAATATGAGTGGAGCAGCAGAAAAGATCGCCGCCGGAATAATAATTTGCAAGGCCTCCATAATTGTCATGTCAGTTCTCCCCCTTTCTAAAGCGATTCAAGAGCCAACGAATCAAATAACTTGCGCCGACAAAGAAGATAATCATCGCCATCACGATTTTGATAACCTCGGGCGGTACACCCGCTTGGAACTGCATATTGGAAGCTCCAACTTTCAAACCGCCGAACAAAATGGCCGCCAGTATGGTTCCAACCGCAGTATTTGCGCCCAACAGGGCAACAGCGATACCCGTAAAACCGAGACCAATAAATCCTGCTGTATTAATCGTCATATACTGATACGTACCCAGTCCTGCCATTGCTCCGGCAAGACCGCCAAATGCACCGGAAATCGTCATGGAAAGGATAATATTCCGAGAAACGCTCATACCTGCATATTGAGAAGCATTAGGATTGAAACCAACTGATCTCAATTCATAGCCAAGCGTAGTCTTTCTCAGAATAAACCACATGACAAAGGCAGCAAGCAAAGCAACCAGAATCCCGTAATGAACCCGGGAATGGTCTGTCAGTTGCCGGAAAAAGGGAGCAGCAAGTGAGGCAGTCGATGAAATCTCCTCCGTCCGCTCACCCGACGACGCCTTCAAATATGCCCTAATAATTTCATTTGTAACATGTAAGGCGATATAGTTCATCATAATCGTGACAATAACCTCGTGAACCCTAAGGCGTGCTTTCAAAAGACCAGGAATGAATCCCCATAAAGCTCCGGCCACAGCAGCGGCCAAAATAGCGAGCGGTAAATGGATAAACATCGGAGCGTCAATTGTAAGCCCGATATAAACTGAGGCGAACCACCCAACGATGAATTGCCCTTCCACACCAATATTAAATAGGCCTGTCCGGAAAGCAAAAGCAACAGCGAGTCCTGTGAGAATTAACGGAGTAAATTGGCGTATGGTCTCTCCTATGTTATAAGAACTGCCGATAGCCCCCTGGAATAATGCCGCATAGGCGGAAAACGGATTATAGCCTCCGGCAAGCATAATCAGACCGCCGACGATCAAACCGAAGATAACGGAAAGAATGGGGACAAGCAAATTAAAATATCGTGGATTTTTCATTTAATCTCCTCCCCCTTCTGGCACACCGGCCTCCGACTTTTGGCCGGCCATCAGCAATCCGAGTTCCTGTTCATTCGTTTCGTCCGGATCCACCTCAGCCAGAATTTCTCCATTATACATAACGGCAATTCGATCGCTTAGGTTGAATATTTCATCCAACTCGAAAGAAACGAGTAACACAGCTTTCCCGCGATCTCTTTCTTCGACGAGTTTCGAGTGGATAAATTCAATGGCACCGACATCCAGTCCCCGTGTCGGTTGTGCCGCAATCAATAAATCAGGAGAACGGTCAATTTCCCTTGCTACAATCGCTTTTTGCTGGTTCCCCCCAGACAAAGCTCGAGCAGGAGTCAGTTCACTCGGAGTACGCACGTCAAATTCTTTAATTAAAGTTTGTGCCTTATTGTAAATAACCGGGAAATTCAATACGCCCTTAGAGGAATACGGCTTATGGTAATAGGACTGCAAAACCATATTTTCCCCGACTGAAAAATCAAGAACCAGTCCATGTTTGTGCCGATCCTGCGGGATATGGCCAACCCCGGCTTCAAACACTTTACGCGGAGTGAAAGAAGTGATGTCTTTGCCATTAACAAGAATTTCTCCGCTATTCGCCTTTCTCAAACCGGTAATGGCTTCAACCAATTCAACTTGTCCGTTACCGTCCACACCCGCAATTCCAAGGATTTCCCCGGCATGGACCTGCAAATTCAATTGGTTCACAACCGATACCTTTCTCTCATCTTGAACATTTAAATTTCGAATGGTCAGGATTTCGTCTCCTGGTTTATTGTCGTTTCTTTCCATTGAAAGATTGACATCGCGTCCTACCATCATCGTCGCAAGCTTGTCCGGGTCAGCTTCTGAAACATCAACAGTGTCGATGCTTTTTCCGAGCCGAATAACTGTGCAACGATCGGCGACTTTAATAATCTCTTTCAATTTATGAGTAATGAGAATAATGGACTTTCCCTCTTCAACAAGCTTTTTCATGATTTCCATCAACTCATCTATTTCCTGCGGTGTCAGCACTGCAGTAGGCTCATCGAAAATCAGAATATCTGCACCACGATAAAGCGTTTTCAGAATCTCCACACGTTGTTGCATCCCGACAGAAATATTTTCGACCCTTGCAGTTGGATCAACAGACAAACCGTATTGCTCCGAAATAGCACGGACTTCTTTCTCCGCCTTCTTCCTGTCGATATTGAATCCTTTGTTCGGTTCGCTACCCAGAATAATGTTTTCCGTTACTGTAAATTTATCAATTAACATAAAGTGTTGATGAACCATGCCGATGCCAAGATCATTGGCGACATTGGCGTCAGTGATGCGAACCATTTCACCGTTTACATAAATTTCGCCGCGATCCGGTTGATACAATCCGAAAAGGATATTCATCAATGTGGACTTACCGGCACCGTTTTCACCTAAGAGGGCGTGAATCTCTCCTTTTTTCACTTGGAGCGTAATATTATCGTTTGCAACAACACCGGGAAATTCCTTACGAATGTTTTTCATTTCAATGACGTTATCCATGATTCCACCTCCCAGAGACAGGACAATGGCCTGTTCCGAAATCTATAGATGCCCGGAAACCCGGTCTTAAATCAAGCATAAACAAAGGCCAGTATAAACCGGCCTTTGTTTAGCCTTTATTTACCAAGGTTTGACATGTACTTCTCAAACTCTTTCTTGGTACCCGGGGCTGTAATCTTTCCGTTAATGATTTTCTTCTTATAATCTTCCATCTTTGCCAATGCTTCTTCACTTAAATTCTTCTTATGCTCGGAAGGACCGACCGCGTTTTCTTTCAATCCTAACAAGACGTGCTTACCTCCCGGGAATTTCCCGTTCATGGTTTGTTCCGATACTTTATATACCGCAGTATCCACGTGTTTAACCATAGAGGTAAGAGTGACATTCTCCGGCAAACCTTGCTTGTACTGGTCACGGTCTACGCCGATTACCCATACTTTATCGCCGTTACGAGAACGGTTCTTCGCTTCGGTAAAGACTCCGTTTCCGGTTGCGCCGGCAGCGGCAAAGATAATGTCCGCACCTTTGCTGTACATGGTCGAAGCAATTTGTTGGCCTTTGGCAGCATCAGCGAAACTCGCTGCATACTGTACGAAGATCTGAGCATCCGGATTTACTGCTTTCACACCAGCTCTGAATCCGTACTCAAATCTTGAAATAACTGCAGATTCTACACCGCCGACAAAGCCTACTTTATTCGAATCTGTCATAATTCCTGCTGCGACACCTACAAGGAAAGATCCTTGCTGCTCTTTGAAAGTGATGCTTGCAACATTCTTTACAAGATCTCCGCTATCTGTTTTCACAACGGAGTCGACAATAGCAAGTTTGGCATCCGGATTTTGTTGAGCAACCTTTTTGATTGCATCGGCCATTTTATATCCAATCCCAAATACAAGATCATAATCCTTCCGTACTAATTTATTTAAGTTCGGAAGGTAATCCGCATTGGCTTGCGACTCAAGATAAGTAACGGCCTTCCCTTTTCCGACCGTAAGACTATTATCTTCTGCAAACTTTTGAAGCCCTTCCCAAGCGCTCTGGTTAAACGACTTGTCATTGACTCCTCCAGTATCAGTTACCATTCCAACAGTGAAGTCTTTGGCTGCGCCATCGCCGCCATTGTTTTCTTCGGTGCCTTTGTCTTCGTTTCCTCCGCCGTTTGCGGAACCACCATCATTGTTGCCACCTGAACCACAAGCAGCCAACAATGTGCTTACAATCAGTACAAAGACCAATGTAAATGCAAACTTTTTCATTCTTTCTTTCCTCCCTTTTTATCGATGAGATAAGGATCCCCGATTCGAAACATCGGATAAGTGAACCGTGCCCCCCTTTATTAATCGGTTCGATTCGAATCGACATAACTATAACATTTTTTAAAGAAAAATTGAATAACCTTTACAAAATGACTACAAATATTGCTGAAACCTATTAACTGTTTGCGGCTTCATCATTGGCTTGTGAAACCAATACTTTTCGAGGCTTACTGCCTTCATAAGGGCCAACGATTCCGTTTGCTTCCATAGCGTCTATTAACCGGGCTGCTCTAGTATAACCAACACGGAAACGCCGCTGCAGCATAGATACGGAAGCCGATCCCATTTCAACTACAAGCCTGACCGCTTCTCTGTAATATTCATCTTCAACTTGAACGTCCTCTTGTTCAGGTTCCTCACTCGGCGTCATTTCTTCCTGATACTGCGCTTTTTGCTGACCGATTACAAAATCAACGGTTCGTTCCACCTCATCATCTGATAAGAACGCGCCTTGAATTCTTGTTGGTTTGGAAGCACCAACGGGAAGATACAACATATCCCCTTGTCCAAGAAGTTTGTCGGCCCCTCCCATATCCAGAATTGTGCGTGAATCCGTTTGTGAGGAAACGTTAAAAGCAATTCGAGATGGAATATTTGCTTTAATGACACCGGTAATAACGTCGACAGAAGGCCTTTGGGTGGCGATAATTAAATGAATGCCGGCTGCACGAGCCATCTGAGCCAATCTTGTAATCGAGTCCTCGACATCCTTTGAAGCCACCATCATCAAGTCCGCCAATTCATCAATTAGAACCACAACATATGGCAGAAATGGCTGTTTCTCTTCAGCGCCTTCATTTTGCCGGTTAAGCCAGTTATTATATCCTTCAATATTTCTTGTGCCGCTAGCCGAAAACAGTTCGTACCGGCGCTCCATCTCTTCAACTACCTTTTTCAACGCCTGCGACGCCTTCTTCGGATCTGTTACCACTGGCGTAAGCAAATGCGGAACGCCATTATACACATTCAACTCGACCATTTTCGGATCGATCATGATCATTTTCACTTCATGCGGCTTCGTCCTGGTCAATATGCTAGTAATCATGGCATTAATGCATACACTTTTTCCGCTTCCAGTCGCCCCCGCAACCAGCAAGTGAGGCATCGTTGATAGATCAGCCAAAACCGGATTCCCTGAGATGTCCCTGCCGAGTCCAATTAACAACTTTGAAGCCTTACGGTCATTAGTCTTGGCTTCCAGCACCTCTCTAAGCGTGACCATTGAGATTTCCTGATTCGGCACCTCAATACCTACAGCCGATTTGCCGGGAATCGGAGCCTCTATTCGGATTTCCTTTGCAGCCAATGCCAATGCCAAATCATCATTCAGAGACACAATTTTGCTGACTTTCACACCGACATCCGGATACACTTCGTACTTCGTCACAGCGGGTCCGACATGGACTTTCCGAATCTTTGCCTTCACCCCGAAACTTTCAAACGTTCTTTCCAGTTTTCTCGCATTTTCATGTATGTATTGCTTCTGCAAATTTTGATTCCCGTTTTGCGGTGACAGTAACAAATCCAATGGCGGTAACTGATAATCTTTATTCTCGACTTCCGATGTCGTAAATGTAGGTGAATTTGCTCCGGAATTTGTTTTATCTGCCGGTTGATCATCGACTGACTGCTCCGGTTCGGGTGCCTTTGCAGGCTGGGATTCATATTCATTGAAATCATGAATGATCGGTTCTAATACCTGTTCTTCTGCAGGTTGTTGTTGCACTTTCTCCTGTGCCTGTTCCTTGACTGCAGCATTCGTTTGCGATGATTTCTTTTTGGCTGATTGCTGTTGTTGCCTGTCTAACCGGCGTTGTTCACGTTTTGTCTGGATGTCGATCTTCCAATCGGATAATTCCTGCCGTAACCTGCTCAGATGATCAGCGAGAAAGCCCGCTATACTGCTAGTCATTCCCGACAAAAAGGCTCCCAACGATTTCCCTGTAATCAGAATCGCCGACATAATCATCAAGATAAATGCGACAAGCTGCGTTCCCTGGGCGGAAAATAAAACATAACAAAAGGCGAATCCGACAGCGCCAATCATTCCTCCCCCCAGATCCTCAGTAGCAATATCCCCTTGAAGTTGAGCCTTGTACAAATGCCAGGTGTTCGCTATGACCGATGGGTTGTCCACTTCGCCATTGACCGTTTGATTGACAAACAATTGCACATGACTCAATAACAAAATAGAGAAAATAAACAAATAACAACCCGTTAGACGCCTTGTCCAAAACTGGGGTTTTTCACGTTTCCAGATCAAATAGAGTGACAATAAAAACAAGCCGACTGAAAAAAAAATCGTCCAATTTCCACCGAAGAACCGAAAGAGTTGGTAAATCACATGCCCCGCGGCTCCCAATTTGGCGAGCGCCAAAACTGACAGCGTGAAAAGAGCGAGTCCCAAAACCTCGTACGCAAATTGAGCCGACCATGAATTTTTCTTTCTGCGCTTTTTTCGTTTAGCCAAGGGCGTACACCTCCGCAGAACAAATCCGAATGATGGGGTCCGTTTAAATCAAAAACGGTGAAGTTGAAGGCAAAGGAAAGCAGCCGCAAAAGGCTGCTAGTCCATTCATGCCGTCCCATTATTATATCATACTCGCCCTTATATTTGCGGTTTCATCGTAATAATATTTCCTGGCTGAAAGCGGGCATCCAAATAATCTTGGGGATTGCCGGAAATCAATCGGATCATTTTGCATTGATCTTCAGAAATCGCCTCAATCAAAATCTGACGTCCGCCCATTTCAATGTAACGCTGTCTTTTGGAATGCTCTTCAATTTCTTCATCCCCCGAAAGAACGGCCTGATCAGGCATAACCGTGTACAGGATCATTGGATCACCTGCTCTTGGTTCTGGTCGTCGGGGCGGTTTTGTTCAATCAATTGATTCAGTTTCATCATTCCTTTGCCGATTCCGCCAACCTCATTGATCATCCCATAACTGACGGCATCCGGTCCAACAACATTTGATCCGATATCCCGGGTTAAATTCCCTTTGGAGAACATTAATTCCTCCAATTTCTCTTTACTGATATTGGAGTGTTGGGTTACGAAACTTACCACACGCTCCTGCATTTTATCAATATATTCAAATGTTTGCGGCGCTCCGATCACGAGTCCAGTTAAGCGCACCGGATGTACCGTCATAGTGGCTGTTTCAGCGATATAACTGTAATCGGTTGAAACCGCAATCGGGATCCCAATTGAATGCCCGCCGCCAAGAACGATACTTACTGTCGGTTTAGATAGAGAAGCGATCATTTCCGAAATGGCCAGACCTGCTTCAACATCTCCGCCTACTGTATTGAGGATCAAGAGCAAACCCTCAATTTTCGGATTCTGTTCAACTGCGACAATCTGTGGGATAAGGTGTTCATATTTTGTCGTTTTATTTTTCGGGGGAAGTTGTTGATGGCCCTCGATTTGCCCGATAATCGGCAAGCAATGAATATTGGACTGTTCGCTGGCTGGAACATTCGTTTCCCCCAAATTTTTGATTTGATTCAGAACAGCTTGTTTGGACATGTCATTTTGATCCTGATTCGGCTGCTCGGGTTGATTGGGTTGGGTTTGCGGTTGTTCCGGGTTACCTTCATTGTTGTTCATAGCCAAGCTCCTTTCTAAGATGTCTTCTTCCTAGTATGAACGACAATTATAAAATGATACGGCACCAACGTTCATCCAAATCCCCATTCTACAATAACTTGAATGCGGCGAAAAAAAGCCTCCCGAAAAAATTCAGGAGACTTCAATCCTTACCTTATCTATACTTCCATAATGATGGGCAATATCATTGGACGTCTTCTCGTTTTGTCATAGAGATAACGGCTTAACGCATCTCTCATCCCCGATTTCAATGAAGACCATTCAGATACATTCTGGTTTAGCGAATCATTTAATACTTCTGAGACAATCCGGTTGGATTCCTCTAACAAATGTTCAGACTCACGAACGTAAACGAATCCTCTGGAAATGATTTCAGGGCCGGAAACGACTTTTTTGGTCTTTCTCCCCAGGGTTACCACAACCAACAAAATTCCGTCTTCGGACAACAATTTCCGGTCGCGAAGCACAATATTCCCGACATCACCAATTCCACTGCCGTCCACTAGAACCTTCCCGGCCGGAACCTTTCCTCCCCACTGGGCATTGCCTTCGTTAAATTCGACAACTTCGCCTTTTTCCGCTAAATAAATATTCTTCTTCGGGATGCCAACCGCTTCCGCCAATTCACTGTGCGTCTTCATCATGCGAAATTCACCGTGAACCGGAATGAAATACTTTGGCATCATCATCCGCATCATTAATTTTAATTCCTCGGCTGAACCGTGGCCATAATCGTGAGTCTGGCTCTGAACCGCGATGACATCCGCTCCAATTCGGGTGATATTGTCTATCGTTTGATTGACCATTCTCTCGTTTCCTGCTACTGGATTATCGGCGATCACCACCGTATCCTCAGATTTAACCCTCAGATTTTCCCCTTTTCTTACCATCTCTGCTAAAGCAGATACCGGTTCACCCTGTGATCCAGACGTCAAAAACACCACTTGTTCGTCAGGAAGACGCTTCATCTCATCTTCATTTAGTAAAATACCGTCAGGAATCATTAAATACCCAAGGTCTTTGGCTATATGAACAATGTTTTCGATATGATCGCTGATAATAGCGATTTTCCGGTCATTTTCCGCAACAGCATCGAAAAGCTGTTGGATTCGATGAACATTTGAGGCTACACAAGCTGCAATAATTCTCCCATTTGCTCCAAAAAAAGCGTCGGAAAGTTCCCGGCCAATTTCTTTCTCCGAACCGCTCAATCCCGGCAATTGGGCATTTGTACTATCCGAAAGCAGGCAGAGAACACCTTCTTCTCCGACGGCCGCCATCTTGCGGATGTCCGCAGCTTTTTCATCGACTGGGGTATGGTCGAATTTGAAATCCCCTGTATGGACAATCATTCCATGAGACGTATGAATACAAATGCCAATGGATCCGGGAATACTGTGATTTGTGTGAAAGAAAGATAATTTCGCATCTCCCGCATAAACATTCTCATCAGGATGAACCGCATGCAATTTCGCTTTCTTGAATCCAGCTTCTTCAAGCTTGTATCTCACTAAACCGAGCGTTAATTGCGTTCCATATACCGGAACATTCAATTGCTTTAAAACATACGGAAGCGCTCCAATATGATCTTCGTGCCCATGCGTCAAGAATATCCCTTGTACCCGTTCCCGGTTTTCCGTTAAATAAGTAATATCTGGAATGACAATATCGACTCCGAGCATATCATTTTCGGGAAACATTAACCCGGCATCAATGACGAAAATCCGCTCGTTTACTTCAACTACATACATATTCTTGCCCAGCTCGCCAACGCCTCCAAGCGCAAACACTTTGAGCTTTTCTCGTTTATGTTTTGCCAATAGCCGTTCCTCCCGTCAGTCGAAATACATGAAACCGGCCCACCAACGAGGGCCACCGATCTGATTCTTCAGTCCCCATTATACATGATTGGCAAAAAGGGAAACAAGATAACAAAGGAGATTCCATAAAGAAAGAGCCTTTAGACGGCTCTATTCATTAGTCGTTATAACTTTTCTTTCGCTATTGTTGTATTTAATACCCTTTGCAAAAGCAAACGCTCTTCTTCATTAAGAGGGACAAGAGGAAGACGTACGCCTCCGACGTCCATGCCTTGCATCTGTAAAGCTGTCTTCACAGCGACAGGATTAGGAGCAATAAACAATGCTCTCATTAATGGCAGTAATTTTCGATGCCAATTTCCCGCCTCCTGGGTGTGACCTTCTTGAAATGATGAAATCATTTCCTGCATTTCATTGCCGATCACTTGGGATGCAACTGAAATGACACCATCTCCTCCAACAGAAAGTACAGGGAGTGTGATTCCGTCATCTCCGCTGTAAACCACGAAATCATCCGCCGTTCCTTGAATGATTTCACTGATTTGAACCAGATCTTTGCTGGCTTCCTTGACACCGACTATATTATCGATTTCCGATAACCGGATCATCGTTTCGGCTGAAATGTTAATAACGGAACGGCCAGGTATATTATATAACATGACCGGAAGCGTGGTTGACTCGGCAATGGTTTTGAAATGTTGATACAAACCTTCCTGATTCGGTTTATTATAATACGGAGCGACAGCCAGAACACCATCAACACCAATTTCTTCAGCTTTTCTCGTCAATTCGACGGACGCATGAGTATTATAACTTCCTGTTCCCGCGATTACCGGGACTCTGCCTGCTGTTGTTTTCACCACTTGGGAGAATAGTGCCAATTTCTCTTCCGTTGCAAGAGTGGGAGATTCTCCTGTCGTTCCCGCAGCAAGAAGACTATCCGTTCCATGATCCAACAAATAGTCAACAAACTGCGAGGTCTTTCGCAAATCAAGATTGCCTTTCCGGTCAAAAGGCGTTACCATCGCCGTACACACTCGACCCAATTCCACTGAGTTCAACCCCTTTCAAGGTTATCTTTTTTTCGCTTCCGTTCCGGATTTATCGTTAATTTTATTCAATTCAAAGGTCTCATGCAACGCGTTGACAGCGGGTTTGAGGTCCTTTTCATTGACCAGTACCCAAATGGTTGTATGTGAGTCCGCCGATTGCAAAATTTGAATGTCTCTCTGGGCCAACGCAGCTACAATTTGAGAGGCGACTCCCGGGATTCCCGCTATGCCGGCACCGACAGCGGAAACCTTCGCACATCCCCGAACCACCTCTGGTTCGTAGCCGATTTCCCGTAAAGCATTCAACGCCCGATCAGTCATTTCTTCAGTAACTGTATATACCACACCATTTGGATTGATATTGATGAAATCAACACTGATCCCATTTTCCGCCATCGCCTTGAAAACCTTCGATTGGAGATCGTGCAAACCTTCTTTATCCGTTACCCTGATTTGGCTAACGCCGCTGGCATGAGCGATCCCCGTGATCAATCTTTCCTGCACATCGCTGCCTGGACGATCTCCGCCAATCGAAGTCACAAGGGTCCCAAGCGATGAGGAATGTGTTGAACGAATCCGAATCGGTACTTTCGATTGCATTGCGATTTCTACCGCGCGCGGATGAATGACTTTCGCCCCTTGGTAAGCCAAATTGGAAATTTCGTTGTATGTGACCTTTGATAATTGCTTGGCTTCAGATACAATACGCGGATCTGCCGTCATTACACCTTCAACGTCTGTAAAAATATCGATCCATTCGGCTGCAAGCGCCGCGCCCAAAGCTGCTGCGGATGTATCGCTTCCGCCGCGGCCAATGGTCGTGACATCTCCGTTTTTCTTCCGTCCTTGAAAACCGGTGACCACGACAACGTCATGATCTTTTAGAGTTTCCCGCAACCTTTCACATTTCATGTCATTGATTTTCGCGTCCCGATGATCGTCACTTGTACGGAAGCCGGCTTGTGCCCCGGACAATGCCGTAGCCTTCAATCCGGCGTTATTCAACAAATTCGCGAAAACAACCGAAGAAATAACCTCCCCGCATGAAACGAGCATATCCCATTCCCGGTCGCTGACCTTTGCCTCGGTTCCTCCGACAAGATCAAGCAATGTATCCGTCGCATAGGGATCCTTTTTCCTGCCCATAGCGGACACGACCACCACGACCTTGTAGCCTTCCTTAACGGCATCCTGAACGTGGGCGGCCGCTTTCTGCCGATCACTTTCTCCCTTTAGAGAAGTTCCTCCGAATTTTTGTACAATGATTTTCATCCAAACACCCTTCTATTTCTTTTTCAAGAGATTCAGTTTCAACAAGCTTTCTGCAATTTGTACGGAATTCCATGCCGCTCCTTTTAGCAGATTATCAGAAACGACCCAAAGGTGAAACCCGTGATTCTCGTCAGGATCCTTTCGAATCCGGCCAACAAAGACGTCTTTCTTTCCTGCAGCGTCAAGTGGCATCGGATAGAGCTGTTCGCTCGGATTATCTTTCACTGTCACACCGGCCGCCCCGGAAAGTAACTCCTTGATTTGCCCGACGGTTACATCTGGCCGATCAATTTCAATATAGACCGATTCGGCATGACCGGCTTCAATCGGAAGACGCACACAAGTTGCTACCACCGGCAAATCACTCTCATGAAAAATTTTCTTCGTCTCATTGATCATTTTCATTTCTTCAAAGGTATAACCGTTTTCCTGGAATTTATCGATCTGCGGAACCGCGTTAAATGCGATCGGATAATGTTTCTCATCGCCTTTGACAGGCAGCAGCTCCGGTTTATAATCACGGCCTTCAAGCATAGCACGACTTTGTTCTTTCATTTCATCGACTGCTTTCGTTCCCGCTCCGGAAACCGCCTGATAGGTTGAAACAAGCACTTTCTTTAGTCCGAGCTCTTTACGAATCGGCTCAAGAGCAGCCACCATTTGGATAGTCGAACAATTTGGGTTGGCGATAATCCCCTGATGTTGTTGTAAATCCTCTTCATTTACCTCGGGAACCACGAGTGGCACTTCAGGATCCATACGGAATGCACTCGTATTATCAACAACTGTTGCTCCCCTTTTCACCGCTTCATGCGCAAGCTCTTTCGATACGGATCCCCCTGCGCTGAACAAGGCTAAATCAACGCCCTCAAAAGCTTCGGGACGTGCTTCCTGTATCGTCCATTCCTTACTATTCAAAGTTACCTGCTTACCCGCAGAACGCTTTGAGGCAAGCGGTATAAATTCCGCAATCGGAAATTCTTCTTCCTCTAGCATTTTAATCATTTGTTGGCCGACCGCACCGGTCACTCCAACAACCGCGACATTATACGTTTCTCCCATTCTATAACTCCTTCCTGGTATTTACATAGCTTTATAAAAAGGAGAAACCATCGTTTCTCCTTTACGACACATCGATGGTTCCTATTTTATCATATTCTCATTTCAAGAAGAAGTTGAATTTATCGGGAGACGGCTTAATCGCGAAATCTTTCAATCAGAACCGGCTGCAGTTGGTTGCCGTCAAGAGCTGACTCCACTGTATCTTGAAGGGCATCCATGCGTGCAACAAGTGAATTTGGCTTCTTGTCAGGAGCATCCTGGCCAAACGGAACAAAGAAGATATACTTGGAAGCTATCAGCCTCATAATATTGACGCCGTTTAATCCGAGCGCGTCATTTGTTGATATTCCGAGCACCACCGGATTTCGGTTTCGCATCGTCGCTTTGGCGGCCATCAAAACCGGAGAATCCGTCATAGCGTTGGCAAACTTGCTGATCGAATTTCCTGTCATGGGTGAGATCACCATACAGTCTAACGGATCATTCGGTCCGTATGGTTCTGCTTTGACAATCGAATCCACTGCTTCATTGCCTGTGATCTCCTCTACTTTCTTTACCCAATCTCGACCATCTCCGAAACGGGTTACCGTGTTTTTCACTGTCCAGGTTACAAATGGCGTAACTCTGGCTCCTGCATCTACGAGTCTCTGTACCTGAGGAACAACTTGCTCGTAGGTGCAATGCGATCCTGTTAATCCGAATCCTATATGCTTGCCTTTAAGATCCATCGGTATCTTCCTCCTCTTTTTGATTGGCGATCAGAAGGGATTGAAGAACCTTGGCGAGGATTCCTCCTGCCGTTTTCGGTGCCACAATACCAGGCAACCCGGGAGCTAACAGAGCCTTGATCCCTCGTTTATCCGCATATCGGAAATCCGTCCCCCCCGGTTTGGATGCCAGATCAATAATGAGGGTTGAAAGCGGCATATGGGAAAGAACGCTTGCTGTTAATACCGGAGCAGGGATTGTGTTGATACAAATGTCCGTATCGTTTACTTCCTGTTCGAGATTGTCAACATAGAAAGACTTTAATCCCATTTCCGAAATACGCGCCAAGTGTTCAGAACGTCTAGCCCCAACCTTGACGCGGGCACCGAGCGCCGCCATCATTCTAGCAACGGTGATTCCGGTTCTTCCGAATCCCAATACCATAACATCCGCATCGTGAATAGTCATATCTGTATTCTGAATAACCATCATAATGGTACCTTCTGCAGTCGGGATCGAATTATAAATCGCCACATCATTTCTTTCCAGCAGTTTCACAAGGCGACGATTCGCATCTTTGACACAACCGTCAAGATAAGTATTAGTGATCCCGCTATACACAGTACAATGTTCCGGAGTCCGCTTTAAATGTTGGGCCGTCAATACAACGTTCCCGTTTGAAAAAACAGTTTCCACTTCCCCCTTAAGATTTGTACCGCTGACCGGCAACAGAATGGCGTCCATTTCTTCGAAATGAGCCTCTTCCAGTTCGACTTTGGTGGCTCCGGTGAATCCATGATCCAGTTGGTCAAAGCCGATTAAGAACAAATTCGCATCCCATTCACTTAGCTTTTTCACCACTTCCAGCTGCCTGGCATCGCCTCCGATGACCGCGACTGAAAGTCCAGTAAGCATTGATTTCATATTTTCCTCCCTCCCCCAACATCGTGAGTCTCCAATAGAATATGTGGCAGGCGCCCAGGTTGTGAATCTACCCTGAAAGGTGCGGATAGCACAGAGGCAAGATGAATATGAATACAAAAAAATCCCCGCAGGTTTCAATAACCTTACGAGGATTGTAAAAACAATCGTTATTTCAGGGCTTTCGGAAGGGTGCCATCCGGACTGACAAGTGAACAGGAAAAGCGATCGGTGAAAATCGAACGCGCCAGCGAATCGACCTGCGATTTGCTGACCTCCTGGATTTCCGAGATCATGTCATCGAGCGTACGTTGGCGTCCTAGGAGTAATTCATTTTTTCCATTCAAGCTCATTCGGCTGTTCGTACTCTCTAACCCGAGCATAAGATTGCCTTTAATTTGTTCCTTGCTGTTGTCCAACTCCGTTTCAGTGATACCATTCTCTTTCAGATTCTTTAAGATATCGCTAATGGTTGTATACAGCTCATCAACTCGGTCCGCCCCCGTTCCGCCGTATATGGTCAATACCCCATTATCCCGAAATGAGGAGTGGTAGGAAAAAATCGAATAGGCCAGTCCACGTTCTTCGCGAACCTCTTGGAACAATCGACTGGACATACTGCCGCCGAGAACATTATTCAAAACGGATAATCCGTAAATCTCTTTGTCCCGGACAGGCAATCCATTGAAACCAAGACAGAGATGGGCTTGTTCAGTTTCTTTCTTTCGAGCCACTTTGCTCGTTTGAAAATCCGGTTCTTCTAGCGAATGTTTTTCATTATTTGCCTGGTAAGATCCAAAGTATTCCTCGACTTTCTTTAGTATGGATTCATCGACATTACCGGCAATTGAAATAACAACATTGTCGGGCGTATAACTATCCTTCATATAATTCCGTAACGTTTCGCTGTTAAATGAATTAAGGGACTGCTCGTTTCCCAAAATCGGATAACCCAATGGGTGATCCCCAAATACAGCTTCACCTAACAAATCATGGACCATTTCATCCGGGGTGTCTTCATACATCTTAATTTCTTCGAAAACGACATGTTTCTCTTTGTTTAATTCCTCTGTGGAGAAAGTGGAATGAAAGAACATGTCAGCCAGTACATCCAGAGCATGTTCCGCATGTTCATCCAGTACCTTCGAATAAAAGCATGTATATTCCTTAGAGGTAAAGGCATTCACATGCCCGCCGATCCGGTCAAATGATTCCGCGATTTCACGGGCGTTTCGTGTTTCTGTCCCTTTAAAAAACATATGTTCCAAGAAATGAGAAACACCGTTGTTCTCAGCTGTTTCATTCCGGGAACCGGTGCCAATCCAAATACCAATCGAAACTGAGCGAACGGCCGGAATCTTCTCCAACACAACCCTCGCGCCGTTTGAACATTGATGCCTTGTTAACAAAAGATCCCTTCTTCCCAATATCAAATTCGCCCTGGAGAATTTGCGCACAGATTTTTTAAAGCAAGCTCGATTAAAATCTGTAGCATCCGCCGGAGGCTTTTGACCCACACGATGAGGGTCAAATAGACGTTGCAACTTGTGTTCTTCTGCTGAATCAAGGAAAACACTAACCGTACTATACCATGTCCCTTTTCCCTTCTTCAATAATTTACCTCACTATAGACGATCTTCACTGATGACGGTAGAAACCGTGCCGATTTGATAACCTCGCTCCCGAATCCCATGAATCATACTCTTCAATCCTTCAGCGGCCGGCGAGGTCGGATGCATCAGAATCAAAGAGCCCGCATGGACTTTTTGCAAGACCCTTTGTACCATATCCTGCGGGCGCGGCTTCTTCCAATCGACCGTATCTACAGTCCACATGATTGTTTTCATTCCGAGATTGCTGGCGATTTTGACTGCCTGTGGCCCGTAACTACCGCTTGGAGGGGCAAACAAATCCGGAGTCATGTCCAATGTCGCGCGAATTACAGTATTCGTCTTTTGCATTTCACGTTGAATAGCCGCCCCCGGTAAAGCGGCCAAATCAGGATGGGAATAGGCGTGATTCCCGATTTCGTGGCCTTCTTCGGCAATCATTTTCGCAAGATCCGGGTTTTTCTTCACCCAGGACCCGTCCAGAAAGAATGTGGCATGAACATCTTCCTGCTCCATAACCTTTAACATCTTCGGGATATACTCATTCCCCCATGCGACATTCACCATTAAGCCGACCATCGGTTTGTCGGGATTTCCTTTGTAAATCGGAGCCGGAGGAAGATCACTTAAATGAACATCCGGGGTCATTTCCCGAAAGATCAATTTATCCTTGTCATAGACTCCGGATTTCTGCATCTTCTCATAAGAGGCTTTGACATCCACTTTCAAACCGTCATAACCGGGAATAGCCTTCCAGACTTTATCTATTCGGGCATCGATCGCAGGTTCTTTATATTTTTTGGCCGCTTCTTTAATTTTGTTGTAAAGCGGCTTCTGTTTACTAGCAACTGAAACACTTTGCTGGGTAAGATCGTTTAAATATCGAGTCGCCCAGGGGTTGTCCACCGTTCCGAACGCAAATAGAAAAATAAACAAAAAGACCGTCCAATGCAGCAGTTGTTTTCTCATGCCCCATCCCACCTCCAAATTAATACGAGTCCCAAAACGCTTAACTTCTATATCAAAATATGTACAAAAGGGACAAGATATGCTAATCGGAGGTTTGGGTGAGGCAAATCCGGAAAGACTTCCGAAAATAAAAACAAGCTGGAATCACCCAGCCTGATCTTAGGAATTTTTTTGTTTTTCTTTTTCCTTTTCCTTCTCTTCCTTCTCAACCAATACCGCTTTCCGTGAAAGTTTCACACGGCCCTGATTATCGATATTGATCACCTTGACAAGGATTTCATCGCCAATGGATACGACATCTTCAACCTTGCCAATCCTTTCTTTAGCCATTTCCGAAATATGGACAAGGCCATCTTTGCCACCGAACAGTTCGACGAAAGCACCGAATTTCTCGATCCTTTTCACCTTGCCGAGGTAGTATTCTCCAACCTCAACTTCGCGAACAAGATCTTCAATCGTCTTCTTGGCTTTTTGGTTCATTTCCTCATTCGTGGAAGAAATATAAACACTGCCATCCTGTTCAATGTCGATCTTCACATCGGTTTCTTCAATAATCTTGTTAATGGTCTTCCCGCTCGGTCCGATCACATCACGAATTTTGTCCGGATTAATCGTCAAGGTCAGGATTTTCGGAGCATATGGAGACAGGTGATCACGTGGAGCTGCTATCGTTTGCTTCATGTGATCGAGAATCGCCATTCGACCTTCATGAGCCTGTTGCAAGGCCGTATTCAAAATGTCACGGTTAATACCTGAGATCTTAATATCCATCTGCAAAGCCGTAACACCAGCTTCGGTTCCCGCAACTTTGAAGTCCATATCACCAAGATGATCCTCAAGTCCTTGAATATCACTAAGTACGGTTACACGATCGTCTTCTTTGACAAGCCCCATTGCAATACCCGTAACCGGTGCTTTAATCGGAACACCAGCATCCATCATTGCCAATGTACTTCCGCATATACTGGCCTGCGAGGACGACCCGTTTGATTCTAATACTTCCGAAACAAGACGAATGGTGTATGGGAAATCCTTTTCCGACGGAATAACCGGTTCCAAAGCACGCTCTCCAAGTGCCCCGTGACCGATCTCTCTTCGGCCTGGTGCCCTCATTGGCCTTGCTTCACCGACACTGAACGGCGGAAAATTATAATGGTGCATAAATCGTTTTGATTCTTCCAGGTCAAGCCCGTCCAAAATTTGCACATCACCAAGGGCTCCTAATGTACACACGCTTAATGCCTGGGTTTGTCCACGTGTAAACAATCCGGAACCATGAGTTCGCGGAAGAACGGTGACCTCAGAAGAAAGCGGGCGGATTTCATTGATTTGGCGCCCGTCCGGACGAACCTTCTCATTCAAAATCAATTCCCGTACTTCTTCTTTCACTAGCTTCTGGAAGATCTCCTTAACTTCTGAAAGGACTTCTTCATTTTCTTCTTCATCTGTTTCGAATGCTGCAACGATTTGTTCTTCCGTTTCATCGAGAGCATCCTGGCGCGCATGTTTCTCAACAACTTTAACGGCTTCCTTGATTTTTCCAGCGGCAACTTTCCTAACTTGTTCTTCAAGTTCAGCATCAAGTTCATGCAGCTGGATTTCCATCTTTTCTTTCTGGAATTCAGCGATAATCTTCTCCTGGAAGGCCACAAGACGCTTGATCTCTTCATGCCCAAACATAATGGCATCCAACATGACTTCTTCAGGCACTTCTTTGGCACCAGCTTCAACCATGTTGATCGCGTCTTTCGTCCCCGCTACCGTTAAATCAATATCACTCTTCTTCGCTTGTTCCAATGTTGGATTGATGACAAATTCCCCATCAATCCGCCCAACAGTCACACCGGCAATCGGACCGTCAAACGGAATATCGGAAATCGATAACGAAAGCGATGAGCCGATCATTGCCGCCATTTCAGAAGAACAATCCTGGTCGACGCTCATTACCATGTTCACAACCTGTACCTCATTCCTGAATCCTTCCGGAAAGAGAGGGCGAATCGGACGGTCAATCAAACGCGCGGACAGAATTGCCTTATCACTCGGCCGGCCTTCACGTTTAATAAAGCCGCCTGGAATTTTCCCTACTGCATACAAGCGTTCCTCATAGTTAATCGTTAAGGGGAAGAACGGTAAATTCTTCGGTTCTTTCGAACCTGTTGCCGTTGACAATACAGCGGTTTCACCATAACGAACAAGCGCAGCCCCATTGGCTTGCCTTGCGAGTTGTCCAACTTCAAAGGACAGTTCGCGGCCAGCCACGTCTATGGAGAAAACGCGTTTTTCCTGTGCCATGTCTGTACGTACTCCTTTCTTACAATCCTTTTTATATACACTAAAAAGCGGGAATTCATCCCGCTTTTTTCAACTAACGGCGCAAACCGAGCTTATTGATCACCGTGCGGTAGCGCTGAACATCCTTATTCCGTAAATACGTCAACAGGTTACGGCGCTTCCCGACCATTTTCAACAAACCGCGTCGTGAATGATGATCTTTTTTATGATCGCGTAAGTGTTCATTCAACGTATTGATCTGCTCTGTCAGGATAGCCACTTGTACTTCGGGAGATCCAGTGTCGCTTTCATGCGTCTTGAATTCCTCGACAATTTGCTTCTTCTTCTCTTGTTCCAATGCCATCCTTTCCACCTCCTTACTATTTATCCCCGGATGCCGAGCAAACGTCGGTGATTCGATTTGCCAAGCAACGGTTACATACAAGGAAAATTGTACAGTTTTTGAGATGAAAAATCAACCTTTTACCGTTTTCAGGTATGCCTTTGCCTCTTCCGCATCCCGGTTCATTCTTTCAACCAGAGCATCCACGGATGAAAATTTCTCTTCTTCCCTAATTTTCTCAAACCACTTAACCACGACAGCTTCTCCGTATATTTCTTCTTTAAAATCAAACAGATGAATTTCAACTGCGGGCTGATCACCATAATTCTTGTGGAAAGTCGGTTTAAAGCCTATACTGGCAACACCGTCCCGCCACTTACCATCCAAACACATCTTTACCGCGTAAACACCGGTACTCGGAATTAAATACGGTCCCTCCGGTTCAATATTTGCCGTTGGAAATCCAATGGTCCGTCCGCGCTTTTCTCCGCTTACAACAGTTCCATAAATCTCATAAGGCTGCCCCAAATACTGAGGAACTTCCCCGACCTTTCCCGCGCGCAACAGTTCACGAATCTTCGTGGAACTGACTTTCTCACCATTCTTCTCTACCTTTTCCACAATCGTGACTCCAAACCGTCCTTTTGCGTGATCGTCAAGGGTTTCCGTCGTGCCTTTCCCTTTATGACCATATGTAAAGTCAAAGCCGGTCACTGCGTGCTGAACGGATAAGCCCACCATATATTCATCAACAAACTGTTGCGGCGACAAACTGGAGAACGATTGATTAAACTCAACAATATAAAGACGATCTATGCCTAAGGATTCGATCAACCGTTGTTTATGTTCAATAGGTGTTAAATACTCTGGATTTTCTTTCTTCCCCAATACAACCGCCGGGTGGGGATAAAAAGTCATGACGGCTGATTGAATACCTTTGTCATCCGCGATTTGTTTGGCGGTTTGAATCACCTTTTGATGGCCGGAATGGATCCCATCGAAAAATCCTAGAGCCATTACAACAGGTGCGGGATCTATTTCAGTTAATTGCCGTGAATCAGCTAAATGATATACTTCCATCATTTCACCTTCTGTTGATAAGATCATATAAAAAATATTTCAGGTAAAAACCTTCTGAGGCTTCATAAGCCCCGGTTTAGCCGGATGTTCCTGATAAACAGCGAGCAAATGCCCTTCCTCATTATAAACAGTAAAAGTCTTTTCTTCCATTCCCGAGGGAAGAGGAAGAACAGCACCGTTTCTTACCTTTGCCTCAACGCTTTCGTTTACTGTCATCTTCGGCAAAGAGGAGATAGCTTTATCAATGGGAAATAATTGATCTTCCAACTCTCGCTTCTCAACCATTTTCTCAATCTGCTCCAAAGTCAAACAGTCCGCAAGGCTGAAATTTCCGGAGATCGTGCGAAGCAAAGCCGACATGTGGGCCGGATAACCAAGTTCTTGGCCGATATTGACAGCCAATGTCCGAATATAGGTCCCTTTACTACACCGGACCCGCACACGAAAAACAGGGAACTCCCCATGAAAAGTTTCATGCGAATCCAATAACTTTAGTTCATAGATCCTGACCTGCCTTTTTGGACGTTCTATTTCGAGCCCTTCCCGCGCATATTCGTAAAGACGCTTTCCTTTAACCTTGACCGCTGAATACATTGGAGGTACCTGTTCAACCGGCCCTGTCCA
>DASTWO010000043.1:0-4055 GCA_035776675.1 Caryophanales bacterium
ACGAGAGGCGTCAGCTTCTCGCATTCTTCTTTCACAACCACCTCCATGCCATTTCGGTTCGGGCACAGAAAAGCGATGATCTCGCCGGCAACCGTCACAACATCCACTGCCGTCTCATTTCTCAACGCCCACACTTGTGACGTTATAGCCTCGCCGTCCACTTTACCTTCATATTGAATATGTTTTTTATAAAGATCACCGTTCTCAAGGCGCACCTCATCTCCCGACCAATCGGCATCAGCATAATCCTCAAGATTTTCATAGATTTTCATAAAAGGCAAATTCGCGTTCAAATCATCAGCCAGCACATCTTCCTGCATTTGCGTCCGTTGGCGCCTGTCAACCCTGGCATGCATCACGTTTTTTTCTTTAAATTGTATTTTCCCCTCATAAATACCCGAACAATAGTAGCTAAAAATCGTGGAATGTAAATAAACGGCCAACTAAATTCCCCCCATCAACTGTTAAAAAATTATCCGCAGACTTCTTCAAAAACCCTCAGCCAGTTCCCTCCGATCATTTTCCGGATGCTTTCATCCGAATATCCTCTTTTGACCAAACCTCTTGTGAAATTAATAAAATAACTGTATTTCTCAAGGCCGGTCACGGTTTCCGTCGAAGGACCGTTACCTTTTGCAAAACCTAGCCTCGGCGCGATGTTTTCCTTAAAATAAACAAGCGACCAGGTCACATCACTCATTGGCCAGTCCGTGCCGATTCCAACATGATCCTCGCCAACCAGCTGAACGACATAGTCGATATGATCCAACACGTGATCTATTGTTGTATGATCAGGATCTTTGTGGACAAACCATGGCATCGCAAATACCCCGATTACACCCCCGGTTTCAGCAATCGTCTGAATTTCTTGATCACTTTTACAGCGCATGTGGCTGAAAATCTTTTCAACACCCGTATGGGAGGCGATTACCGGCTTTTTCGAATAACGGCAGGCATCCAATGTGGTTTGTTTGCCGCAATGACCTGTATCAACAAGAATTCCGAGCTCATTCAATTTTTCAATAAAAGTTATTCCGAAATTGCTGATTCCGGCGTTTGATTTCTCCGCGCAACCGGCGCCGACATGATTTTGCGTATTATAGGTGAGCTGCAGCACTCTCAAGCCAAAGTCATAAAGATCCTCCAGCATTTCGAGATTTTTTCCGATTCCGATGGTTTCCTGCGACGTGACAATGCCGGCTTTAAGATTATTTTGTTTGGCCGAACGGATATCCTCCGCCGACAACGCCTTTATTAACCAGTCATTTGAATCAAACTGGTTTTGAATTTCAGCCATGCTGGCCATGATTGTTTCCAGACTGGCAAGGCTCAACTGCCTGTTTCCGGCTGTAATACCGGACCGGTACCATTCTTCTTTGAATTGGGGCAAATCCCCGCTTGCCGACATCTTTGAGATCAGTTTCCGCGGCATTTTACTGTAGGCCATCGGATCATCTTGGTATGGCTCGCAAATTTCCTTGAGCCTGGCACTCACTTCTTCCGGAATCGCATTTGGCGATAAGGGCCCCTGAAACAGCATGTCGATAATGATGCTGTTTTCATGAAGGTTTGCGGCTCTTTCTTCCTCTTCATCTGTCAGTGAAAAATCGTATAATCCTTGCTGCATAGTCGTCATTGAATCACCTCAAATGGATGTTTGCGTCCCTTTATGTAACCTGACGGCTTCCTGGTAAATAAACTGGGCGGTGGCCAGGTCCTCCACAGCCAGTCCCAACGATTCAAAAACCGTAACTGCGGAATCCGATTTTCTGCCTTCCTTGGCCCCTGTCAGCAGTTCTCCAATTTCACCTTTGATATGAGCCTTCTCAATAATCCCTTCCGCCAACGGAATCAAGTAATCCCCAGACTCATGGATAGCCGATTCCAGTCGATCCACATAGAAATCAGACATTCCGGCCAAATCCGAATCCAATTCCCTGTCTTTTGGCTGGCAGGCGCCTACAGCATTCACATGCGTTCCGGGCTGAACCCATTCTCCCTTCAACACAGGTTCCTTGGAAGATGTTACAGTGCAAATGATATCCGCATCTGCCGCAACTTCACGAACAGAATCATAAATTTCAACAGGAATCTGAAATTTTGGTTCCATTTCCACCTTAAACGATTCGGCATGCTCCCGGTTCCGACTCCACACTTTCACCTGCTCAATCGGCCTGACCTTCAACATCGCTTCCAAATGAGTTCTTGCCTGTTCACCGGAACCGACCATCCCCAAAGTCCGGGAGTCCTTTTTCGCCAAATAATCGGTGGCGACCGCGCTGACTGCCGCCGTTCGGACACCCGTAATTTTCGTTGCGTCTATTGTCGCCTTCAACTTTCCATTATCCGCGTCGAAAAGCAGGACGACCCCTTGGTGAGAAGGCAAGCCGTTATTGTGATTACCGTCATAGACTGTGATCACCTTCGTGCCAACAACCTTTTCCTGTTTCAAAACCCCCGGCATTATACCGAGGAGCTTCCCCTGTTTCACAGGCATGACCGACCTTAATTCCTGAACGGCTTCTCCCTTTGAAAACTCCGCCAACACAGTTTTCATAACTTCGATACAAGATTCCATCGACAATAGACTATCAATTTCATCCTGATTGATTACCAACATGGAAAGCCTCCTGCCCATTAGTCGTTTCATTGTTCTGAATTTTACCCTCGCGGCATAGCCAATTAATAATAAATTCTAGTCAATGACATTATACCATTGGTAGAAGATTGAAAAAGCCTTTGGCGGAAAACAGCAAAAAAAGACAGTGCCTCAGCACCGCCCGCTACTATAATGACCGTACAAACCGACTTATGGCATGATTGAACGGCGCATACTTTTTCATCGGAACCTGATGGGAACAATTCGCGACAAAAACAGATTCTGTCCGTCCCACTCGAGACAAATATTGACCAATATAGGGATGCATATGGTGCGCGCGAGAACCATTCACGAGCAATAAGGGGACAGATAGCGTCGGTAGCTGTTCCGTACAATTGTACCGCAAACTTTCTCTGTAAAATTCATATGCCGTACGTTCGTCGGCCTTCAAGCAATGGCGGAAAAGCTCACGCCGGTCCTCATCCGTTATATGATGGGAAAAGGACAGCACGTTGCTCAGAAATCGCTGTTTGCCAGCTTTCACAAGCGCCATACCGGCGCGAAATTCATTTTTCAATAGAAAGGTATTCACCTGCGGAAAACCGCCGGATAAAATCAGCGCCTTTGTCCGTTCGGGATATACGAGCGCAAATTCCTGTGCGACCGATCCACCGCTTGAATAACCACAAACGACAGCACGGTCCACCTCCAGTTCATCCAATAACAAGCGCAAATCCTCCGCCAGCCTCGAAATCGTTACCCGTTCTGTAGAAATCCCGCTTTGCCCATGCCCCCGAGCATCATATAAAATCACACGGAAATGTGCAGCAAGCTCCCGCTGGTAACGAAACACGGCATGGTCCATATGCGGTGGATGGATAAAAACAATCGGAACCCCCGAACCCAATGATTCTGAAAACATGGGGACGAGTGATGACACTTGTGGCGGCACCATAGCAACCTCCTGCAACTACGAATTAGTGAAAAACGGGTAAACCCATTTCGTAAACGCCTGGAAACCTAAATAAATGCCAATGATCCCCGCAATACCCGGCAAGGCGGGCGGAGCCGGAATCGGAAGTTTCAACAAGGCGAAGACAAATCCAACTATAAAACCCGTTAATAAAGCCAATAAAACGATTTTCATAAAACATTCCTCCTGCGTTAGTATGTGTGAGCAAAAGCAAAACATGCGAAAGACAGTGGGAACTCCCCAATGAAGGAAGGTATGGCCTAACTTCCCACTATAAAGCCTTTTCAACCTATTGAAAAGTTGCTACAATGAAAAACACTTTTAATAAAAATAAGCAGGTGAAAATATGCCGCGAATTATGGTAATGGGAGCTTCGGCCGGTACAGGGAAATCTACATTTGCCCAAGAGCTTAGTAAAATTCTAAATATTGAGGTTTACCATCTGGATAGATTGTACTGGAAACCCGGATGGGTGGAGTCTTC
>DASTWO010000044.1:0-8250 GCA_035776675.1 Caryophanales bacterium
TGTTCCTCAGGGCGGAAGTTTGCCACCGGCTTCCTCCAGACACGAGGTCGCCCTCCATGCCCTTGCCTTAAGCTACAACTACTACTGCCTTCACTGTTCGGGACTCTCACCCTATAGCCTGCACCCATGCCGGGCACACAACAAAAAAGAAGAGCCTGCTGGAGACTCTTCTTTCGATATATGCCCTATGTATGAAAATTACTTAACAGCTTCTTTTAGGGCCTTGCCTGGTTTAAAGGCCGGAACTTTGCTGGCTGAGATCTGAATTTCTTCACCGGTTTGCGGATTGCGGCCTTTACGTGCAGAACGCTCGCGAACCTCGAAGTTTCCAAATCCGATCAGCTGAACCTTTTCCCCTTGTTTCAAAGAATCCGAGATGGAATCAAATACGGAATCAACGGCTTTCGTTACATCCTTCTTGGAAAGCTGAGTCGATTCAGCAACAGATTGAATCAAATCCGTCTTGTTCATAACTTTCACCTCCTCCGATGAAATTGGCTCTTACTACCTTTTTGAACAATACTTAAACATTTTATACCATGATGTCGCGAAAAGCTTGCTTTTTTGCTTGGTGGCAAAGATAAATTTGCCTCTTTATGGTCATGCACCGCAAGCCTGACGATGCCTGTTAAGACGCTTTCATCGCTGCCGGAAACGAAAAAACCCCTTAACAACGCTTATAATAAAGGAAACACCGCTGAAATTCAACACTTTTCTACAAAACAAAGCAAAAAAATAAAAAAAGCGGCCGGCCGACGAACCGCCGAAACCTGCTGCCGCCATTTTTAAAGGCACCCTATAAGGGCCGAAAAACCCTTATAAACAAAGAAAAAAGACTCCGTTTGGAAGGAGTCCTTTTACAAGATAATCGCAATTAATCCACCCGAACCCTCGTTGATGATCCTTTCCAGGGTTTCCTGCAATTTGTAGCGGGCGTTCTCTGGCATCAGAGATAATTTCGCCTGAATCCCTTCGCGGACGATCGAATTCAGCGAACGTCCGAAAATATCTGAATTCCAAATCGATAACGGATCCTGTTCAAAGTCTTGCATCAGATAACGGACAAGTTCCTCACTTTGTTTCTCCGTCCCGATAATCGGTGCAAATTCGGACTCGACATCGACTTTGATCATGTGAATCGACGGAGCTACCGCCTTGAGACGTACACCAAAGCGTGAACCTTGTCTGATGATCTCCGGCTCATCCAAACTCATATCCTCAAGGGCCGGCGCAGCGATACCATAACCGGTTTGCTTCACCATCTTCAATGCGTCACTGACTTGATCATACTCACCTTTGGCATGGGCAAAGTCCTGCATGAGTTGCAACAGATGATCTTTACCTCTGATCTCAACACCCACTACTTCTTTCAAAATCTGATCATACAAATCATCCGGAGCGTAGAGATCAATTTCCGCAACACCTTGACCCATTTCAATACCAGCAAGTTGAGCGCGGTCAATGAATTCAAATTCGCCGAATTGGCCGACCACTCGATCCACATCTCTCAATCTTCTAATATCTTGGACTGTTTCCTTCACTGCCTCTTCGTAACTTTCACGCAACCAATGATCTTCATTCAGCACCATGACCCAGCTCGGCAAGTTGACATTGACTTCGAGCACTGGGAATTCGTAAAGCGCTTCACGCAGTACATTATGAATATCGTGCTCTGTCATGTTTTCAACACTTTGAGCAAGTACCGGAATATCATATTTGTCCGAAAGTTGTTGGCGCAAGGCCTCTGTTTCGGAATGATGCGGATGCGCAGAGTTCACCACCATGATAAATGGCTTTCCTACCTCTTGAAGCTCTTCGACAACCCGCTCTTCGGATTCGATGTAATCATTGCGCGGAATTTCTCCGATGGAGCCGTCGGTAGTCACAACGACACCAAGGGTGGAATGTTCCTGAATAACCTTGCGTGTCCCGATTTCAGCCGCCTCTTGAAAAGGAATTGGCTCTCCATACCACGGTGTGTTGACCATTCTCGGACCGTCTTCATCCTCATAACCTTTTGCTCCCGGAACCGTATAGCCAACGCAATCCACTAATCTGATATTCACATCGAGTCCATCTCCGACGTTAATCATAACGGCATTGTTCGGAACAAATTTCGGCTCTGTCGTCATGATTTGTTTCCCAGCGGCGCTTTGAGGCAATTCATCCTGGGTTCTGACTCTGTCAGGATCATTATTGATGTTAGGCAATACCACAAGTTCCATAAACTTCTTGATGAATGTCGATTTTCCTGTTCGAACTGAGCCTACGACTCCTAAGTAGATATCACCCCCCGTTCGTTCGGCAATATCTTTGAAAATATCTACTTTCTCCATTCGATCCCCTCCCGATCGGTTGTGTTCAACCAAACATTCCATTGGATAGTATATGATTATGACGTTGTCCAATATTTATGACATGACGTCGTCTTCCCGGCACAAAAAATCCCTCCCCTTTTATACGCTATTTCGTAAGGGGAGGGAAAATGCCTATTTCTTTTTCTTTACGAGAAATATTGGTTCGCCTTGCTTATTGACAGTGTAGGGGAAAGAATAGACCGGTACGAACGGCGAATGTTCCACTAGAATTTCCCGAATATCTTCACCTGTTTCATAATCACCTTCATATTCTCTCAGAAAAGCGTATAAATCTTTTCGATAATCAATATGGACTTTCACATCCGGTCCCATGACAAAACCGAGTTCCTGTCCAGTAAAGGGACTCTTGACAACCGGTGGCTGGTCATAACCAAGAGAATCGTAGTCAATGGTATATCGATACGGAACGATGACCTCATCCAACGGGCCGAAATGATTCTGATAGCGAAAAACGTCCACTCTTCTTTGCAATTTCTGCGCGACTTTGGCTACGGTGAGGTCGATTACCTTTACGGTCGGGTCTTTCTCAACGTTGACCAGCATGTATTCGAAAACGCCGCCGTTACCGTAAGCATTATCCGGAGCGTCCGGTAAATACTTCGGAACCAGGCGCCTGAACTCAATGGGGTATTTTTGATAAATCGGAGTGCCCATATCCCGGTTTTTGATCGGCAACACCCCGGTCTCCTTTTGAAATTGGTCTACAGCTTCCTGGACGCTGTTAATTTGTGTTTCATAAACGGAATGTTGAACCTGGCGATCTCCGGCGTACCCGCATGCCGATAAGAAGACCAAAGAAAAGAAGACCGCAGGAAATCCTTTTATTAATTTCCGCATTCATATCAAACTCCAATCAAAATACGCACCTGACTGAATTTAGTCAGTTGGCGCACCACTTAATACAATAAGGATCACAATGATTCCGGCCACGCCCATGCATAAATAGGCGATCACTGCCGCCAGGCCTTTCCAAAACCCCTTCAATTTATTGCGGCTCAGCATAATCATGGCCGCCGCGATTGCAAATAAAATAATCGCCACAAATGAAATCCACATTTTGATCAGTCCCGGTGACATGGCTACTCCTCCTTCAACGAACCTCGCAAAATTTGCCTTGTCCATTATAGCACAATAAAAAAAGGGCGCATAACGACAATTGATGAAAATCAATAACATTGTTTGAATTTGACATTTACATCGAGGGAAGGCTCCAGGGTTTTCAGGAAAGCCGGAAGGCATGGTATGCCCGAACATGAAACATGTCCGGGCAGTGACAAGAGACGCTCATGCGGAGATGGAACCCGGAACCAAGAAGTTCCGGCATGGGTCATAAATGACCCATTAAGAAGGGCGATCAACCGGACGATTCAGCAAATGAATTTGCCAATGCGTCCGATTGATCGCCCTTCGTTCCATCTCCGCGCGAGGCGCGAAAAAAAAGCGCTGAAGTAAAGGGGCACCTTTCTTCAGCATAGACTAAATATATTCCATTCATCTCAGCTCTTAACTCAAGTGTTGTGGTTCAAGATTATCCTATGCGGAAAACATGCGCGCCGCATCATCAGAACGCCTATTTTGACTGATTGAACATTTTGGCAAGGGTGGAAAAGTCCAGCGGGATCTCATTGTTGACAATGGTCTTTACTAGTCGATCTTCTTTCTCTTTCGAAACCGGTACGCCCGCTAACTGTGACACCTGGGTAATCAGTCTTCGAACCGTTTTCTCGTCGGCGAGATCTGCACTTTGTACAGAATTGGCGAGTTGAAAGACATCATCTTTTTTCACATTGGTTTTCTCTTCAATATCATCAAAAAAATCACTGTTACGGTCCACTCTGCGGCATCCTCCTTCGTCACTTGCCTACCTCCGAAACAAATCAGATGTCTCCGAAGCAAGTTCACTTTCACCACATGGTATGCGTGACTGGGAGGATTGTGAACTATTTTTGAATCTGTTTGGCAAACAACGACGACAAATCATCCACTTCATCTGTCCTCATCCTGCCCATCAACCCTTCTACTGCTTGTTTCGGGTTTTGATTGGAGAATAATACGTCATAAAGCCCGTTTGTAATCGGCATTTCCACACCTTCACGCTCAGACAAACGATAAGCGGCTTCTGTTGTCTTGACCCCTTCTACAACCATTCCCATGTTATCAAGCACTTCTTGAAGTTGTTTCCCTTTTCCCAGTAAATTGCCGGCCCGCCAGTTACGGCTGTGCGCACTCGTACAAGTCGCAATCAAATCGCCCATTCCCGCAAGGCCAGCAAAGGTCATCGGATTTGCACCCATTTTCGTGCCAAGCCTTGCGATTTCGGCCAGTCCTCTTGTCATTAAGGCAGCTTTCGCGTTATCACCAAAACCGATGCCGTCGGAAAGACCTGCCCCTAAAGCAATAATGTTCTTTAATGCTCCGCCAAGTTCAACACCCACCATATCCGGGTTGGTATAGACCCGAAAACTCCGGTTAATGAACAAATCTTGTATGTACTGGCCGGAATCAGCACCGGTTGAAGATACTGTAACCGTCGTCGGTTGACGTAAAACAACTTCCTCCGCATGACTCGGACCGGATAATACGGCAATATTTTTTCGCTTGTCTTCGTCCAATTCCTCAGAGATGATTTCCGAAATTCTCTTCAACGTATCCGTTTCAATTCCTTTTGAAGCATGCACAAGGGCAACAGGCCGGGATAAGTGATTGTTTAATTTATGAAGGACCGTCCGCATCGCTTTTGTTGGTACAACCAGAACGATTGTGTCAGCGTCCTCCACCGCTTCTTCCATTGAAGTGGTCGCCATTATAGTATCGGGAAGAGAAATTCCCGGCAAATATCGTTCATTTGTATGTTTCGTATTGATTTCTTCAACCTGATCTTCGCGTCTGCCCCACACCTTAACCTGATGGCCGTTGTCCGAAAGGACAGTAGCCAAAGCTGTCCCCCAACTTCCCATACCGAAAACCGCAGTATTTGCCATTTAACGTCACCTCTTCCCAAGTTTATTTTCCGTACCCGCTATGAGACGGGTAATGTTCGAGCGGTGCCGCCAATAAGAAAGCACGGCAATCACAAGACCTACAATAAAATAAGAAATCGGATAAGAACCGACGAAAAGTGTAAAAACCGGTGCCGCAATCACAAACAGCAAAGATCCCAATGAAACGTATCGCGTTAGAATGATCAAAAGAATAGCCAGAATACCGGCATAAATCGACGGCAAAAAGAACAATGTGGCAAACACGCCTATCGTCGTTGCTACACCTTTCCCGCCACGAAAATTGAAGAAAACCGGCCAATTGTGGCCGACAATCGCCATTAATCCAGCAATCGGTAGTGCCCAGACTCCGTCTCCCAACCATACGGCAATCCAAACCGCCGCAACCCCTTTCAGGACATCAAGCAGCAAAACCGCAATGGCCGGTCCGGTGCCAAGCACCCTGAGGGTATTGGTAGCGCCGGCATTTCCGCTTCCGTGTTTTCGAATATCATCTTTCAACATCAATTTTGTGATCAGAAAGCTGAAACTGATAGACCCCAGTAAATAAGCGATAACCGCGGAAAGAACTACATCCATAAGACTCCTCCTCTCTCTTTCTATTTAACTGTCTCTTGATCCCTTCTTTCGGGCGAGAATGCGAATCGGCGTGCCTTGGAATCCAAACGTTTCTCGAATTTGGTTTTCCAAAAAACGCTGATACGAAAAATGCAGAAGTTCTGGATCATTCACAAATACCACAAACGTCGGCGGCTTAACCGATACCTGTGTGGCGTAAGAAATTTTCAAACGTCGCCCTTTTCGGGTCGGTGTCGGGTTCATGGACACTGCGTCAAGGATCACATCGTTCAAAACACTCGTTTTGATCCGAAGGGTGTGATTTTCCGCAACCTGTTCGATCAACGGCAACAGTTTGTTCAATCGTTGCTTTGTCATAGCCGATACGAATAAGATCGGAGCAAAATCAAGGAACTGGAACTGTTTGCGGATGTTCTTCTCGAACGCTTTCATCGTTTGATGATCTTTCTCCACCGCATCCCATTTATTGACGATGATGACCATTGCTCGTCCTGCCTCATACGCATAACCGGCAATTTTTTTATCCTGATCGATTATGCCTTCTTCCCCGTTTATCACAACAAGTGCCACGTCTGAGCGCTCTATAGCCCTTTTTGCCCTTAGAACACTGTACTTCTCAGTCGTTTCGTATACTTTTCCCCGTCTGCGCATGCCCGCGGTATCGATAATCACATAATCCTTACCGCTTTTCGTAAACGGTGTATCGATAGCATCCCGGGTAGTTCCCGGAACATCACTAACAATGACCCGTTCCTTACCAAGAATGGCATTCACAAGTGAGGATTTCCCCACATTCGGCCGCCCGATCAGCGAAAACCGAATGGTCGATTCATCGTATTCATCAGCGATTGCATTTGAAAAATGGCGGATCACTTCATCCAACAAATCCCCTACTCCAAGGCCGTGTGTCCCTGAAATTGGAAACGGTTCACCTATGCCGAGAGAATAAAATTCATACAGGAGTTCCCGGCGCTTATGATTGTCAATTTTGTTAACAGCAAGAACAACCGGTTTATTTGAACGATACAGAATACCAGCTACTTCTTCGTCTGCACCGGTCAATCCTTCCTTGCCATCCACCATAAAAATAATAATATCCGCTTCTTCAATTGCGATTTCCGCCTGTTGACGAATTTGCTTGGAAATCGGTTCATCAGACAATACAATGCCGCCTGTATCAATTAGATTAAATTCCTGATCCAGCCACTCAGCCGGATGGTAAACCCGGTCCCTCGTGACCCCGGGAACATCTTCTACAATTGCAAGTCTTTCTCCTGCAACACGGTTAAAAATCGTCGACTTGCCGACATTCGGCCTTCCGACTATCGCAACTACCGGTTTCGCCATCAAAAAACACTTCCTTCATCTTTCAACATAATCCAGACTTAGCCATAATACAAGCTCCGTTAACTTATACATCTTATCAGAAAACCCGGGACCTGCCAATCTTATTTACTGTAATGGCGTTTCTGGGAGAAGGCCCTTTTGAAGAAGGCGTTTAATTGAGAAGTGAATTCCTCATAGCCTCTCCACACAGCAATCATCCCAAGACAAGCGGCCAACAAATCGAAAAAAGTAAGAGAACCCGCTTCCATAGGTACGAAATACCCGTTCATAATCCACGCCAAAAGTAGATTTCCATGGATGACCCCTACCACAGTCGCAAGACATCTTAATGAAAAAGATTTGACCAGAAACTGAACAAGGAGAAAAATCAAAATGGCTGTCATCCATTTCCGATCCAACCAAAGAATAGCGGGATCATATAAACAATACATAAAGAACCCGACATAAGCGAGAGCAATCACCTGACAGACACCAGCTGCAAAAAGAAAACTGGAACGTCTGAACTTAGCTAATTTCCTGTAACCATAGAAAAGCAGAATAACCATCGAGAAGTTAATGGGAATATCATGAATTGTAAAGGTTGTACTGGAAAAAGCTATTGTACCCAGTACAACAAGAGCCATTTCAGTGCGAGTCCTGCCTTTTTCCATAAAAAAGGTAAAAATCACCCACCCGACCCATGCTGTCCAATAAAAAAAGAGCCCCGGCATCAGGATCCCTCCGTTCCAGTTCCTGTTTAATAGCCATTATGGCTCCTTTTTCAACACGATAATCATCAAAAAAAAGATTTCGTCAAGGAGACGAAATCTTTTCATATTGTTTATTTATACTTTTTCAGTTGATCACCGATCATATCACCGAGTGAAAAGCCTCCGGAATCTTCCTCATCGTCATCCAGTGAATTCTGTTGTTTCGGGGCTTCAGTATCCCGTTCCAAATCACGGATG
>DASTWO010000045.1:0-7871 GCA_035776675.1 Caryophanales bacterium
GAACACCCGGTTGATCCGGCTTCAATGTTACGAAGGCCTTGATGCCAATATGGCATTGTATGAATGGAATTACCCGAAACAGATGCTTCACATTCGGTTGACCGAGAATCAAGATGAATCGGTCACGGAAAAAGAAGAAGAAATATTCAGCCGGCGTTTTTTGTTGCAGCGGCCGTTGCTGGATGCGCTTTTGGCTGAGGAGCGTCCACCTGTCTTGCTGATTGACGAAGTCGATCGTGCTGACCGGGAATTCGAAGCTTTCTTGCTCGAAATCCTCGGGGAATTTCAGGTAACGATTCCTGAACTGGGGACAATCAAGGCCCGCCATAAGCCCTATGTAATCCTGACTTCAAATCGCAGCCGCGAGTTAAGTGATGCCCTCAGGCGTAGATGTCTTTATCAATGGATTCCTTATCCTGATCTTGAGAAAGAGATTGAGATTTTGCAAACAAAATTGCCGGACATTCATGAACAATTGGCCGTTCAGGTGGCAGAGATGATGGAAAAGGTCAGATCCATGCCGCTGAATAAAATTCCAGGTGTAGCTGAAAGTCTCGATTGGGCAAAAGCATTATCGGTCCTTCATGAAGGCGAGTTGCAGGTGGATACTGTTCAACAAACGTTCAGCTGTTTCCTTAAGGATCACGAAGATTGGGAAGTTGTCCGGAAACGGCTGGAACAAGGAGAACTGTTGAAGGAGCCGAATCCGTGAACCAGATAAAACGGAATCATTTTTTTCTTATTGATCGTTTCACGCATTTTGCCCAATGGTTACGTCAATATGAGTTTCTGGTTGGACCAGGAGAGACAGCGGATATGTTTCGTGCTCTGGAATCGGTCGATCTTGCGAATGAGTCGGAGGTACGGACGGTTCTCCGAACGGTGCTTTGTTCTCGGCAGGAGGAACAGGAACTCTTTGATGATCTTTTTGAACGGTTTTTTCGATTCTCCGAATCTGACAGTACTCTGGCCAGGTCTGAAGGGAACGGGCACCGGAAATCTAACTTTCTTTCAGAAGAATCGGGATCGACAGTCACAAAAGAAGAGAGCGGGAAACCAGGAAGTGACGGAAAGGCTGGTAATGGAGCTGCGAAATCATCACCGGATGATGATTCGATAGATAATAGAAAAGAAATGTCATTCCTGGAGGCAGTCCGATTTAGTGCTCGTGAATGGCAACATACAAATTCGGTTAGGGTGCCCCGGGAAGGGATGGCTCAGATGATATCAGCGGCACAATTCATGATTTCCGAGATTCGATTGAAACCGAGCCGCCGCTATCGCCCGATGGTACAAGGGCGGCGGTTGGATTTTCGAAGGACATTTCGGCGAAACATTCAAACGGGAGCACATATGATTTATCCGGCCTGGACAGGGCGTCCGAAACGCGAAGCTGAACTTGTTCTGCTCTGTGACGGCAGCCGTTCAATGCTTCCGCATTCGGAAGTGTTTTTACAATTTGCCTGCGCTTTGTCACAGGAAGCAAAACGTGTTGAGACTTTTTTGTTTTCTACTCGCTTACGGCGGGTTACCCGCTTTTTAAATAAAAATAAAGCCTTAGACGATTTGGGTATGGAATGGGGAGGCGGGACCCGGATCGGGGAATCATTGGAACGATTTGTCCGTGATTTTGGGCCGCGTTTGTTGAATGGAAATACGATCGTGTTTATTTTCAGTGACGGGTTGGATACCGGAGAATCTGAAAAGCTGGAATGGGCGATGAAAAGGCTATATCGGCAAGCCAACAAAGTGATTTGGTTGAATCCGCTGGCTGCTGCGAATCATTACAAACCCGAAGCTGCGGGGATGAAGACGGCCCTGCCGTACGTTGATATTTTTTCGAAAGCTCATGATGCATCTTCTTTAAGCAATCTGGCTCGGAGAATTGGTGACAGGAGGGGTTATCGATGAATAAAAACAAGGCAATTATTGATGAAATGGAAAAAATAGAGCGTTCCGGAAAAAGAACAGCGCTGGCGACTGTCGTTCGTGTTACAGGTTCCGCCTATCGACGTGAAGGGGCGAAGATGTTAATCGATGAGGACGGCACAACGACAGGTTTGATTTCCGGGGGATGTCTGGAGCCGATGTCGCTGAAACAGCAAAACGGGTAATGCACGACGGCAAGCCAGTTTTGAAGCGATATGATATGGGAGAGGATCTCGTCTGGGGACTCGGATTAGGGTGTCCAGGGACCGTTGATATCTATATTGAACCTGTTCCCGAGAACTCTCGGCCGGAAGGAGAGAAAAAGGAATGAGCCACTCACCGTTTGAAGCATGGACAATCAGCTTGAAAAATGAAAAACCGGCAGTCCTCGTAACCTTGTTAGAAGTTCCGGAAGATTCCGGTCTGTCAGCGGGGACCCGTCTTTTTGTTTCGGAAGAAGGGTTGTCTCTTGGAAATCTTGGTACCGCCATTTTGAATGATCTGGCGGCCAAAGCTGCCGGGGAAAAGCTGAAACAATTGCATCCGAGGTCTGAGACTCGCTCAGTTCAATTATCGGAAGGCGGAGAGGCCAGTGTGTTCATAGATGTGAATATTCCTCCGCCGGAATTGGTGATTTTCGGAGCGGGCCATGATGCGATTCCCGTCGCGAAATTTGCAGGAGATCTGGGAATTCGGACAGTGGTGGTGGATCCCCGTTCGGCTTTCGCCACTGAAGAAAATTTTCCGGGAATGGAGATTGTTCTGGCCCGATCAGAAGAGTTACGGGACAAGGTCCATTTGGGGACGAGGACTTTTACAGTCATCATGAATCATCATCTGGAACGCGACCAAGCTTGTTTGCGCTTCTCATTGGAATCTTCCGCTCCTTATGTTGGAGTGCTTGGGCCAAGAAAGCGCCGGAATTGGTTACTCGATGGCCTTCAAGAGGAAGGCATTACTTTTTCAGAGGAACAGCTTTCTCGCATGTATAGCCCGATTGGCCTCGACATTGGCGCTGAAACCTCAGAGGAAGTGGCAATCAGTATTCTTTCAGAGATCCTGGCTGTCCGAAACGGCCACAGTGGGGAGTTTCTAAGAAAGAAAGGAAGGATTCATCAACCTGTTGGCGAATAGATCCATGAAAGGATGTGTAAGGGATGAAGCCAACGGGAGTTAAAGCCTTGATTTTGGCCGCGGGCACATCAAATCGGATGGGAACGCCCAAGCAGTTGTTAAGGCTTGGGGATGCTTCGCTGCTTCAGCATGTGATCCAGAACATTCTCCGTTTCGATTTTTCCGAGATTATCGCTGTTATTGGGCATGAAGCTGAAGAAATTAAACGTTCTGTTCAAATCGAGGATAAACGTTTTCGCTGGGTGATCAATCCCGAATATGCTTCCGGGCAGAGCACTTCTTTACGAAAAGGAATTGAAAGTTGTTGCAGTCCCAACATCATGGTTTTCCTTGGAGACGAACCGTTGATTTCCGAACAAACGGTTCAAACGGTCTTTCGGTTTGGGTTAGAAAAACATTCTGTTTCAACAGAGCCTTATGTTGTCCGGCCAGGCTTTCAATCTGTGCCGGGCCATCCGGTCTTTTTCGGCAATGCTCAAAAGATTGATTTCTTCAATTTGAAGGGGGATCGGGGAGCGAAAGAAATCATCAGCAGTCTGGAATCCAGACATGTCTTACCTGTGAATGACCAAGGGATTTTGATGGATGTCGATACACCGGAGACCTATGAAAAAGTGAAACGAGTGTGGATGGAGCAATCCACAAAAAAAGGGTAAGAAAGTTTTTTCTTACCCCTTGGTGTATGTTTTTACGACCCGGCTTTGCCAGCTGTTTCGGCTTCTCTGACGGATCTTCGCAAGATTTTACCGACTGTTGATTTCGGAAGTTCCTCCCGGAATTCAACAAGTTTCGGTACCTTGTAGGCGGCCATATATTTTTGGCAATGGGCAATAATGGCCTCGCTGTTCGCTGTTTCTCCCTCTTTTAAGACTACCACGGCTTTAACCGTTTCACCGCGATATTGATCCGGGACTCCGATTACCGCAGCCTCAACGATACTCGGATGGAGGTATAACACTTCTTCAACTTCACGCGGGTAAATATTATAGCCGCTGGCAATGATCATGTCTTTTTTACGGTCAACGATGTAGGCGTAACCATCTTCGTCCATACGAGCTATGTCCCCGGTATACAGCCATCCATCACGCAAGGTTTTTTCGGTCTCCTCGGGCATGTTCCAATATCCCTTCATTACTTGAGGGCCGCGGATGATAATTTCTCCTTCTTCGCCATCGGACATTTCCTCTTTTCCCGTAGCAATATCTACAATTTTATATTCCGTTGACGGAAGTGGAATGCCAATGCTGCCGGGTTTACGTTCGGCAAATGCCGGGTTTGCATGGGTAACAGGTGAGGTTTCCGAAAGACCGTAGCCTTCAAGAACCTGAGCTCCTGTTTTGGCCTCATATTTTTTCATCACCTCGAGCGGCATAGCGGATCCGCCGCTGTTACAGGTTCGGATGCTGTCAATATTATAGTTTTCAGCATCGGGATGATTGGCGATCGCGATATACATCGTCGGCACCCCGGGGAAGAAGGAAGGCTGTTCTTTTTTAACCGTATTCAGTACTTCTTCGACCTCAAAGCGTGGGAGCAGGATTAATTTAGCTCCAAGATAAAGGCCGTAGTTCATACAAGATGTCATCCCGAATACGTGAAAGAGCGGGAGGACGGTCAGGATGCTTTCTTTTCCGAATTCCGAACTGTGCTTAAAAAACTCAGTGACTTGAAGAGTGTTGGCAACAATGTTCCGGTGTGTCAACATCGCGCCCTTTGAACGTCCGGTTGTTCCACCAGTGTATTGCAGAATTGCGACATCTTTTTTCGGATTGATATCAGGCTTTTTCAGTTGCCCGGTGCCTGATTCCAATACTGTTTCAAATTTTCGATCCGGTTCAAAGGTTTTTTCATTGGGTACCAGACTTACGACAATGACATTTTTAACTGCTGTGTTGGCCTGAATTTTCTTTAATACCGGGTATACGGCATCGTAGATAACAATGGTTTCTGCACCTGAATCATTCAACAAGAATTCGAGTTCGCGTTCAACAAGCATCGGGTTCACTTGTGTGACGGTAGCCCCGATTTTCAGTGTAGCGTAATACGAAATGATGTATTGTGGACAATTTGGAAGCATTAGGGCGATACGATCGCTTTTTTTAATTCCGTCTTGTTGAAGGGCGGAAGCAAAACGATTAATCTGCCCGGAAAGTTCCTGGTAACGGGTGGTCAGCCCGTAAAATGAAAGAGCATCATGTTTCGGGAAGCGGTCAACTGCTTGTTCAAACAGCTCATTCAGCGTAATGTCCGGGACCTCAATTTCCGTTTTTACATCGTCAGGATACTGTTTCAACCATGGTTTTGCGGTTTGGTTCATTTATTATAACTCTCCCTTATATTTGAATTCTGCAAAGATAACTGTTTTAAACCCTTACCTGGCTTGTGCGCCGCCATCGACAACCAGTATGTGTCCAGAAACGTAGTCGGAGGCAGGGGAGGCAAGGAACAATGCGGCCCCCTTAATATCGTTGTCTTCGCCGAATCGGCTCATGGGTGTTCCGGAAAGGATGTTTTCTCCGTTAATTGCAAGTACGCCTTTTGACATTTTCGTCGGGAAAAACCCCGGGGCAATGGCATTGACGTTGATGTTCGGTGCCAATTTGACGGCAAGGTCTTTAGTAAAAGAAATAATCGCGCCTTTGCTGGCACTATACCCGATGGCATCGAGAACATCTGAGGGAGCACCGCCAAGGCCCGCTACGGAAGCCATATTAATGATCTTTCCGGTTTTTTGCCTTTTCATTTCTTTGCCAACTGCCTTGGACATAAGAAATGTACCGGTGGCGTTGACGCTCATCACCTTTTCCCATTTGTCGAGCGGCATGTCCAGTGCCGGCGATCCCCATGATGCCCCACTGTTGTTGACCAGAATGTCGATATACCCGAATTTTTCTTTCGTTTCAGCAACCACGCGTTCAACATCATCAGGATTGGTCACATCGCATTCTAACGCCAGGGAATCCACGCCGTTTTCCAACAATTTCTCAGCTGTTTCTCGGCAGGTTTCCAGTTTCCGTGAACAAACCACAACATTGGCTCCCGCTTCGGCAAACGCTTCAGCGATTTGTTCTCCCAGCCCGCGTCCTCCGCCCGTAACAATTGCCGTTTTTCCTTTTAAACTGAACAGGTCTTTTACATGCAACTGACATCCTCTCCTTTTTGTTATATTTTGAGTTTTCAAGGTGAATAGTGGCTAGTTCTATTTGTATGTTCGCATAGGCGCTTCCATCACGGCCGAGGGTCTCATTTCCCATCCTTTTTTGAATGCGCTTTCAAATCACCGTTTTAAATTGAATTCTTCTTACTGACTGGTTGGTATGTTCCTGTTATTTATTTTATCGGTAATTTAATAAAAGTTCAATGATTTTGAAAATATCTCATAGGTTGATGGTTTAGGTCTCCGTGTGTAGTAGCATTGGACTATTTCATTGTGATTTAGTTTACGTTGCAAAAGCAATGACGATGGTGCCAGTCAAAACAAGGGCGGCTGTAAGCCAAACTGACAGGGACAATTCCTCTTCCTTTTTTAAAAATAAGGCGGAAAGTAAAATCGTCAATAGCGGTTCAATAGCAGCAATGACGCTGACGAAAGAGACTTGAATCAGTGAAGCCCCAATGAAAAAGCACAGTGGTCCCGTGGTGGTAAGCGTTCCGGAAGCGATAAAATAGCCGTTTAAGGTTTTCCGATTTTTCTCTACGGTTGTTTTTAACCGGCCTTTCAAGCTTTCGTAAATGATAATAAAACAGAAGGCGGTTAAAGATCCCACCCATGCACCAAAAAATGCGTCGTTGAGTATCAGCAACCCCTGTTTTCGAATACCCTGCCCAGCTCCAAAAATCAATGCCGCCAACACGGCCAACCCATAGCCGGTCCAATACGTCTGGGATTTTTCATTCTTTCCATTTTTTCCGCTGCTGGGGAGGTTTTTGAAATACATCGCGCCTTGAATTGAAATGGCTCCCAACAACAGCAGGATGCCGGCTCCCTCAATCCATGTCAAACGTTCACCCAAAATAAGTAATGCGAACAATATGGTGAATATCGGTGCTGCATTTTTGAGGGCGGAAGCCCGTGAGGGATTGATTTTACCAATGGCCGCAAACAGTGTATATCTTCCTAATCCGCTTGTCAGAAGTCCTGCAGACATAAAAACGAATAAAGCTTTCCATGAAAAATGAAAAGTAAACCCACGAACAGCACTGGCAATAAAATAGAAAAGTCCCAACAAGATGACATTCATCGTGACGGTGATCAGAAATCCGTTATTTTCACCATTTGTACGAGTGATTCCTTTCTTAATGACAATATTGCCAACTGCAAACGATAAAGCGGTTAAAAAAGCAAACAAGATTCCCATAACAAGCCTCCTCGTTTTCTTGTGGGCACAATGACAAATACATGGACCGAAAAGATAAAAGGGGCAGCGAAATGAAGACTTCAGCTATTTATCATTATATTGATTGAAATGGTTGAACGGGAAGGGTATGAAGTAGAGGAAATGAAAAGGCGCATGCCCCTTATGGTAATGAGGAACATACGCTTTTTTGTCAACGTGCGGCTAATCGAACCGCTTTTTCTGTGTTGGAAAAATGGACCTTTGCGACTTCCTGCAAAAAGGTTTTGCCTTTTTCACGAATCAGCTTCGCGGCCGCTTCGTCGACCCGGGCTCCGGCGCCTTTTGGCAATTCGATTCCGGTTTTTTCACTCAAATGGTCCATTTCATCGACAAAGGCCTGGCGTGCTATGATGGAAGCGGCAGCAACGGAAAGATGGATCCCTTCGGCCTTGGTCTGAAACCATGCGCGGT
>DASTWO010000046.1:0-54006 GCA_035776675.1 Caryophanales bacterium
TTTTGCCGAGAAGGCGAAATAATATATATAAACGAGGATCCTAAAAGGGAGAAGGATGGGTTCGCGATGAACTTCGATGTAATGTTGATAGAAAAGAAGCAGTTCATTCGCTGGTTTCTGGAACACCACGAGCTGAAAAAACGGGAGTGCATCTGGCTTCTGAATTATTTGGCCGGGGACGACCGTTTAATGGAAAATGTCCATTTTATCAGGCATGCCGAATATTGTCCGAAAGCCATCATAATGTCGACCCGTTGTACACAGGACGTTCCTTTTCAATACTTTAAGAAGCATGTGATGACAGTTGAGCCTGAAAAGGCATTTCACGACATTAGGATGTTCCGGAACGAGCCTTTGTATATTCAAATTAATTTCAAGGATTATCATATTAGTCCGGAATATGCGGCGGTTCTTGAAGAAAATCCATTTTATGATGAGCAAATCAGCGAGACCTACTCAGAGATGGCGAAAGAGGTCATCCGTAAAGCCGAGAAAGATTTTGAGCGATCGAATTTATTACGTTTGGTGGATATGGCGCTCGACGCCGAGGATAAGCAATGGTTTTATGAACTGACGGGAAAGTTGCATAACCGTAAATTTTCTTCTCCTTGATCCGCAAAGATCAGGGAGTTTTCTTTTTGTTCAGTTGGGTAAATTGTGAGGTTTTGTCGATTCGGCACTGTTTTTTGTGGTATGCTGTTACGGGGTATTCATACAAGAGGGCAAAGGAGTTGTGATGGATGAAATGGACCACTGATGACATTGATTCCTACATGCGCGAGAAGGAATACGTCGACACCGTTGTAATCCCCTTGATTCCTGTAACCTGGCGTCAGGAAATTAAATTGAACGTAGAAGCAGGGGAGTTTGCCACGCTTCTTGCTGATGAGCTCGAACAGCAATTGAAAGGACGTTTGCTTCACTTTCCGCCTTTTACATATTTGAAATCAGAGGCTGTAGTGGATCGAGCGGCGCGTTTAAACAAATGGAAACAAGAAGTGCTTTCCGAAGATATGAAACACGTTTTCTTCATTACCTCTGACACGGATTGGAAAGGGATTGAGAATGAATTGGGGGACTCTCTCATTTGGCTGCCCGCTGTACCGATGCAGCATATGAGCGAGGAGAATAAAGAAGAAATTGTGAATGGACAAATCAAACAGCTTTTACAAATTGTTACGGTTAAGTGGCAAAACAAGTACAATTACGAATAGAATCGACAGATTGAAACATGATATAATTGACAGTGCATGAAGGCCTGAGCTATCATTGAAATGTCCTATTAATATGTGTGTTTTCCTCGCATACAGGCGATACTGCTTGTATGGAACGCCAAAAAAATTCGAAACACAGCAAGGGGGGGAAACAATGAGTGATCACGATGTAACAAGACGTCAATTTCTAAACTATACGTTAACAGGTGTAGGCGGTTTTATGGCAGCCACGATGACCTTGCCGATGGTGCGTTTTGCCATTGATCCGTTGCTGAAGGAAGACAAGGGCAAGGAGAAGTTCACGCAAATCAAGCTTAAGGTGAGTGACCTTACAGCGGAACCGCAACAGGTGAAATTTACGGTACAGGATATTAAGGACGGCTGGTATAAGTTCGACCAGAAGAAGGAAGCCTTCGTATTTAAGTCTGATGAAGGTGAAATTATTGCGTTATCACCGGTCTGTACCCATTTGGGCTGTTTGGTCCACTGGTCGCCGGAACCTCCGTATCCCAATCGTTTTCAGTGTCCATGCCATGGAAGCCGGTTTACGAAGAAAGGCGTCAATATTGCAGGATTGCCGGCAACCGCACCGCTTCATGTTTATGAAGTGAAGACAGAAGGCGAAAATATTCTACTCGGAGAAGCACATCCGCGTCTGGATATACCGGCAGTACCGCCATCATATTAAGGAGGGGCGTAAATGTTATCGAAGTTCTATGATTGGGTCGATGAACGCTTGGATATTACGCCTATGTGGCGAGATCTTGCCGATCACGAGGTGCCAGAGCACGTCAATCCGGCCTATCACTTTTCCGCCTTCGTTTATTGTTTCGGAGGCCTGACGTTTTTTATCATTGTCATTCAGATTTTGTCCGGAATGTTCCTGACGATGTATTATGTTCCGGATATTGAAAGAGCCTGGGACTCCGTTTATTATTTGCAAAATCAAGTAGCGTTCGGGGTCATTGTAAGAGGCATGCACCATTGGGGATCCAGTCTTGTACTGGTGATGGTATTTCTACATACCTTAAGAGTTTTCTTCACTGGTTCGTATAAGAAACCGCGCGAAATGAACTGGGTCGTAGGGGTGTTGATGTTCTTCATTCTGTTAGGGCTCGGTTTCACAGGTTATTTGTTGCCGTGGGATATGAAAGCTTATTTCGCGACGAAAGTCGGTTTGCAAATCGCCGCTTCGGTTCCCTTTATCGGGGATTGGATTAAAGTGATTTTGCAGGGAAGTGACATCGTCGGGGCGCAAACCCTTACGCGTTTCTTCGCGATTCATGTTTTCTTTCTGCCAGCGGCTTTATTCGCATTGCTCGCGGCTCACTTTTTCATGATTCGAAAACAAGGCATTTCCGGTCCGTTGTAGGATCGACTATTTAACCATAAAGGAGGGGAATGCATGCATCGCGGGAAAGGCATGAAATTCGTCGGTGATTCGCGAATCCCGATGAATAATCGTATGAAAAATGTCCCGAAAGACTATTCGGAATACCCGGGTAAGACCGAAGCCTTCTTACCAAACTTTCTGTTGAAGGAATGGATGGTCGGCGCCGTATTTCTTGTCGGCTTTATGGTGTTCATTATCGCTGAACCGCCGCCGTTGGAACGCGAGGCCGATCCATTGGCAGCCGGGTACATTCCGCTTCCGGACTGGTACTTCCTGTTCTTATACCAGTTTCTGAAATATACTTATGCATCCGGGCATTATATTGTTTTGGGAACAGTCGTATTTCCCGGTATCGCGTCTATCGCGCTATTGTTGGCTCCATGGTTGGATCCGGGGCCGGAACGGCGATTGTCAAAACGGCCGATTGCTTCCGGAATGATGTTGTTGGCCACGATCTCCATGTTCTTTCTGACATGGCAATCGGTTGTGACGCATAACTGGAAGGCGATTTCCCAGCAAGGTGAAATCCAGAATACCGTCCAAATTGATAAGAGTGCCAAAGGATATAAGATTGCTACTGATCAAGGATGTATCAGTTGTCATGGTTCTAATTTACAAGGTGCGGTCGGGCCAAACCTTGTAGCAATGGAAGATTTGACAGTTGAGCATGTTATGGACGTTGCCCGAAATGGCTATGGAAAAATGCCGGCGGGGCAGTTTAAAGGAAGCGACAAGGAATTGAAAACACTCGCTAAATATATCGCCAGTCTCGGTGAAGGTGGAGGCGGCGGTGGCAGCGGCGGAGGAGAATAACGAGTCTCCGTTCTGTTTGGAAATAGCTCGTACATGGAAGCTGACTGAGACAGGTCAGCTTTTTGTACGTTTTGAATCGATAAAAGGAGATTCGGCATGACCCCTATTTTATATTGGTTGAAACAAAAAGAATTGCTCGTGATCTTGTTGATTATAAACGGGCTTGGGACAATCTGGGGCTACCAATGGTACATGTGGCAGCTTGTTGAAACCCCTCCGAAATTTTTGCTTTTCGTGCCCGACAGCCCGACGGCCAGTTTATTTTTTGTGATTGTCCTGATCGGTTTTCTTTCCAAAAAACATTTTCCCCTGTTTGAAGCGCTGGCTGCCGTCAGTTTGTTTAAATATGGGGTTTGGGCGGTTGGTATGAACATTGCCGGCGGATTTGTGACCGGTTCACTTCACTGGGCAAACTATTTATTGATTCTCTCTCACGGCGGAATGGCCCTTGAAGGAATATTGTATACGCCGTTTTATCGAATGAAACCTTGGCATCTGGCTGTTGCGGCAATATGGGTTCTACATGATGTGGTTATCGACTATGTGTTCGGTATGATGCCGATTTATCATGCTATGGATGGTTATGAGCAGATTGTCGGTTACCTGACCTTCTGGTTAAGTCTGGTAGCTATTTTTCTCGTCTATCTGTTGTCAGTCAGAAAAAATCACCCCTCCGTCGAATTATAGGTCTACTCTTGTCCCGTCTCTCATATGCATAGCATTAGAAAAGCGAGGGGGGACAAGTACGTTATGAGGCTGATAACCTGCATTTTGTTTGCGGCGATCTTGATCTTACCGAATGTTACAAGTGCGGCTGAGCCAGGTTCTATCCGTATATGGGACAAGTTGACAGATACCTCGGCACAAGTATTGGAGCTTACACGTCAGGGGAAGTACGCGGACGCCAAACAATTGTTGACATACTTTGAGAAACAGTTTCTTAAAGAAAAGCGAGAGAAGCTGGATTTATCCATGAAGGACTTAAGAATCCTGTCTACTACCTTTGATAATGCGCTGAGGGCTGTTACGAATGTGTCCGCGAATCATGAAAACAGGGTGACGTCCGTCATGCAATTTCATCTCGTTGTCGATGCATTAGATTCCGATAAGCAACCATTGTGGCTCAATACGAAACAGCAGTTGTTCAAGCCTTTCGGGCAAATGAAAGAAGCGGCCAAACAGAAGAATGACCGGGAATTCGAATTTTATTTGAACCAGTTCTTAAGCAAATACGAAATGATTCATCCGGCGCTCAATGTAGATCTTCCGGATCCGGTTATCGGCAGACTGGAATCGGAAATGGCCTATTTAAGGAATAATCGGGGAGATTTCTTCAATAAACCGAATTATATGGAACATCTAGAGCGGATTGAGAATGACCTTCAGGCTCTCTACAACGGAACACTTGAGGATACAATGGAACCGACTTTGCCCTGGGTGATCATTTCCATAGGCGGCATTATTGTCCTTACATTATTTTATTCAGGTTGGCAAAAATACAGAGCAGAGAAAAGGGCAAGAAACCGAAAAAGAAGAGTCAAAAAACATTCAGACTTTTAACGATTCAACCAATTGACACCCTTCCATAGTGCGGATAAAATAGGAGATAAGGTGTAGTAGAATATATTCACGGAGGAGTGCTTGATTATGCTCTATCTGATTGGATTCATGATTTTAATTGCGATTATTCCGCTCTTTGCGCAAACGAGGGTGAAAGGCGCATATAAAAAATATTTAAAGGTCGGAAATTCCACCGGATTAACCGGTGCGGAAACGGCTCGCAAAATCCTAAATGACAACGGTTTGTTTAACGTTTCGATCCGGGAAGTTCGAGGCCAATTAAGTGATCATTATGATCCGCGTTCGAAAGTTGTGAACTTATCCACGGATATTTATCACGGCCATTCGTTGGCGGGGACAGCAGTAGCTGCCCACGAGGTTGGACACGCCATCCAGGACGCGAAGAATTACGCACCGCTTCGATTTAGAACTTCTCTAGTGCCGGTTGCCAGCCTTGGTTCTAATCTGGCCTTGCCAATGATTCTGGCAGGAGCGATTTTCGGATTTATGGGATTGGCTTTGCTGGGTGTTATCTTCTTCGCTGCGGCGGTTCTGTTCCAGATTGTGACCTTGCCGGTGGAGTTTAACGCATCAAGCCGCGCTATGAAACAGGTTGTCGCTCTTAACATTATTGGAAGCGATGAGAAGAAAGGCGCGAAGAAAGTTCTTGACGCAGCCGCTATGACTTATGTTGCTGCTACCTTAGTTGCTCTTTTGCAGTTGGTCTGGTTTCTTCTGATGTTTGTCGGAGGAGACGATTAAGATAAGAAAAGGCTCCATTCCTGAGTTCAGGGAATGGAGCCTTCGTTTTGTCAATAACTCAAGTTATGATTAATCCTCGATCGGATTTTTATTTTCATCCAATGTGAACCCTTCACCAAGTGTTTCGTGGATATCATTGACCGCGACAAAAGCATGAGGATCTACTTGTTTGATCACATTTTTCAGGCGGAAAATTTCATTACGGCTGACCACACAGTACAATACATCTTTTTCTTCTTCTGTGAAAGTGCCTCTTCCTCTCAACAACGTTGCGCCCCGATTCATATCATTGAGGATCTTCTTGGCGATGTCTTCATTTTTTGAGGATATGATCGTTGCCGCTTTGGCTGCATAAGCGCCTTTTTGAATGAAGTCGATGACTCTGGCGCCAACGAAAACAGCGACAATGGTGTACATGGCCTCATGATAATTGAGGTAAATGAGCGACGAAGTAATGACTATGACGTCCGTAAGAAAGAAGGTTTTCCCAATACTCCATCCCATATATTTGTTGGCTAGCCTGGCGAGAATGTCAGAACCTCCGGTTGTCCCTCCATATCGAAAGATAATCCCAAGCCCGGCACCGGCAAATACCCCGGCGAAAAGTGCCGCAAGCGTCATGTCATCGTGAAGTGGGATGTTTAATCTGAAATAATGAAGAAAGATCCAGACGAAAATCGAAAAACCGACTGTTCCGATTATGGTATAGATGAATACATTTTTGCCTAGCAAACGCCAGCCGATGATGAGCAACGGTATATTAAGCACAAGGTTGCTCAAACCAGGATCAATGCCGAAAAGCGCATATAGGATCAACGTGATCCCCGTTAGTCCGCCTTCGGCAAGATTGTTTTCAATATTGAAATTCACGATTCCGAATGCATAAATCGCCGCCCCGAGTAAAATAAACAGAACGTTTTTCATTTTGATTGAGATTCCCATTTCTTCACCCCGATTTTCTATCGATTATGCCAATATTGATTGTTACGCAAGCAAAATGATTTGTCAAAAAAGGTGCTATTCGCTAACATGAAAGAGGAGTGAAAGCGAGGTGCCTCAGGTTGAGTACAAAATCAATGGATAGTCTGCAGAAACAGGTAGATGACTACATAGGACAGTTTAAAGAAGGGTATTTCGAGCCGCTTGCGCAGCTTGCCCGAATGACGGAGGAGCTGGGCGAACTTGCCCGTGAGATTAACCACTATTACGGGGAAAAGCAAAAGAAAGACACGGAGAAACCGCGTACACTTGAAGAAGAAGCCGGTGATCTTTTCTTTGTTTTGATATGCCTGGCTAATTCGCTTGATATTAATCTTGGCGATGCATTGGAAGATGTGCTGGCGAAATTTAATCATCGTGATCGTGATCGATGGACTAAAGTGGACAAGGAAGGTGGACAAAATGGCTGAACAAACGATTCGAATCATTGTCGCAGGACCTCGTGGCAAAATGGGCAGTGAAACGGTCCGGTTGATCGATGAAACCGATGGTTTTGAACTGGTTGCGGCAGTGGATTCGAAGAATGATGGAAAACAAGTCGCTGATCTTGAAGGACTGCCATCATTGGAAGCGCCGGTATATGATGATCTTGAAAATTGTCTTGGAGCGGTTCAGGCGGATGTGTTAATTGATTTTACAAATCCGGAATCTGGTCGCGCCCATACGGAAATGGCCTTGAAAAATGGGATTAGTCCTGTTGTTGGAACCTCCGGTTTCACTGAAAAGGATGTAGAGGAATTTTCCCGGTTGTCTGAGGAGTCAGGGAAAGGCGCGATCATTGCACCGAACTTTGCCCCCGGGGCCGTATTGCTTATGAAGTTCGCACGAATGGCAGCCAAATTCTATCAGGATGTCGAAATCATTGAACAACATCATGACCGTAAACTGGACGCGCCATCTGGAACGGCAGTGAAGACGGCGGAAATGATGGCTCAAGTTCGTGAGTCTAAGCAGCAGGGGCATCCTGAGGAGCAAGAAACCTTGGAAGGGGCGAGAGGTGCCGAGGTAGATGGGATGCATATCCACAGTGTTCGTCTCCCGGGTCTAGTTGCCCATCAAGAGGTGATTTTCGGCGGAGAAAGTGAAACCCTGAAGATTCGGCATGACTCTATTCACCGTAAATCATTCATGTCTGGCGTAAAGCTGGCCGTTGAAACCGTCGTCGGATTGGACATGCTCGTTTATGGACTGGAAAATATCTTAGAGTAAAGGGTGAATGTGATGAAAATCGCCCTCATTGCACATGATGAGAAGAAACCGGCGATCATACAGTTCTCGGTGGCGTATGAACCTGTATTAAGGAAACATGAATTGTTCGCAACAGGTACTACAGGGAAACAAATAGCAGATGCTACTGGACTCGATATATATCGTTTTAAATCCGGCCCTCTTGGCGGTGATCAACAAATTGGCGCCGAGATCGCAAAAAATGAAATGGATCTGGTATTGTTCTTCCGTGATCCTTTGACCGCGCAGCCGCACGAACCCGACATTACGGCTCTTATTCGTTTATGTGATGTATATGAGATTCCTTTGGCGACGAACATGGCAAGCGCGGAAATTTTGATGCATGCTCTAAGAAACGGCGACTTTGCATGGCGAGCGGTCATCCATGAAGGTGATGAAGCTACAGAATGAAGGACGGTAAACTGAAAATAGGGATCACCTGTTATCCGACTGTCGGTGGATCCGGTGTCGTAGCGACCGAACTTGGAAAAATGCTTGCCCAAAAGGGACATGAAATTCATTTTATTACCTCTGATGTTCCGGCTCGGTTGGACAAATTGGAGTCCAACATTTTTTATCACGCTGTAGAAGTGAATCAATACGCTGTTTTCCGCTACCCGCCGTATGATTTAACGCTGGCCAGCAAGATGGCTGAGGTTGCGAAAAGAGAAAATCTCGATCTCTTGCATGTTCATTATGCGGTTCCGCATGCTGTTTGCGCCTATTTAGCGAAAGAAATTGTTGGAGACCATTTGAAAATAGTCACTACTTTGCACGGCACAGATATTACGGTTCTCGGTTATGATCCAACATTGGTGGAAATGATTCGATTTGGTATAGAAAAGTCGGATAAGGTCACAGTTGTTTCTAATGATTTGACTCGGCAGACAAGAGAATTGATTGAGACGGACAAGCCAATTGACACGGTTTACAATTTTGTCGATGAGGATGTGTACTATAAACGTGACAGTATGGCCCTGCGGGAAGAATTCGGCATTTCACCCGATGAAAAGGTGCTTGTTCATATTTCGAACTTTCGACCTGTGAAGCGGGCTCTCGATGTGGTCAAAGTATTTGCGAAGGTTCGGAAACGGATTCCTTCGAAATTATTGCTGATTGGCGAAGGACCAGACTTAACGAAAGCTCGTAAAATGGTTAAAGACAAAGGATTGGAAAGTGACGTTTTGTTTCTTGGGAACCAGAAAAATGTCGCTGAAATTTTATCAATGTGTGATTTGAAACTACTGCTCTCCGAAAAGGAAAGTTTCGGGTTGGTCTTGCTAGAAGCGATGGCTTGCGGTGTACCCGCGGTTGGAACAGACATTGGCGGTATTCCGGAAGTTATTGTAGATGGAGATACAGGTTATATTTGTGAGGTAGGCGATATCGAGGGGATCACCGAAAAGGTTTTGAGTCTTTTTGACAATCCGGGATTACACGAGAAAATGGCGAAACGTTCCGTTGAACGGGTGCGAAAGATGTTTCATTCACGCCGAATTTTGGATCAGTATGAACGTATATATTTTGAAGCTCTTGATTACCCCGTTTAATCCATTTTCAAAGTGTGCGGTTTGAGTGATGGTGCTTTTAATAAGGATGTGACTTGTCGTGTTGGAACCACAGTTTCAAGAGGCTGCTGCGATTTTGGACAAATTAAAAGCCGGCGGCTATGAGGCTTATATCGTTGGAGGTGCTGTGAGGGACTATCTTCTTGATAAGGCTATTCAGGATATTGATATCGCAACCTCTGCGAAACCGGAAGAAGTCCGTGAACTGTTCACCACAACGATACCGGTTGGGATTCAACATGGAACAGTGATCGTACGATACAAGCATCGTTCGTACGAGGTCACGACATTCCGTACGGAATCTGAATACGAGGATCACCGCAGGCCGTCCTCGGTTTCGTTTGTCTCTTCGTTAAATGAGGATTTATTGCGCCGTGATTTCACAATGAATGCGATTGCCATGTCTGTAGACGGTGAGATTATTGATCCTTTTTCAGGAGAAGAAGACATTAGAAAGGGAATTATTCGTACGGTTGGCCGTGCCGAAGATCGATTTCGGGAAGATCCTCTCAGGATGATGCGAGCTGCCCGTTTTGCCAGTCAGCTTTCGTTTCGAATAGAAGAACAGACCGGCAAGGCATTAAAAGGATTCGTACAAGAATTGCGCCATATCTCTATTGAACGGATCACAACAGAGTTTGAGAAGTTGCTGCTTGGCCGTGACAGCAGTAAAGCTTTTCAAATGCTTCTTGAATCCGGTTTATATGCTTTTTTGCCCGATCTTGCGGATCACAAACGACAATTATGGCAGTTGACAAGGTTTGACCTTTCAAGGCTCGAACAATTAGAGGAGCGCTGGGCACTATTGAGCGTTCTTTTGGAAATTAAGGCGCCATCATCTTGGTTGAAGCAATGGAAATTGTCCAACAAAAAGACAAATGAAATCACAAGAATTCGGGAGGCAGTTAGACTGGTTTCTGAAGAAGCTTGGACGCCTTTGATTGTGTATAAAACAGGCATTGAAACGGCGTTATCCGCCGAACGAGTCTACACGCTTTTGCACAATCGTGACCCGGATCTTGAAGGGATCAGGGAGATTGCAGAGAAATTGGCAATAAACAGACGCAGTGAGTTAGCTGTTGGCGGAAATGACCTGCTTAAGTGGATTGAACGAAAACCAGGCCCGTGGGTGGCCGAAAGAATAGAAGCCATTGAATCTGCGGTGATCCGCGGTGAAGTTGAAAATGACAAGGAGGCGGTGAGGGCATGGCTGCAAAAACAGCTATTCTGAAAATGTTATCGGCCCATCGCGATACATTTGTATCCGGACAGGAATTAAGTGAGCGGCTTGGCCTTTCCAGAACCGCGATTTGGAAACATATCAATGAACTTCGAAAAGCGGGTTATGAGATTGTTTCGGTCAAAAAGTCGGGTTATCGCCTTATTGAAAAACCGAATGTTTTGTCAGAGGCGGAAATTCAGTCCGGATTGGAGACAGACACGTTGGGTCGAACAGTTCAATATGAGGACAGTGTGAAGTCAACACAAGAAGTGGCCCATCACCTGGCTCGGCAAGGAGCCAAGGAGGGAACCATTGTGGTTGCCGATGAACAAACCGGTGGCCGCGGCAGGCTTGGGCGTCCCTGGCACTCTCCAAAAGGAACGGGGATTTGGGTGAGCATGATTCTCCGTCCGCGCATTCCGCCTCAACAAGCACCGCAACTCACTTTACTTGCTGCGGTGGGGGTAGTAAAAGGAATCCGGGCAGCTACGGGATTGGAATGTGATATTAAATGGCCGAATGACATTCTGGTGCATGGGAAGAAGTTAGTCGGTATTCTAACGGAATTGCAGGCTGATCCCGATCAAGTGAACTCAGTCATTGTCGGAATGGGAATGAATGTGAATGTGAAAGAAACCGATTTTCCTGAGGAACTTCGGGAAATCGCAACATCCATTCGGATTCAAGCCGGCAGGGAAGTCGATCGGGCTGAGGTGTTACAGCAGATTTTAAAGCAAACCGAAATATTGTATCAGGAGTACTTGCGGGAAGGTTTTCATTTGGTGAAATTGCTTTGGGAAAGCCATGCGGTTAGTCTTGGACGGGTCATACAGGCCAGAACTTTGCAAGGGACGATTGTTGGCAATGCCGTGGGCTTAAGCGATAATGGATTCCTTATCCTTGAGGATGACTCGGGGAAACGTCATGAGATTTCATCGGCGGACATTGATCTTCCTTCCGCATGAAAATGGTGTTATAATGAAAACCGATGATGGGCGGTATCTATTTTATGGAACTGCACCAAAATTCGTTTTTGATTTTTTCAATTTGATATTTTGCTCCAGCATCAGGAATCTGCCTGGATCCGTAATGGACTTGGACAGAGGGATGACACGCATGCTATCTGTCCTTCTTTCTGTCGAAAGCGGGATTTTTTTATTGAAAAAAATCCCTTGGTTAACCCATTTTGGAATACAAATCAGTTGGGAGGATTGAGTATGAAAAGCACAGCGGGTTTTAAGAAAATGAAACAGGAACGAGAAGCTGTGGCGATGGTGACAGCTTATGATTACCCTTCTGCAAAATTGGCAGAAGAAGCGGGAGTCGATGTAATTCTTGTTGGCGATTCGGCAGGGAATACAGTACTCGGTTATGATTCGACGGTTCCGGTTACCTTAGAAGATATGATAGTCCTTACCAAAGCTGTAAAAAGAGGCGCTAAAGACACCTTTATTGTGACAGACATGCCGTTTATGACCTTCCACGTATCGGAAGCGGAAACCTTAAGAAACGCACAACGTCTTGTGCAAGAGGCTGGCGCACATGCTGTGAAAGTAGAAGGAGCCGGACGAGTTGCGACGATGATCGAGAGGTTGACGTTCTCTGGGGTGCCGGTTGTGGCCCATCTTGGCTTGACTCCGCAATCTGTAGGTGTATTGGGAGGTCACAAGGTTCAAGGTAAAGAAGCCGAAGATGCAAGAAAATTAATCGATGATGCTAAGCAAGTCGAAAAAGCAGGCGCTTTTGCCCTTGTATTGGAATGTGTACCACGGCAATTAGCCGAGCGTATTTCTGAAGAAATCGCGATTCCGACAATTGGAATTGGTGCCGGAGCGGGAACTGATGGCCAAGTGCTTGTTTACCACGACATTATAGGTTACGGGGGAGAATGGTCACCAAAGTTTGTCAAGCGCTACGCAAACGTGTCAGAAACCATTCGTACGGCTTTGGGAGACTACATTCATGAGGTGAAAGACCGAAAATTCCCTGAGGATAAACATACATTCACAATGAAAGAAGAAGAAATCAAGGCATTGTACGGAGGAAGTTAATATGGAGATCATTCAATCAATCCGAGAGATGCAGCAGTTTGTGCTGAATAAGAAACAAAAAGGGAACACAGTCGGGTTTGTTCCGACAATGGGCTCCCTTCATGAAGGACATATGAGCCTTGTTGAAAGGGCTGTTGAGGAAAACGATGTGACGATCATGAGTATTTTCGTAAATCCGTTGCAGTTCAGTCCGGGAGAGGACTTTGATCAATATCCGCGAGATTTTGAAAAAGATGAACGAACAGCAGGGAATGCGGGAATTGATGTGATCTTCTATCCCGATACAGAAGAAATGTATCCTGGAGAGCCGGCCGTTACAGTGTCTGTTGACAAACGGACGGAGGTTCTTTGCGGAAAAAGCCGTCCGGGGCATTTTGATGGTGTCGCAACTGTACTGACCAAGCTATTCCATATCACAATACCGGATCGTGTCTATTTCGGAATGAAAGACGCCCAGCAGATTGCTGTGGTTGAAAGCTTGATTCAAGACTTCAATTTTCCGGTAACTTTGGTTGCCTGTCCGACTGTAAGAGAGGCAGATGGACTGGCCAAAAGTTCACGAAATGTTTATTTAACCGAAGCGGAACGCAAAGAGGCTGCGGCGCTTCATGAAAGTCTGCAGAGAGGCGCTGAGTTGTACCGGGGTGGAGAACGAGATACTGAATGTTTGCGCGAAGAGGTTTTGGCTGTATTAAACGATCGTTTAACAAAAGCCAAAATTGAATACGTTGAGGTATTGACCTATCCTTCTTTGAAATTCGTGGAACGATGCGATGGACGGATGATCATAGCGCTTGCTGTTCATTTCGGAGCGGCTCGTCTCATTGACAATATTACATTGGGAGGAGAGGCGCAGACCACTTCCTTTGAAACATCGGATCGTTTGCTTAGTGAAATCAAATAGTGAGAACAACGGCAAGGAGCGAATGAGAATGATGCGGACCATGATGAATGCGAAACTTCACCGCGCTCGTGTTACCGAGGCGGATCTGAATTATGTTGGAAGCGTGACAATTGATTCAGACTTACTTGACGCCGTCGGGATTTTTCCGGGGGAAAAGGTGCAGATTGTAAATAATAATAATGGTGAGCGTCTTGAGACCTATACAATCGCAGGAGAACGGGGAAGCGGAGTTGTTTGTTTAAACGGCGCGGCTGCAAGGTTGGTGCAAAAAGATGACGTGGTTATCATTGTTTCATATGCCATGATGTCGGAAGAAGAAATTCAGTCGCATCGCCCGAAAATCGCTGTGTTGGATGACAGAAATCGAATTCAACAAATGATTGAGACGGAACAACCGTTATCGATGGTATAAGTAAGGATTTTGGAATAACTCCCGCCCTTCGTCACAAAATAAAACGGAGGGGGGAGGACTTTGCGAGCCATCATCATTTTGAGCGCTTTTTTATTCATGGTTGAAACCAATATAAACAGCGTTGACTTGAACCTGCTGAAAAATGAAATCGCGTTTACCTTTTTCGATCTTTCAAACGGGGAAGCTGTATTGATTCAAAACCGAGATGAAAATGTTTTGATTAACACAGGGAGTGAGGATTCAAGGCGGGAATTGTATGATCGGTTGGAAATGTTTAATGTCCATGAAATTGAGAAAGTGATTTTGACGAATGCTTCTGAAGCCTACACGGGCAATTTGACAGAGGTGATAAAGAAATATCATGTTCATGTCGTTCTTTCATCCAAAGGGATCTTCAAGAAATTGCATAGACAAACACATTTGCCTGAGGATATGACAAAGCAATGGACAATCGGTAAACAAGATCATGTTCTTCCCGGCCTGAAGGCGAAAGTATTGTATGTAACCCCAGAGGAAAATGATAAAACGGCATTGGTCGTAAGGTTTCAGTTCGGGGCTGAGAAAATTTTATACATGGGGCTTTCCGGACCGGCAGTTGAGAAAGAGCTGTTGGACAATCCTTTAATTGACTGCCAAATTTTGAAGGTTGGCGATTTTGGAGCTGGTGAAGGGAATTCACCGGAGTTTTTACGTAAGGTGGATCCACAGGTAGCCATTCTTTTTCATAAAAAAAACACGTCCCCGACAAAGGAATTATTAGAAGAACTAAATACGGTTTGGATTGATGTTTATAGAACCCATCAAACCGGGACCATCACTGTTAAATTTGACTTGCATTCCTACAGGGTCATCACCATTCCGATTGAAGAAGGAGAGTCTGTATAACCCTTGATTTTACCTCGGTTTATTGAAATAATAAATAACGTATGAAAAAACCTGTATGATGGATTATCATACAGGTTTTTCAAAAAATCACGAGGTGTCGGGCAGGTGAAATTTGATTTCAACCCCTCCGCTTGAAGGGTATTTTTATTTTGCCGCATTGGGTCCCCGCTATGAGTAGCAATATTTTTCGGGTTAGGAAGAAGTTATCCTATCTGTTTGAAAGGATTCAGGAGGGTGGCCATGGATGGTAATATGGAAGTGCTGACGAACGTCAGAGTAAAGAAAACTGACGATCTGTACAAAATCGTAAATACCTTAAATAAAACCCTGAAGGAAGAAAACCTTGTTTTCGGCTTGAAATTGGATGAAAAGGAAGCAAGTACGATGATATTTACGGTTTATCGTACATAATTTTCTTTGGCGGTATGCCATACCACTTATGCTATTTTTGACTGTAAACGGAGGAAACGAATGAAAAAGTGGGGAGTCATAATTGCCGTGGCTTTGCTTGTCGCTGTCATTTGGGATGCCTGGTCTTTGTATGACGGCATCCAGACCAAACAAGAACGTGAAATGGCGAAGGCATCGGAAACAGCAAAGAGTCAATATCATCTTAAACAGGTGTTAGATGTTTCTTACTATCACGGGTCGCATGCCTATCATGTGGTAAAGGCGATCAATCAAAAAGGAAAAACGATTTACATATGGATTCCGGAAAGTAAAGGACAAGCAATAATCAAGCAGGCGGATGAAGGTTGGACAAAAGCCAAGGTGAAACAATACGCCAAGGATCAGCTGAACCTTAAGAAACTGATTGCGATCCGGCCGGGTGTGGAATTAAACACTCCGGTTTGGGAAGTGGTATTTATCGATCAGAAGAATCGTTATACATTTTTTTATTTACGGTTTGACGGAGAAAACTGGGTTAAGAAAATTCATTTATGATCAGTTGAGAAATTGTAAATCAACATGTATTTAGGTTAATCGAATTGAAGGAGGAAATTGGTCAATGGAATTGTCGCAACGGGTTAAAACCCTGACCCCATCTAGTACACTGGCTATTACTTCAAAGGCAAATGAATTAAAGGAAGATGGTCATAATGTCATTGCTTTGGCGGCTGGGGAGCCGGATTTCAACACACCGGACCATATCATCGAGGCGGCATACGAGGCTGCGAAAGAAGGCCATACGAAATATACACCTTCTGGCGGTCTGCCGCGTCTGAAGAAAGATATTACGGAGAAATTCAGCCATGATCTTGGGCTGGAAGTTAACAGCAACCAAGTGTTTGTAGGAACTGGCGCTAAACACGTCTTGTATACATTGTTTCAAGCTCTTCTTGATCCTGGTGATGAAGTTATTATACCGGCTCCGTATTGGGTCAGTTATACTGAACAAGTGAAACTGGCCGGAGGCAAACCGGTTATTGTCGAGACGTCTGAACAGAACGATTTCAAGATGACGCCTGAGGAGCTTGAATCGGCGATTAACGATAGAACGAAAGCCTTGATTGTGAATTCTCCGAGCAATCCAACTGGGATGCTTTATAATGCTGATGAATTAACAGCGCTTGGAACAGTTTGTCTGAAACATGATCTCTTGATCGTGTCTGACGAGATATATGATCGTCTTATTTATGGGGACGCCGAACATGTATCGATTGCCCAGCTTTCTTCGGAATTACAACAGCAAACCATTCTTGTAAACGGGGTTTCCAAAACCTATTCGATGACAGGATGGCGAATCGGCTATGCCGCAGGAGATGCTGATTTGATCAAGGCTATGACAAGTTTGGCAAGTCATAGTACGTCCAATCCGGCAACAGTTTCCCAGTTCGCGGCAATGGCTGCGCTTGAGGAATCACAGGAAATCGTGAACGAAATGCGTCAAGCGTTTGAAAAACGTTTAAATGCAGCCTATAAAAGGCTTGTAAAGATTCCAGGTATTACATGCGTGAAGCCGAAAGGCGCTTTCTATTTGTTCCCTAATGTAAAGGAAGCCGCCTCAAAATGCGGATACGATGAGGTTTCCGATTGGGCTGAAGCTTTATTGGAAGAAGAGAAGGTGGCAGTAATCCCCGGAAAAGGCTTTGGGGCACCGGATAACATTCGTCTGTCTTATGCGACATCGCTTGAAAATATTGAAGAGGCATTGGATCGCATTGAATCTTTTGTTGAATCCAGTTCGAAATCGTAAAAATGAGGTGCAAACAAGTGAAAACGACAATTTCGAAAGTTGCTCAATACGTTGAGCAAGAAGTGACTATAGGAGTATGGCTTGCCAATAAACGGTCAAGCGGGAAAATTCAATTTCTGCAGCTTCGTGATGGAACCGGCTTTATCCAGGGAGTCCTGGTCAAAAAAGAGGTCGATGAAGAAACCTGGGAACAAGCTGCAGGGCTCACACAAGAAAGTTCTCTTTATATCAAAGGAATTGTAAGAAAAGATGATCGTTCCGCTACCGGATTTGAACTAACGGTGACCGAACTAGATATCATCCAACAAGCGGAGAATTATCCAATTACACCCAAGGAACACGGCACGGAATTCTTGATGGATCATCGTCATTTATGGTTACGTTCCAGCCGGCAACATGCTGTGTTACGAATTCGCAATGAGATAATCAGGGCAACGTATGAATTTTTCAATGACAACGGGTTTGTTAAGATTGATCCGCCAATTTTGACGGGGAGTTCTGCGGAAGGAACGACTGATCTTTTCCACACACAATATTTTGATGAAGAAGCTTATTTATCGCAAAGCGGCCAATTGTATCTTGAAGCTGCGGCGATGGCTTTTGGACGGGTCTTTTCATTCGGTCCGACTTTTCGGGCAGAGAAATCGAAAACACGCAGGCATTTGATTGAATTCTGGATGATTGAGCCGGAAATGGCGTTTGTCGAACATGATGAAAGCCTTGAAATTCAGGAGAATTACGTTTCATATATCGTTCAATCGGTTCTGAATCATTGTAAGCTTGAATTGAAAACATTGGACCGCGATACCGCTGTTCTTGAGAAAATCCAGGCACCCTTTCCGCGGATTACGTATGACGAGGCGGTTGAGTGGTTACAGGAAAATGGATTCGACGACATCCAGTGGGGAGATGATTTTGGGTCTCCGCATGAAACAGCAATTGCAAAGCGGTTTGATAAACCGGTATTTATCACTCATTATCCTTCTGAAATCAAGGCATTCTATATGCAGCCTGATCGGAACCGGAAAGAAGTCGCGCTTTGTGCCGATTTAATAGCTCCGGAAGGATATGGAGAAATTATCGGGGGAAGCGAACGGATTTCTGATCTCGAATTAATGGAACAGCGTTACAAAGAGCATAAATTGTCCGGGGATGCCTACAAATGGTACTTGGAATTGCGCCAATACGGGACTGTTCCGCATTCCGGTTTTGGCCTGGGTCTCGAACGCACTGTTGGTTGGATAAGCGGTGTGGAACATGTTCGTGAAACCATTCCTTTCCCTCGGTTGCTTAACCGCTTATATCCATAACTTGAATGAGTCGGCACTTTGATACAATCCCCCTTGAGAAAGGGGGTTTTTCATGTCCGGCCAATGCAAAATTCATGATATAATGAAAGAAGTTACTTAGAGGTTCTGCTCTTACATCAACTGCTAACCTCCAGATCGGTGGTGTCGAAACAATGAAGAAGGAAACCATGATTGAGTGGATGACGGAAGGGCATATTTCCATACCTAAGGTCTTATTCAAACATTATACAGATATCGGATTGAACGAAGAGGAATGCATGTTGCTTCTTCATGTCAATGCCTTTATTGAAGAAGGCAATCATTTTCCAACTCCGGAAGAGTTATCAGGAAAAATGACCGCCTCATCCGAGAAATGCTCCGGTTTACTTAGAAGGTTGATTCATAAAGGTGTATTGTCTTTGGAACAGCATAAGGATAAGGCGAACGGGGTTTATTCCGAGTCTTACTCGCTCGTTCCGCTTTGGGAAAAGCTTTTATATTATTACTTTCAAACAGCCCAAGACAAACCGGATAAGCAGAATCAGGACTTATTTACAATGTTTGAACGTGAATTCGGACGCCCGCTGTCACCGATTGAAATCGAGCAAATGTCCATGTGGATGGATGATGACGATCACTCTGATGATTTAATCAAAATGGCGCTCAAAGAAGCGGTAATGGCCGGGATTATGAACTTTCGTTATATAGATCGGATATTGTTGGGGTGGAAGAAAAACGGAATCAAAACCCCGGAGCAAGCCAAGGTATATGGCGAGAAGTTTCATCGAAACAGACACAAAAAGAATGAAACGGAGGATCAAAAGGAGCCGTTTCCTTTTTACAATTGGTTAGAGAATTAAGCGCAAGCTGAGATCCGAAGGAAAGGACTTTGCACTTGTTAAATCATAAACAGATTCGTCATGTGCTGGACGAAATAGGAGAAATGTTTCCAAATGCTCATTGCGAGTTGAATCACAGCAATCCGTTTGAATTGGCCGTGGCTGTCATTTTGTCAGCGCAATGTACAGATGCGTTGGTGAATAAGGTGACTAAAGGACTTTTCAAAAAATATAAATCGCCGGAAGATTTCCTGGACGTTCCCATTGAGGAACTTGAAACTGACATCCGATCAATAGGATTGTACCGTAATAAGGCCAAGAACATTCGTAAAATGAGCCGCACGGTTCTTGAACAACATGGGGGGAAATTACCGGAAGAGCGCGATGAATTAATCAAATTGGCCGGAGTTGGTCGAAAGACAGCCAATGTGATTACATCTGTGGCGTTCGGAAACCCGGCAATCGCTGTAGATACCCATGTTGAGCGTGTTAGCAAGCGTCTTGGCATCTGCCGTTGGAAAGATTCCGTGTTGGAAGTGGAACGAACGTTGATGAGAAAGGTGCCGAAGGAGGAATGGGCGAAAACTCATCATCGCCTCATTTTCTTTGGCCGATATCATTGTAAAGCCCAATCTCCGCAGTGTGAAATTTGTCCGCTACTGGATTTATGCAGGGAAGGGCAAAAGCGAATGAAAAAAAGAGAATTGAAGAAAAATGGTTAAATCATGCCAAACAAACGCCCACCGTTTCATGGTGGGCGTTTGTTATAGGTTAAGGCATGTTCACATTATCTTCCTGTCCATCATCGCTAGTACTGTCATCGTTGGTACTGTCATCGTTGTTTCCATCTTGAGTGGTTCCGTCATCTGTATTTTCCCCTTGAGTTGTTCCTGTTTCTCCGTCTTCACTGTCGTTCCCGTTACCGGTATTGTCATCGTCGTTGCCATTTCCCGGAGGTTCCTCCGGGACGGCTTCAGTTACGGTAACTGTTGTTTCGGCTGGCGGCCCGGCTTTATTTGTTGTCGTGTCTATCGGTGTCACTCTGAAACGATAAACGCCTGGCTGAGGATCTTTTATAACAGCCTTAGTCTGTTTCGTCGATCCGACATTTTGCATCGGTTGGCCATTTACGGAGACCTCAACCTTGAATAAGGTATTTTCCCGTTCCGGGTAAGCCCACGTTAGCTGAATATGACTTGAATTTTCATTGTATGTTGCCTGTAATTGTTGCGGCGGCACAAGAGCTGTTTTCTCCTCAGAGATCTGGACTGTTGTTGTTACCGGATCACTTTGTTTTTTCGACTCGCTGTTTACGGCCGTCACTTGGATCTGATAAGCCGATCCGGGATCGGGATTGTTAATGATCACTTTTGTCTTTCCGACTGTTCCAAGATTTTGCATTGTTTGACCATCAGCTGAATACCCGACTTTGAAACCAATGTTTTCTTTCTTCTCGGGGTAGTCCCAAGTCACAATGATTTGTTTTTTCTTTTCGTCGTATTGCGCTTTAAGATTTTTCGGCGCTTCAAGTTGTTTGAACTTGTTTGATACCTTTGTTGGCTGAGTGCCTTCGACAAACAGCTCGGTTACGATTTGGTCTTCAGGTGTATCTTCGCTCGGCAATAACCCGGAATCTTCTTCAATTGCGACTTTCTTGACGGAGTCCGGCATTTCCCAATCTGAAACATCTTCATCCGAAATACTCATCATTAGCTTTTTGAAGATCAATTTCGCAAGATCGGTTGAATCCAGATTAGAGTTTTCCAGCGGTTCAAAGCTTATGAACTCAGGATCACCGTCACCATTGACATCAATATCCTTGTATCCGGTCCAGACTGAAATTGAATATTGGGTTGTATAACCTGTAAACCATTCGTCCATATAACCGTCTTTCTGAATGTTGTATTTTTCTACAATATCATCTGGAATTTGAGTCGAACCGGTTTTACCGGCCACAGGCAAACCGGGAATATCGGCCATTTGGCCGGTTCCGGAATTCAGAACCGTTTTCAACATATCGGTAATCATGTAAGCTGTATATCTGTGCATCGCTACTTCCGGTTTGTGGTCGAATTCAACCGTTTTTCCGTTTGGAAATACAACTTTTCGTACAGAGTAAGGTTCATGGTATACACCCTGGTTGCCAAAAGCGGCATAAGCGCCTGCCATTTGCAGCGGTGAAACCCCTATACCTCCACCTAAAGCAGAAGAAGGGAACAAATTATCTATAGGGATCCCAATGCTTTCGGCAAATTTTCTTACCTTATCTTCGCCGACTTCTTCCTTTGTTTGATGAAAGGTTTTCACTGCAGGGACGTTTCGTGACCATGCAAGTGCTCTGCGAATGGACATTTCTCCCCAATATTCGCCATCCCATTCACCGACGGATTTGTCAGTCCCGGGGTAGTCATAAGGTTCATCCACAATTTGATGATAAGTGGACCATTTCAAGTATTCAACGGCCGGACCATAATCCAAAACAGGTTTAATATTCGACCCAGGTGAATTATTGGAATCAATTCCAAAATTAAATGCGCTTCCTGATGAAGTGTAATCTCTGCCTCCGCCAATAGCACGGATCGCGCCGGATTGTGTGTCCGTTAAAGCGAGGCCAGCTTGAAAGTATTTATTCGGAAATGGAATTTCATCCGATTTTAACAAATGATAAACTTTTTGTTGGGCTTTCGAATCAAGAGTGGTATAAACCTTTAAGCCGCTCTGGCGGAATTGAGTTCTGTCTTTCACGATGCCACGATCCTTCAATTCCTTGTATACCTTATCGATAAACGCACCATAATAGGGTGGTGTTTGTTCCGTATCTTGTTCTTTCAATAAATCGGTGACCGGAATGGATGAAGCCTTTTGGGCTTGTTCTTTCGTAATGGCTCCTGTTTCAACCATGGCATTCAAAACAAGATTGCGCCTTTCCGCCGCATTTTCAGGATGCTCAAATGGATTGTAGGCAGTAGGTGCGTTTGGAATTCCAGCCAGCAATGCCATTTGCGATAAATTCAGTTTGGACAAATCTTTAATTCCAAAGTAGGTGATGGACGCTGTTTTCACACCGTAGGCATTCTGTCCGAAAAAGATTTTATTTATATACATTTCGAGAATTTGATCTTTTGAATATTTCTGTTCCAACTGAATCGCTAGCCATGCTTCTTGAATCTTGCGGACAAAGGTCTGTTTCGGTGACAAAATCGCCCTTTTGATCACCTGTTGCGTAATGGTACTTCCGCCTTCGACGATTGCCATATGTTGAATATCTTCAATTGCCGCACCCACGATTCGGCGAATATCGATGCCGAAATGATCATAGAAACGACGATCCTCGATCGAAACAAAGGCTTGCTTTAACGTCTTAGGTACGTCGCTAATATTAACCTTGACACGATTTTGCGTGCCAAAGATCGTTTCGACTTTGTGGTTATCTTTGTCATAAATTGTTGTTGTCAACGGTGAATCTAGCAGCGCCGGTTTCAACTCGGGCGCATCTTGAATGATCGCATAAACGGCGATTCCTCCGCCTATGATTCCCAATCCAATAACTATACATAAGGCCAAGACTATTTTCTTGAAAAGACCACCCTTATTGATCTTGTTGCTCTTCTTCGATTGCGCTTTGGTTTGCGCTTTTCTTCGTTCTTGTCTCGAACGATATTCGTCTGACATTTGTGACACCCTACCTTTCAATAAAGAATCCCGCTTTCAACATGGATCCTCCACATCGGATACCCTTATAGATTTCGCGGGCGGGGAATGATTTGTGCAACGTCATTAGAGTGTTTACCCTGACATGGGCGATATTAACCGAAAATTTTTCAACCCTTATTTTTTATAATAAGACTGTGGGCTGAAGACTTTGCAGGGCGGTTAATCAAAGTACATTGTATCAACAATCTTCAAATAGTCAATTCTGGGACGATACCCTGACGGTATCAAATGTCCGTTTTCTTGAATTTCCGTGATTCTGATTGATTTTCTGCCATCGCCATGTTGTTCATCCCAATAGTGTAAAAGGTGACCGGCCTCAAGGAAATATACCTTTCCCAACGTTGAGAACCTGAGCAATACAAAGCATATTCCGCCTTGTTTCAACACCTTGCGAATATGTTCAACCTGGTGGTCGTGAAAATTCTTTAGAGGAAAGGAAGATTTCTGCTTCGTTTCCTTAGCTTCGAAATCAATGTATTTTCCCCGATATACGCCGTTATAATCAGTGGTCGAAGGTTTTTGAAAGTAGGCTTCCTTTATAACGGCTGCACTTCTCTTCGGAAAGTCAACATTGACAACTTGCACCGGTGTCGGCTTTTTATGAATGACCGCTGTACCCACAGCCAGGTAATATTCATTGGAAGAGTTAATATCCTCTTCGAGTGTCATACCGCGGTTTCCGTATTGAGTATCCTGATTAAAGAAACGTTTGCCGTTTGGATAATTGATCTCCAAGGTCGAACCCTCCAACTTATTGACGAATTCAAACGCACGAATGTTTCATTTTTCATTATAACGTATTGGAAAGCTATTCCGGAAATGAATTTTGAGCAGAAAGTGAACGGATAGATGCAACAAATATAGATATAATTTCACGTACCGTACTAAATCAAAAAAAAAGACAGCTGAATTGCTGTCTTAGGTCGATGGCCGGTCAGGACCTTCTAATTTCTTGTTTCCAAAACCGGTGGATTCTTCATTCTTCCTGGGGAACGGTTATTTCGGGATTGATTTTCTCCCTGTTTTTTGTGGTTTCTTGTCATTTCATCACATCCTTGCCCTATAGGGTGCACGATGACAAATGTAATCATTCCACTTTCTTTGCCGAATCCACACTAGTTTTGTCATTCGTGGAGGGAGCGGGACAAGCCTGGACGAATATATTAGTTAAATCCAACTCACGGAGGGGAATTGTATGTTAGTCAAAACGAAAACCGTCTCTCGCGAATTGAACGTCAACCCTTCGACGATCCAACGCTGGGTCAAGCATTTCGATTTACCTTGCGGCAAAAACGATCACGGCCACTTGCTTTTCAGTGAACGGAATATTGAGCAGTTAAAGGATATTAAAAAACAGTTGAATCATGGACTGGCAATGGATGAAGTGCAACTGAACGAAGGAGAAAGCATGGAACCAGAAAACAGTGTCAGTATGGCAAAATACGAAAAGCGCCTTGACGCAATGGTTTCCCGGATTAATGAGGTCGATCAGAAATTGTCTCAGAAAGCAGATGAGGTGGTTTCCATTCGGTTATATCAACATCGCAGTGAACTTGACCAATTAAGCAAAACGGTTCTTGATGTGGAAAGCCGCCTGCAAGCGATTGAGAGTCAATTGTCCAGTCTGAATCCACCGCCTTATGGAGAGGAAACCGTGCAGACCAAGGAAAAACCAAAACGAAATTGGCTTGTCAGTTTGTTCGGAACCTGATTCATGACTTCTTCATCGTGTAAATAACCAGGAAATCTGGTAGGATGGACATGATGGAGGGTTGATTATGGAAGTATCGGAGAAAAATCAGTTGACGTCATTGACAAAATCACTACGGAAATATAATGAAAAGACGCGAAAACAATATGTTGAAAAAACACTTTCGGATGATTATGAGATGGATTTCTATAATGAAGTGAAGCCTTTTGCGGAAGAAGTAGAAAAGGTTGCCGACGAGTGGCGCCCGCTGGTCTTACAGTGGATCCAGGATGAGAAACCTGAGCATCTTTATCCGATTCAGATTCATGATACGTATGACAACATCATTGCTGCGTCCGTCCTCGCATTTCAAAAGAAAGCACGCGGGAAACGGCTCCGTGAAATGATCAAGTCGATTGATTATGTACTGGAGACGGCTGAACAGCAATTGAATTAGGAAAGGTCAAGGTCAATCGAGACTTTGGCCTTTTTATTTTGTTAAAATAAGATGATAGCTGATGTCACATGCTCTGAGAATAGATGGAACGGAAAAGAGGTGACTGGATGGACACAAGAACTCATGAAATGATGAAGGTCTGTTTATTAGCGGGAAAAATCATGTTGAAAAGTGGAGCTGAAACCTACCGGGTCGAAGATACGATGATTCGAATCGCGGAGGCGTATCGCTTTGATAAAGTTCATGCTTTCGTTACACCGACTGCGATTATATTATCAATTGAAGGGAGCCATTCCCAAATAGAAGAAACGAAGTTCATCAGGATTACGAAACGTTCCATCGATTTACATAAAGTATCCCTTGTGAATGAGGTATCAAGAAAAGTAAGTGAATCTGTTCTGACATTGGAAGAAGCGGGACAAGAGTTGAGGGAAGTGGAGAAGGCGGATTTCAATTTCCCGATTGGCTGGCAAATTGTGGCGGCTGCCTTCGTCAGCGGTTGTTTTTTGATCATGTTTCAGGGGATGTGGCGAGATTTTATTCCGGCTTTTATTACAGGAGGAATCGGGTATTTCATTTTTATCTATTTTCATCGCTTTGTTCAAGTGAAGTTCTTCTCTGAAGTCTTCGCATCTTTCATCATTGGTCTCATCGCGGTGGTTATGGTTCGATTAGGAGTGGGGGAGGAAGTTGATAAAATTATTATCGGAGCTGTCATGCCTCTTGTTCCCGGTGTCCTGATCACCAATGCTGTCAGGGATTTAATGGCCGGTCATTTGATTTCCGGTTTGTCCAGAGGCGCGGAGGCCTTTCTGACAGCTACTGCCATTGGAACGGGAATTGCCGTTGTCATTACCATTTTCTAAATGGAGGTGAAGCAAGATGTTAATCGTTCAAGCGGTTATGGTTAGTTTTGTAGCGGCAGCGGGCTTTGGTGTTCTTTTCAACGTCCCGAAAAAAACCATTGCGGCCGGAGGAATAGCCGGAATGGCCGGTTGGGTTTTGTATCAAGGGCTTGCCGTCGGTTATGAAATGAATCAGATTCTGGCAACAGCGATTGCTTCATTTGTTGTTGCTATGATTAGCCAATTGTTTGCACGAGTCCTTAAAATGCCGGTTATTGTTTTCAGTGTTTCCGGAATCATCCCTCTCGTTCCCGGTGGGCTGGCATACAATACGATGAGGCACTTGGTGGGAAATGATTTCTTTGCTGCGACAGAGTTGGCATCTCAAGTGTTTCTGATTTCCGGCGCCATTGCGTTTGGATTGGTATTGGCGAGTGTTATTGCCCAAGTCCTTTTACGAAGGGGACCGGGTGCTCGCATATAATTAATGATGGATTGTGTATTGTGAATGACTGGCTTATAGACTCGCCGACAGGGTGCTGAAAAATATTGTTTGTTAAAACGTTGACTTTTCAACTTGCGCTGTGTACAATAGGTAATGCGGTAGATCATTAATCAAGTCGATCTCAATACGTCCGAGCCAGACTGAGGAAGTACGCTATGTTTTTGTAGCCCGATTCACACTGGCACGGTCATCGGAGCCGTAAGGATGAAAGAGAGGAAGGGCTTTCGTTGTATTGAGTTTTCAAGAATGGTAATGTGTATCTTATATAAGCATTCAACATATGGTTCAAATCATGAAGTCCCATAATTCACATGTTATAAAGGGTTATCACTTCAGTTCGATTGATGCCTCTTTATAATATGTGAATTTGTATTTACAAGGTAAATATCAATAGCATGTTAAAAATTTTTAAATATCCTGGAGGTATTTCGATGCAAACAGAAGGAACCGTTAAATGGTTTAATGCAGAAAAAGGTTTTGGATTCATTGAGGTCGAAGGCGGAGATGACGTATTTGTTCATTTCAGCGCGATCGAAGAAGAAGGCTTCAAATCTCTTGAAGAAGGACAAAAGGTTGAATTCAACATTGTCCAGGGCAACAAGGGACCTCAAGCTGAAGGCGTTGTAAAGCTTTAAGTTTAGCCAGTAGAGGTCTTGGCGCAAATACGTCAAGCCGAATTTAATGAACTACCGGGGAAACTGCTCTTAACAGGGCAGTTTTCTTTTTTTATGCCGTTTTTCAGGGAAGCATTTCAATCTTCACTTGCATAAATTTCAGCATCGATTCAAATCCTACTCCAAGAGCCAGATTATAGATGGAGGGAATTTGGACATGGTGAATAAAGAAAAGGAATGGAATAATCAATTTAAGACGAATGAAAACAGCGGCGAGCATCGAAACGGGCGACTCAGCCAAATGAAAAATCATAATGCCGATGATCAAGATAGTCCGAATGAATATGTAAACGAAAAAAGAAAGAAATAATGAAGTTGACCTGAGGGCTCATTTATGAATGGGTCTTCTTTTTTTTATGCAAGTGGTGTGAGCATGGGGTCTCTAAAATGAAAAATAATTCTGCAGGAATGAAACCAATAGCCCATTCGATGCGTCAAACCTTTAAAGGCGGGGATCATATTGAAAAAAATCATGATGACAGTTGGGACATTGGGTTTCATTTTCACATTGCTTGCCGGTTGTGGTGGACAGATCAATGGTTCTTCATCTGATCAAATGAATGCCGAAGCAGCCGAAAAGAATAGCGGATCGAAGGATTCAAAGGCGCCAGAGAAAGTGACCTCGGAAGTGAAAAAGGGAGATTTCATCTTAAGATTCGTCTCTGAGAAAAAGATTTATCAGCCTGAAGAGAAGCTTCAAATTTACGCTATGTTAAAGTACGTTGGGGAAAAGCCCGAAATTAAGATATACCATGGCATGTCGCCTATTGTGTTTACCAAAGTGGTTGAAAAAAATCGGGGAATCACCATTCAAGGAGCGCAGTTGTTGCCATTGAAATCAACAACCTTACAAAAAGGAAAATGGTATAAAAAAGGTTATGCGAAATCAGGTGGATTCAGTGAAAATACCCCTCATGCTGATTTTATAAAGAAATTCTTGAACGGGGAAGGCTTTCCGGAAGGAAACTATGATGTTACAGCGGCCGCTCAATTTTTTATAAAAAAGGGTGGACAAGAGAAGGACTTTAGGTTTTCAACGAAGATAAATGTGCAGGTGAAATAAAGTATTGAATTTATTGCTTATCTTAACAACAGTATTGAATACCATCACGGCTGGTCTCTATTTTGGTCTTTTCTATTTAATTTAGCGACATTCTTTTTGTTGCCTATACATAATTGGAAGCCTTGGGTTGCTTGGATGTTTACGGCTTTATGTGTTGGTTTCTTGTTTCAGCCGCCTATTCCTAAATAATTGTCCAATGGTGCGGTAAAACAAGGAATAATTGGGTTGATTGTAGAATTGAATAACAATATCAAAAACCAATAGAGAAGGTGATGAACATGTGCCGAAACATCAAAACCCTTTATAATTATGATCCTCCGGCTACTGAAGATGAAATTCATGCGGCAGCCCTTCAATATGTAAGAAAGATATCAGGGTTTAACCAGCCTTCAAAAGCGAATGAGGATGTGTTTAACCGAGCAGTTGAGGAAGTGGCTGAGGTTTCCCAACAATTATTAGATTCGTTGATCACACGTGCCGAACCACGAAATCGTGAGGTCGACGCAGAGCGTGCGCGTGCTAAATCAGCGAAAAGGTTTGGTGTGTAGTTATCCATAATCTATAGCCCGATGGTTCCGTAATGGAATTCGTCGTTTTTTTTTGTTTTCAAATGTGAAAGCGATCATTTCCTGGGCAAGCGCAAATTATGAGCTTATTTTACATGTTTTTTCAATTTGTCATGGTACGATTATTATAATTAACCTGAAATGGGCTTTGTAATTTGTGAAGTTGTAAAAAGAAATGATGAGTAAAGACTTGAAGAGAGGGGCCGGAAAATGAGATCACTTGAGGAAAAATTCGTAAGACTGGGTGCAAAGCATGCACCTGGACAAGAAGTACGCCAGAACATGGATGAGGTTCTTCTTCGCGGTGAAAAGATTCCCGGTACGCCGGTTGACTTCTCGCACGGTGATGTTGACGCCTTTGAACCCATTCCCGGCTCTTTGGATGTATTTACCGAAGGGGTTCATCTCGGTGGAAAGCAAGCCTACACCGAGTATCGCGGCAGTAAAATCATAAGGGAGGATACAGCCAGAAAGCTTGAAAATTTCACAGGTACAGCAATTGATGCAGAGCAAAATCTGATCATTACTCCGGGAACTCAAGGAGCGCTTTTCCTGGCTATGGGTTCTACGATTGCCAAAGGGGACAAGGTTGCTATTGTTGCGCCGGACTATTTTGCCAACCGAAAGCTGGTTGAATTCTTTGAAGGAGAAGTTATTCCGATCCAGATGGACTATTTCAAAACAACTACCTGTGCAGGCTTTGACTTAACTCAGCTTGAAGGCTCTTTTAAAGCCGGTGTTAATTGTTTTTTGTTTTCTAACCCCAATAATCCTACGGGTGCCATCTATTCACAGGATGAAATGAAAGGAATTGCGGAACTTGCACAGCAGTATGGAGTAACAGTCATTGCCGATGAATTGTACTCTCGCCAAATCTTTGATGGGCGGACCTATACACATCTATGCGCTCAGGATATTGTAGATCCGGAAAACGTTATTACTATTACGGGACCATCGAAAACGGAGTCGCTAAGTGGTTATCGGTTAGGGGTGGCATTCGGCTCTGCAAAAATGATTGACCGTATGGAAAAACTTCAGGCCATTGTGTCCCTTCGTGCAGGCGGATACAGCCAGGCTGTCATGAAATCCTGGTTTGCAGAACCGGAAGGCTGGATGCGTCGACGGATTGTACAGCACCAAGCTATTCGTGATGATTTGCTTGCAAAGCTGCGCTCAGCTGAGGGATTTAAGGTCAGAGCCACTGAAGCAGGAAGTTATCTCTTCCCAAGAGTACCGGAATTAGACGTTACCTTAGAAGAATTCGTGAAGATTCTCCGCCTCCAAGCCGATGTCACCGTAACGCCTGGTACGGAATTTGGTGCACAGTTTACCGATAGTTTTCGCATGAATTTCTCACAAGATCATGAAGCGGCAGTTTCAGCAATAGACCGTATCATCAAAGTAGTAGAGCGGTATCGAAAATGAGCACTTTAAAAGGAAGGAGAATAGATATGAATTCCCCTCAACCTAACATTCTAGTCTTCAATCCAGATTCATCAGAAGCTAAAGCTTATGCTGAAAGTGTCCGCCATTACGGGTTTACCTCTGTTAAATCAGCTTCCACAACAGAAGAGGCAAACAAGCTGTTGTCGGAAACGGAAGTCATTTTGGGGTGGAAATTTCCCCTTGAGTTGCTAATCCAGCCCGTTGCTTCATCCGTGCGATGGTTTCAGTCGACGGGAGCAGGAGTTGATGACCTGGTGGCGGACGACTCTATCCCTGTGGACATTACCCTTACACGAATTATCGATCAGTTCGGGAGTTCTATATCTGAATATGTTTTCATGTTTCTTTTGCACGTGGCGAAGGATGGCTCTCGTATGAGGCGAGCACAAACAGAAAAACTTTGGGATCCCTTCATTCCCGCGTCATTGGCAGGTAAAACGATTGGAGTGGCTGGTCTTGGCTCGATCGGATCTGAAATTGTGCGTAAAGCTCGAGCATTTGACATGAGTGTGTATGGTTTGAGTTATAGCGGGAAACAGGCGGCATTAGTAGATCGGCATTTTACTCCGGGTCAATGGAGTGAATTTGTAGGCGAACTGGATTATTTAGTCCTCACTCTTCCTTTGACAGAGGCGACGCATCATATTGTCAGCAAGAAAGTTCTTATATCCATGAAATCGACAGCTTGTCTGGTCAATGTGGGGCGCGGAGCATTGATTAAAGAAGACGATTTAATAGATGTCATGCAATCGGGGCATCTTCATGCCGCCGTTCTTGATGTATTTGAGAATGAACCGATTCCAAAAAATCACGTTTTTTGGACGATGCCGAATGTGCTTGTGACATCTCACCTGTCAGGACCGAGTACGGTTGATGGCGTAAGTCATTTTTTTGCGGAGAATGTGAAACGGTATTTAGCTGGAAAAGCATTGGCTGGAGTGGTGGACAAAGAACGAGGGTATTAAAGTTCACAATGAAGGAAGGAAAATAAATGGAAGTCATTCCTGCGAGACTTAAAGATTTGACAGCTATTATTCAACTGCGACAAGATGCTTTTTTGCAGAAAGCGCCAAGGTATTATAACGCTCAATAAGTTGAAAATTTGCTCAATGACTATGATGAAAATGAATTTATCCAATGATTGTCGACGGTTGTTTATTCAAATGTATAGATAAATACGGGGATATCATAGGGACTTCTGGTTGGAAGAACGAGCATATTCGTCATATGTATATTATACCCGAATGGATGGGGCAAGGGATCGGTAAGTATCTTTTGCAGCATGCTGAACAAGATTATAAGAGAAGGACAAAGAAAATACACATAAATGCAGGAGTCATTCTTTATGCCAGAGGATTCTTGAGAAGAATGGTTTTGTTGTCATAAAAAAAGATCAAGCACGGGATCGCAGTCATTATTATTTGATGAAAAAGGAATTATAAAAGCTATGGCCTTAAGTGGCGTTATCTCATCTGAAGGATAACGCTTTAGGTAGATACACTATTATCGAAAGGAGTATTAGAATGAACCATTTGGCCAATGAAAAGTCTCCTTATTTACTGCAACATGCTCATAATCCTGTGGACTGGTATCCTTGGGGAAAAGAAGCTTTTGAAAAAGCGAAAGCGGAGAACAAACCAGTGCTTGTAAGTATCGGCTATAGCACCTGTCATTGGTGCCATGTCATGGCCCATGAAACGTTCGAAGATCCAGAAATCGCCGAAATGTTAAATGATCGGTTCGTTTCCATAAAGGTTGACCGGGAGGAGAGGCCCGATGTTGACGCGATTTATATGAAAGTGTGTCAGGCGATGACCGGTCAAGGTGGATGGCCGTTGAATGTGTTCGTGACACCGGATCAGAAACCTTTTTATGCCGGGACTTATTTTCCGAAGGAGAGTCGATTTGGACATCCAGGATTTGTAGAGGTCATTACACAGTTGTACAAGCAGTACAAAGAAACCCCTGAAAAAATCACAAATATCGGCAACCAAGTCACAGAAGCCTTCCAGAAACATCGTCGTGAAAAACAAACCATTGACCCGGAAATCTTACATAAATGTCATCGGCAGCTGGAAGAAGCATTTGATCCCGAATACGGTGGATTTGGCCAGGAACCTAAATTTCCGTCACCGCATCAATTGACGTATTTATTAAGGTATCATCGTTGGACCGGGGAAACTCAGGCCCTGGAAATGGTTACTAAGACGTTAGATTCAATGGCTGATGGTGGGATATACGATCACATTGGCTTCGGATTCTCGCGTTATTCGGTAGATGAGCGGTGGTTGGTGCCACACTTCGAGAAAATGCTTTATGATCAGGCGATGCTCGCAATCGCCTACACTGAAGCTTATCAGGTCACAAAAATAGATCGGTACCGCACGGTGTCAGAAGAAATTTTATCCTATGTCACCAGGGAAATGCGAGACACCGAAGGTGGCTTTTATTCCGCTGAAGATGCCGATTCCGAAGGGGAAGAAGGCAAGTTCTATCTATGGACGAAGGATGAAATTCTTGATGTTTTGGATCGAGATGGAGGAGAGCATTTCTGTAAGGTGTATGACATCACCGAAGAGGGGAATTTTGAAGGGAAAAACATCCCTTATCTGATTGAAAATGTGCTTTCCGAAGAGGAACGCAAATCGTTGGAACGAGCGCGTCAACAATTATTTAAAGCGAGAGAAAAGAGGGTTCATCCGCATAAGGATGATAAGATTCTTACCTCTTGGAACGGGTTAATGGCCGTGGCGTTTGCCAAGGCTGGACAAGTTTTCGACGATGATGGATACATCCAAATCGCTGAAGAAGCAGTTATTTTTATCGAAGAAACATTAGCGGAAAACGGCCGATTAATGGCTCGTTATCGTGATGGCGAGGTGAAACATAAGGGATTCATCGATGATTATGCCAATCTGCTTTGGGCTTACATTGAACTTTATGAAACCCGGCTAGATGTTGACTTCTTGAAGAGAGCTGTAGATTTGGCGCATGAGATGATCGATCTCTTTTGGGATGCCGAGAAAGGCGGATTTTATTTTTATGGAAACGACAGTGAGTCGCTCATTACCCGCCCAAAGGAATTGTATGATGCCGCAGTTCCCTCAGGCAACAGTGTAGCGGCGTTGCAGCTATTGCGTTTGTCAAAACTGACAGGGCAAACGGCATTTGAGAACAAAGTATCTGAAATGTTCGAGGTGTTTTCTGACGAAGCGTCCTATTACCCGAGTGGTTTCACCTATTTCTTGCAAAGTCTGTTGGTGACACAAATGTCTGGCAAGGAAGTTGTTGTGTTGGGGGATAAAGATGACCAAAATTACAGGCGACTGATCGGAACTTTACAACAGGAATTCTTACCAGAAGTGACGTTTCTCGGAACAGATAATGTGAACGAACTCGCACATGCCGCTTCATTTACGTCAGGTTTTGCCGCCCAGGATGAGACAACAGTGTATGTCTGTGAGAATTTCAGCTGTCAGAGGCCGACAACAAATGTTGAGGATGTTATAAAGCAATTAAACCGATAAAAAAAGCCGGAGTAAAAACCGGCTTTTTCTCATGATGAGCTTTCGTCTTTTTCAAGCATTTTAGCCATTAATTGACTCAGATCCTCTTTACTGATGAATGGGGCAATGGATGAAAGAACATCAGGATTGAGATCTTTCACATTCATTTGCTTAAGAAAGTCTCCTGCCTGTTCTCTGTCGAGGAACGGTGCTATTTCTGCAAGTTGATGCGCATTAGGAGATTCATGGGTTTGCCCGACAAGGTCGGATAGGATTTTACGATTTACAAACGGCGCGAGTGACTGGATGTCTTCCCAACGTAATTTATCAGTATTGATCTTTTCAAGATATTGATCGAGATGTTCTCCCAAAAAGGGGGCTAGCTCAATGAGTTGTCGTATATCGGGTGTTTCCATTTCAGCTTTATCGATAAGATTTACCAGGGATTTTGAGCGTATGAAGGGAGCAAGAGCTGTGATTTCCTCCCAGTCCAACATTGTGATTTCGGCTTTATCGATAAATTTATCAGCGTATTCCCTGATAAATGGCGCCAGACTTATTATCTCATTGATGTTAGGAGTGTCATTCACTTCTTCCATTAGTGCAGCCAAAGTATTTTGGTTGAGAAATGGGGCCAAAGAAATCACATCTTCGATCTTCATTTCCGGTCTTTTTATTTCTTGTACGAGGACATCCAGCGTTTCCTCGTCGAGAAATGGTGCTAATTCTGTTACATGAGCAAATGTAAACCGATCTCGATTCACAGCATTCGATACTTTACGAAAGTCGCTTGCTTTAACAAGCGGTGCCACATCTACAAGTCCCTCCATCTCAGCCTCTCCTTGATTGATTGTTTCAGCGGCTTGGTCAGGTCGTTTATCAGCTAGATGAGAAAGCAAAGAACCCGTTTTTCCGTTGGCCGGGTGGTTTTGGCCGTATAGCAATTGATCCACGGATTTCCTGAATAATTTTGAAAGGTCCATTAAACTTCCAATATCGGGGATCGAATCGCCTCGTTCCCACTTGGAAACCGCCTGGTGGCTGACGTTCAATTGATCCGCAAGTTCGACCTGGGTGAAATCCGCTTCTTTCCGCAAACTTGAAATGTAGGATCCAATCATTCTTGCGTCTAGCATCGTTATTTCCTCCCTCTTATGCATCATAAAGGTTGATTTTTTTATTGAAAGAGATTTTGGGCCGCATCTAACTGGTACAGCCATTAACAGTGCGCACTGTGTATTTTGAGCATAGCACAGCTCAATTACATGCACCATCAACCGTTGGTTGAATCGGTTCTATTTACAGTAGAATCTCCAATTCAGAAGGATAACTTCTTTACTTGCGAACGTTTATTCGTCATCAGAAATATGTTATGATTACTTTAGCAAAACATCGAATTTCGAGGTGACAACATGATTCCTGTGAAGAAATCGATAATTGAATGTATGACTATTATAAAAAGCAAACCTGAATTCATGGAAAATATCGCTCATTGGGAGACCATACCCGAAAGAAACGCGAAAACCGCCGGTTTTCCGAAGTCGATCCATGCTTCATTACAAACTTCTTTAAATAAGCGAGGCATTGACCAGCTTTATTCTCATCAGAAAGAAGCCTTTACGGCTGCGGTTGACAATGAACAAAATGTTGTTGTTGTGACCCCTACGGCTTCGGGAAAAACGCTTTGTTATAACTTACCCGTGTTACAAGAGGTTACGCAAAATCCGAACAGCCGAGCACTGTATTTGTTTCCGACAAAGGCTTTGTCTCAGGATCAGAAAAGCGAACTTACTGAATGGATTGAAGATGCCGAACTGAACGTGAACACATACACATATGACGGCGATACGCCCTCAAGCATCCGCCAGAAAATACGAAAGGCCGGCCATGTGGTCATGACCAACCCGGACATGCTTCATTCCGGAGTTCTGCCGCACCATACAAAATGGGTCTCGCTTTTTGAAAATCTGAAATATGTTGTCATTGACGAGGTTCATACATACCGAGGTGTTTTTGGCAGCCATGTGGCCAATGTCATTCGCCGCTTGAAGCGGATTTGCCGGTTTTACGGCAGTGATCCGGTTTTCATATGTACATCGGCAACAATCGCGAATCCGAAGGAAATTGCCGAGCAATTAACAGGGAGACCTATGAAATTAATAGATAATAATGGGGCGCCTGCCGGAGCAAAGCATTTTGTTTTCTATAATCCGCCTGTCGTCAACAAACCGCTTAACGTTCGGCGGAGCGCCACTTTGGAAGCGCGAAATATCGCCAAACTATTTTTGGAAAATGAAGTGCAAACCATTGTATTTGGCAGAAGCCGAGTTCGAGTGGAAATTCTATTAAGCTATTTGCAAAAGATCTTTCAGAAAAAACTTGGGGCACCGAGAATTCGCGGCTATCGCGGAGGTTATTTACCAAAACAACGCCGTGAAATCGAAAATGGACTGCGTAATGGCGACGTGCTTGGCGTTGTCAGCACCAATGCACTTGAGTTAGGTGTGGATATCGGCCAGCTGCAGGTGTGTGTAATGACGGGTTATCCCGGCTCAGTTGCAAGTACGTGGCAACAGGCGGGTCGTGCGGGGCGTCGACAGGGAGAAGCCGTGATTTTTCTGGTCGCTAGTTCAAACGCCCTTGATCAATACATGATCCAGAACCCGGATTACTTTTTCACTAGAACGCCGGAAAGAGCCAGAATCAATCCAAACAACCTGATTATTCTGGTGGACCACCTGAAATGCGCGGCTTACGAATTGCCGTTTGCCAAAGGAGAAACTTTTGACGGGGTTGAGGTCGAAGAAGTACTCGATTTTTTAACGGACGAGCAGATTTTGCATTTTCAAAACGAAAGATGGTACTGGATGAACGATTCGTTTCCAGCCTATAATATAAGTTTGCGTTCCGCTTCCCAGGAAAATGTCGTGATTATCGACCAGACTGAGGTTGCGAATGTACGTGTCATTGGTGAGATGGACCGATTCAGTGCGATGACTTTGCTGCACGATGACGCGATTTATTTGCATGAAGGTGTTCAATATCATGTGGACAATCTTGATTGGGAAGAGAAGAAGGCTTACGTTCGCCAGGTAAGCGTTAATCATTATACAGATGCTCATATGGCTGTCCAACTGAAGGTGCTGGAAACAGATGAGGAAACGGTATCCGGACAAGCTGAATTCGCTTTTGGAGAGGTAACAGTGAACGCGATGCCGACGATTTATAAGAAAATAAAGTTTGAAACCCATGAAAACATCGGGTGGGGACACATTCATTTACCGGAAGAAGAGCTCCATACGAATGCCGCCTGGTTGTCATTGCCTAATGCTGTTTCATCTCAACTGAGTGAAGAACATATTGAACACGGATTGGTCGGAATCGCCAATGTTTTACGGACGACGGCACCGCTTTTTGTAATGTGTGATGCATCTGATTTGCATGTGGTTCCACAGGTCAAGGCCGTTCATTCCGGTCAGCCGACCATTTTTCTGTATGATCGTTATCCTGGTGGTATTGGATTAAGCGAGAACGTTTATCAATCCATGCAGCAGTTGTTGAAAGAAGCCACGGCCTTGATTCAGCGTTGCTCGTGCGATGGAGGCTGTCCGTCTTGTGTCGGTTCCCCAGAAGGAGCTGACGGAAACGGGAAACAAACAGCTTTGAAGATCTTAAATATGATTTTGTAGAGGTGGGATCCTTTGTCACTCAAGGGGAAGTTGGCTCGCTTCAAAAATGATCTTGTAACGGAATCGAAAGCAGATGTGAATAATCAAACACGGACGGAAGTTCCGGAAGCGGGTGCCGCGAAGTGGGAAGAGTTGCAGGCTAAGCCCTTTATGTTTGATGGCCAAACAGCATGGGTTCGTACTATATCGTACCCTTTGGATACCAAACATGGCCGTTATTCTTTTTCAGATTTGAAAGAGGTTGTTTCCGCATGGAACGAGACTAATTGGGATCATCCGTTGTCAGCTAAAGGCTTGTCCTCCGAGGACCTGCTTTTCTTTGATACGGAGACAACCGGTCTTGGAGGTGGGGTAGGGAACACAATCTTTCTCATTGGCTGTGGGTACTTGCTTGAGGATCGTGTGGTGATTAAACAGTTTTTTCTCCCGAGCCCGAGCGATGAAGTGGCTCTGTACCAGGCTTTTTTGTCAGATGTAAAGGACTTGAAAAATCTTGTGACTTACAACGGAAAGGCATTCGACTGGCCACAGATCAAGACACGTCACACTTTCTTACGAGAAGCTGTACCGAAGTTGCCTGCTTTCGGGCATTTTGACTTGCTTCATGCTTCCAGAAGGTTGTGGAAAGATACGTTAGAGTCGAATCGATTGGCGGTTGTGGAACGTGATATTTTGAAATTCCGGCGTACGGGCGATACACCGGGCCATCTTGTTCCGATTTATTATTTTGAATATGTGAAACAGAAGGATCCCGAAATCGTTCGTGGTGTTCTTGAACATAATGAATATGATATCCTTTCATTAATTACGTTGTATACACACCTGTCCCAATTGATTCTTTCGAGGATACCCATATCGGTTAAGGAACAGTATGAAATTGGTCGCTGGTACGCCTACATCGGTGCGGAAAACAAAGCGCTCGAATGTTTCCTGGCAATATCTAATGCTGAGAGCCGTGAATCGGTGCTTGCCAATCGGAACATTGCCGCTATTTATAAGCGTCAAAAGCGATTTGATGAGGCCATGATGATTTGGGAAAAACTGCTGGAAGCTTCAGCTTCCGGAGATCCTGATATTTTGATTGAAATGGCAAAAGTTTTCGAGCATCATTATAAAGACTTTAAACGGGCCATGAATTGTTCGAAACGGGCTTATCGACTTGAGAAACAAAATAGCCGAACTGTCCGCCGATCGATGAACAATTCGGATCTTGAAAAAAGAATCAACCGTCTTGAACGCAAGCTAACTTGTTCTTAATAACAATGAATTCATTAAAAAAATGTCGATTTTTATCAATATAATGGTTGTGATTTTGGCAATTTCCCGTAAAATAAAGATAGACACCAACGAATATGACATGAAGGGGAATGAAAGTTGAGCCGATTATTGGTATTATTGTTCTTTTTGATGATAGGGGTTACTTTTTTCGTTATGAACAGGATGGGCTGAACCTACCATCATATTGCGGACAGGCCCCGACATATATATAGTTTAGAACGACAAAATTTTGTTAGTAGAACGAAGTTTGGGGAAAATAAGATCAATGTTGAGGTGATGGAAATTGGAAAATGAAGGCAGAATCCATTTAACAGCCAAAGATGTTCTGGAGAAGGATTTCAAGTCTGGTATGCGTGGTTACGATAAAGATGATGTCGACCAATATTTGGATCTCATCATTAAGGATTATGAGCTATTTCAGAAGGAAAAGGATCATCTTGAACAGGAAAATAATAAACTTCGCAGAGAAATTGAGAAATTGCAAGGTCAGCATAAGCGGCAATCTTCACAGGCTTCACAGGCCGGGAATACCAATTATGATATATTAAAGCGTCTGTCTAATCTTGAGAAACATGTATTCGGCAGCAAACTTTACGAGTAATACGGGGCCGCTAAGGCACTTTTTTGAGATTTAGCTCATTATCATTTGTTTGAACAAAGAAAGTTTCACGTACTGTACTTTGATTTTTTAATGGAAAAAGGCTATAATAAGAAGAGTGATTTGGTTGATGACGTCGGGTAATCGCTGCATCGATCGATGTAGAGGAAAGTCCATGCTCGCACGGTCTGAGATGACCGTAGTGTTCGTGCCTGACGAAACAATAAGTCAGGGTAGCCCGGTTTCGACGGGGTTAACGGCAGGGAAAGCAGCTAAGTCCATGTGATAAGGTGCTAATACCTTTAAAGTGCCACAGTGACGAAGTCCTTCCGGAAACGGCAGGAGTGGAACGAGGTAAACCCCACGAGCGAGAAACCCAAATGATGGTAGGGGAGCTTTCTCGAAGGAAATGAACTTCAGAGGGAGCCGGATGCCAGACATCCGGAGATAGATGATTACCGCCGACGTACAAGGGTAACACCGTTTGCAGTACACAGGAACAGAACATGGCTTATGAAGCGTCGTCAACCATCCAACCCTTTTATAAGGGTTTTTTTGATTTGAAATCAGCACCTCCGGGTGCTTTTATTTATGTTTATAGGGAAATAAAATGAACAAAGGGTTCGAAGGGTATGATGAGGAGTTCATACATACCAAGGAGGGGTAGTACCAGCGAAGCTGCAAATCCGGCAAATGTATGGGTTAAAATGGAAATTGATCCATAGCCTCATTATATTTTTCTTGAGCTTCTGGCAGTGCCAACTTAGAATAAACTTCAAGTGATTTGCGACTTTCATGACCGCTATACGGTTGGATCAAGGCATCATCGATCCCTTTCCTTTTTAGCCATGTCAATAAAAAGTGCCGGAGCTTATGTGGAGAAAGCGATTGTGACATTCCGGCTTCCTCTGAATACTTGGCTAAAATTTTGCGAACACCCCGATCCGTATATTTCTTCTTCCAGTTTGATTCGAAAAGGTAACGGGCGTTTTCCTTTTGCATGGAATCAACGTGCATGGCTAATAACTCCCTAAATGATTGCGGAAACGGAACCACTCGATCTTTTTTTCCTTTTCCTTTGTTAATTCGGATTTGACAATGGGATAGGTTTACATCCGTGAGTTCAATGTTGACTAATTCACTTACACGTACACCAGTGTATACAAAGGTTTTGATAATCATCATGTGACGAAAATTTTTCCCGTTCCAAACCAAATCGTAATAACGTTTCAGTTCATCTTCCGTCGGTACATACGGCAGTTTTTTTGGTTTCTTTGTTACTTCGACCTCTAATTCTTCTCTTAGATGTTGAAATACCCGCTTTAGATAATCATAGTCCGGTCGTTCACCCCGAAGATATTTTGCCAACTCTCTTGCTTTCTTATTTGCAGGCGTTCTTTGTGTTGTCATGCGGATACCCCTTTAATGTGAAGTCTTTCTTCCATATTTAATTCGAACGTGCCGTAAGGATTAACATGGCTGTAAACCAGCGGAGTAAGAGCTCGTAAATCCTCTGGTTCCATCAATTCAAACCATTTCTGTTCCGACAATACCTCTTGGAACATCAAGGTGTTAATATAAACCAAACAATTTTGCAACAGGTGAAGCGACAAGACTGCGATTTCTTGATCTTCCAAACGATTCGTAGAAATTTCGCCACCTTTGCCATAGAAAATAAAACTGTTGGCTGAATTCCAGTTCTCAATGACATTTAATCCTTCATGAATTTCCCGCCGAATTTGCTCCGAATTCAAATACTCACAAAGGAAAATCGTTTTGATGACCTTTCCAAGTTCGGCCAATGCCTGATAAGTAGGATGTTTTAAGTTGTTTCGTGTAAAGCGCTTCAAAATTGCCTCGGTTTCAGCTGTTCCCAATCGGAGAGCCGTCGCATATTTGATCATCTGATCGTACTGTTGCCGAATCAACTCCCAATTGATCGGGCGTGTGAGAATGGGTTGGAGATTCGGATACGATTCCTTCATACCAGGTTCCGGACGGTATAATTTTTGCCGATGGATTGATTTCAATCGAGGCATAAGCTGAAAACCAAGCAAATGACAAAAGGCAAAAGCCACTTCACTCTGACCATGTGTATCAACGTAGTTTTTTTCAACATTCATATCTGTGCAATGACGCAGGACGCCTTCGATCATGGCTGCAACCTCCGATGAGGAACAGGATTTCAACTGCGAATAGATACAAGTGGAATTTTTCTCGACATGCCAATAAATCATGACCCCACGGCCACGGTAACGAATATGCCATTCAGTCATTAAATTTTGATCCCAGGCTCCAAATTTTTTTGCGTCTGACGCACAAGAGGTCGTTCCTTCTCCCCATATTTCTTGCATTCTATTGTTTAATATGGCGTTCACCACTTCGGCTATGGCTTTTTGAAGGTTATCTTTATGGACAAACTTTCTACGGATATACAATAGATTTTTAAAACTTTCTCCGTAATTTCCTGCGGAAACTCGCTTCAAACCGGTATTGGTTCCTAACCCATAAAGGGAAAGAATGAGACGTTTTTGAATCGTCGAACGATCTAATGTTTCACGCACAGCAGCAGTTTGAAAATGATCGGTAAAATTCACACGTAAATCGGCTTCTTTCAAAATGTCAAGTAGATTCGTCATTGGCCATCGGCGCATAACCTCTGCTTTAAGCCGAGATAAATGCAAGGGTTCCTGCTGCGGCTCCAATGGGGATAAAGAAATCCAGCCGTTTCCTTTTGTTGTGACACGTACCGTTGGATTTTTAGGCAACCCCTTGTCCAATTTCTCTAAAGCTTGTTTCATGTCTAGTTTTAACCTTTCAATTGTAACCTCTGGGTCTAAAGGTTGCTTAAGGGCTTCGTAATTTTCTTTTCGCCGTTCTTCAAAGTCATGTGGAAGGTCTTCGTCAGGATTTCGGTAGCGATCTGCCCCGACAACCCAAATTTCCTTACACCGAAGTTTATCTCGTAAAGCTTGTAGCGCGTTAATTTCGTAATTGATCCGATTTACACGTTGATTCCCATGATCGTCCTGTTCAATCATTAAATCACGCCATTTCGGGCGGATAATTCCCTCGATCGGGGTTTCTTCGGTTAATGAAAAATAGTGTTGCCCCGTTTTGGCATACTTTTGGATAATGGATAAGGCCTTAATGACAGGGCGATGAACGTCATTGTTGGAACGGAATTCGAGGATGTCTAGAATCTCGGGAACCATACGTCTGTAATGAGTGCTGTAAGAAGATCGAATCACAGTATGAATTTTTTCCTGATATGCTGGTCCTGTATGTTTAAATTCCTTTACTAAATCCCTTAATGTCTGCTCCTTAACCACCGGATACAGAACATCTTTAATCACACCCTCGGGGTGCTTTAAAGCAGTATCAGCCATGTTAAACAGGATCGTCGATTTTCCAGTGACCCGTTTTAAATCATTTATAATTTCTCGATCTACCTTCCGTTCAGCGCGTACCCCAATACGGTGGACAATTTGAATCAATAAATCTACCAAACTATCCGTGACTTCCCGGCCACGAAGCCAAAAGAATATTGCAAGCAATGTATAGCGAATTGGGGTTGGATGCCTTCTTATTTCGCGAAGATCTTCTGTGGCTACTCGTTGTCTATATTTTTTAAGCACCTTTTGTGGAATACCCTTAAAAAGATCATCGGGCAAATTCAAATTACGAATCGTACGTAATTTATTTAACTCCCGTAGTACACTTTCTAATCCCACACGGCCCGGATCTGATTTTAATTCATGAAAGGTCATTGGATCATCCACTGAGGAAGGTGACAAAAATTCTTCATCCTCAACATCATTTACTGCTATGCTATCAAGAAGAGCGTCTAACCTTGAAATGGACGACTTCGGTATTTTCTTATAAACGCTTTGAAAAAACCTATCCTCATAGGAACGAATCGACGAACGAATTAAACGTTTCAGTTGTTTGGAAGGAGGGGGCACCAGATTGAGTTCCCTAAATTGCAGGTAAGCTTGTTCTTCAAGATGTTCAAATACATGGTTATAATAAAGAATGTGATGTTCCAACCAGTCAGTAATGGTTTCGGTATCCTGAACCGTGGCCTCTCGAAAGCCGAAAAAATCCCTTACCTCGGCGCGATGGTACCGTGCGGAACGTTTATTCCAATCATACTGACTAAACAAGTTGGCATCCATAAAAAGTTGCTTTGCAATGTATACAGTCACAGCTTTGGGAATTTCGTTTTTGTGGTCGGGGAATCTGGCTTCAATCTGAAAATATTTGAGAAGCACAGCGAATCCTAATTTGCTGTCGCCTGTTTTGTTCTCAATCAGTTTCATTTCGTTGGGAACAATAGTAAAGTGTTCGATCAGCTCGTCCAAATCCCAGTTTCGCTTCATAATAATTCCTCCCAAAAAAGTTCCTAGAAGCGCGAGTATCGGAATTTATTTTGAAATCAGTATAGCTCAATCTGTAAGTTTCGACAACAAAACAATCGGAATTGGTCTAAGTTCCATATCTAAAATTACTTTCGGAACTTAATGGTGTACAACTTAAAAAGCGACCTTCCAATGGACTAAGCTTTGGAAGGTCGCTTTTTTATGTTATTAACGAAAGTTCAAAAACAAATGTTCGATTACACAAGCATCTTAAGCAAGGGGGTTATTCCCTGACGTTTATAATATTAGTATAAACGAAAGATGAATATAAGTCTATATTTTTTCAAAAAAATATTTTAGTGTAAGGATACCTGGCCGGGAAAACATTCGTGAGGGGGAGCCTACACTGCACTGGAAATCATGGAGTCTTAATCTGAAAATCTTGTTGATCGGTGAAACACTTTTCAATATGTTGTTTTGGATGTACTTTCCTTTCATTACGCTTTATTTTAGTGACACCTTAGGTAAAGCGACGGCGGGAATGTTGATGACCGTACCACCCCTTATTGGAATCATCGGCAGTTTGTTTGGGGGATATCTATCTGATTCGTTGGGGCGCCGACCTTCCTTGCTTCTAGGGACGTTTATGCGAATGGGGATGTTCGCATTGTTTGCAATGTCTGTCTCCCATTGGGTCGACTACCTGGCCTTCATCGGAATTAGCCTTGGCGGGGCGATTTATCATCCGGGAAGCTCTGCCATGGTAGCCGATCTGACACCGGAGGAAAACAGAAGAAAGGTATTTGCCACTTTTGTTACAGGAATGAATATTGGAGCCGTTTTTGGACCGGCACTGGGTTCGGTGTTTTTCTTCCATTACCGCGACGAGTTACTGTGGACTTGTACAATGGTTACGTTGCTCTATTCCATTGCGCTCCTTTTCATCATCAGGGAAACATTGCCGAGATCGGTGGAGAAAAAGGGACAATCGAACACGATGATCCTGGTTTTGAAAGAACAATGGAAAAACTATACCGTCGTCTTTCGTGACAAAGTCTTCGCTCTTTATATCTTGGCTGGCATTTTTGTGTTGATCGCGTTCAGACAGTTGGATTTGTATCTGGCTGTATACGTAAAAGATTACGTCCCGACACAAACGTTGTTTGCATGGGGAAACGGGTCACTGACGTTGAGTAGCACTGAAGTGTTCGGATGGATGTTGGGGTTAAATGGACTGATGTTTGTTCTGTGCGTCCTGCCCATCACTAAATGGTTTGAGCACTGGAGCGATCGAAATGTTTTAGTCCTTTCATCGCTTCTTTTTGGAGTTGGCATGTTTTTAATCGGATTGACCACAAATGTATGGCTATTGTTCGGGTTCACGGTCATCATGACGTTCGGAGAGGTGAGCCGTTCGCCGGTAGCCCAGAGTTTTGTTAGTAAGTATGCACCTGACCATGCAAGAGGCCGGTACATGGGAGCTTCAAATCTTCAACACTCGATTGGGCGTTTGATTGCACCCTTGACGGTTGTTCTTTCTGCATGGATGACGCCAATCGGTGTCTTCGGAATTCTATTTTTTTGTACGCTGATCGGTGCCGTTCTTTATATAAGATTATTTCAAATGATGCCGGCTAATTATGGAGAAAAAAAAGAGAATGCCGTCCATTAATGACATTCGAGCTGCTAAAACCTTCGTTCCTGTTGGAAAGGTAACTTATAACTAACCATTTTAAAATTTTAAAACGGAGTCGCATTTTCTACGGAAGATGCGACTTTACATATCATTGATTCCAATTTAATCCATAAATTTGCCGAAAATGCAGCTTCGCTGGTATTACCCCAAGGAGGCCCCCGATGAATGATCAAGAACTGCAAAAAGTAAAAGAGCGGGTTGAAAAAACGATTGAGATGAACGAGAACGTGATGTCCGCTCTTCTCGAAGAAATGGCAAAGCTGAAAAGCGAACAACAGCAATTGGAAGAGGAAAACAGAAGATGGAGGGAACATTACGAGAGTGGATCCTCCATCTATAAGAGAAATCAAAGGAATCCCGCCCGATAATCCCATTCGCCCTTTCGAGGGCGATTTTTTTCTTTAAGGCTTCTTTTTCATGGTAAGATAAGTGGGCGAGCAATTAGACTCATTAGAAAGGAGCCGATTGGATGTTAACCTTTGACCGTGGGAAGAATCGTTTTAATTACCGCACAGTCGGTCTCTGCATTCATGATCATCATGTTTTGCTCCACCAAATGGAGGGTGATAATTATTGGGCCTTACCGGGCGGTCGTGTGGAAATGCTTGAGAATTCGAAAGATGCACTTGAAAGAGAAATGAAGGAAGAGCTCGGTGATAAAGTCAAAGTTCAACGTCTGCTTTGGGTGATGGAAACTTTTTTTCAACATGAAACGAGACATTTCCATGAACTCGGTTTTTACTATTTGTTTTCACTGCCCGAATCCTTCCCTTATCTCGATAAAACCGAAAGTTTTCATGGGGCTGAAGAAGACGTTCCTTTGGTTTTCAAATGGTTCCCGCTATCTGAAATTCGTAAGGATTTTTCTTTGCACCCGATATTTTTAAGGAAAGCCATTCACGACTTACCCACGGAAACCGTACATGTGATTCAACATGATTAAGGCAGGAATTTTCTTTTCGATAGTCGAAATAAATACTAGAACAAAATATAAGGAGAGTGTAAAGATTGAGTCAATCTATGAAAGAAGTTGAAGCATCTTTTCTGGATTATCTGAAGAAAATGACAGCCTATAATGAAGCGATTGGCCTGATGGGTTGGGATTTACGCACAGGCGCGCCAAAGAAGGGAGTAGAACAACGTTCTGAGGTGATCGGGCAATTATCTGAGGATGTTTTTCAGATGTCCGTATCCGATGAAATGAAAGCCTACATAGAACAGTTATCGGAAAATCAGGATGAGCTTTCTGAAATCACGAAGAAGTCCGTAGAAGAATGTAAAAAAGAATATGACCGCAATACGAAAATCCCCGCGAAAGAATTCAGGGAGTTTGTGATTCTGCAATCGCAAGCAGAATCGGTTTGGGAAGAGGCGAGGGAAGAATCCGATTTCGCCATGTTCCAGCCATATCTGGAAAAAGTCGTGGATTTCAATAAGCGATTCGTTGAATATTGGGGATATGAAGGCAATCCGTATAATACATTGCTTGATTTATATGAACCCGGGGTCACAGTGGACGTCATTGATCGTGTGTTTGCTCAAGTTCGAGAACATATTGTTCCGCTAGTTAAGGCTGTTACTGAGGCGAAGGATCAACCGGAAACTTCATTTTTGTTCAAGCCTTTTCCTGCCGACAAACAACGTGATTTCAGCCTGGAGATTTTAAAGGAAATGGGGTACGACTTCGAGGCAGGACGTTTGGATGAAACTGTACATCCTTTCGCTACCGGGCTTAATCCTGGAGATGTTCGGGTTACAACCCGTTATGATGAAAAAGACTTTAGAACCGCTGTTTTCGGTACCATCCATGAAGGCGGTCATGCTCTTTACGAACAGAATATATCGAAAGAATTGACCGGAACGCCTTTGGCAGACGGTGTGTCGATGGGGATTCATGAATCACAATCGTTGTTCTGGGAAAACTTTGTCGGCCGTCATCCGTCTTTTTGGCAACGCCATTATGATTTGCTTAAGAAATTCGCGAACGAGCAATTTGACGGCGTGTCTCTTGAGGATTATTACCGCGCAATCAACGTTGCCGGTCCTTCTTTGATCCGAATTGAAGCAGATGAGATGACCTATCCGCTTCACATTATGGTTCGTTATGAAATTGAAAAAGGGTTATTCAATAATGAAATCGAAGTAAAGGACTTGCCGGAAATTTGGAACGAGAAAATGAAAGAATACGTTGGTATTGTGCCAGAAGATGATGCACACGGTATTCTACAGGATGTTCACTGGTCCGGTGGTGCATTCGGTTATTTTCCTTCCTACGCTTTGGGCTATATGTATGCCGCGCAGTTCAAGAATGCAATGTTAAAGGATTTACCGAACTTTGACGAATTGCTGTCCGATGGCAATTTACAGCCGGTCAAGGATTGGCTGACTCGTAATATTCATCAGTACGGAAAAATGAAAAAACCTATTGAAATCTTGAAAGATGTAACTGGAGAAGGGTTGAATGCTCAATATCTGATTGATTACCTTGAAAATAAGTATAAAGAGGTTTATCGTCTTTCTTAGAAAGAGGTGATCTATATGGCAATTGAAAACCCGAGTCGTGATGAAATCAAGGAAATCTTACAAACCAAAAAGCGTATTGCGGTAGTCGGACTGTCTGATGATCCGGATCGCACTTCTTATGGTGTCTCGAAAGCTATGCAAGAAGCTGGGTACGAAATCATTCCAGTAAACCCTAAGGTCGATGAAACACTTGGTGTCAAAGCGGTTGACTCACTGGAAGAGATTGAGGGACATGTTGATATTGTAGATGTGTTTCGTCGAAGCGAGTTTCTACCGGAGCTGGCTCGACAAACCATTGAAATTGGGGCAGATGTATTTTGGGCTCAGCTGGGGGTTTCCAATCAAGAGGCCTATGACTTGCTTAAAGAAAAAGGAATCACAGTTGTCATGGATCGTTGCATTAAGGTAGAACATGCAATGTCCGGTATTTAACCTCATCACTTTTGATGAGGTTTTTTTACTTTATGCCCAACTTGGTTCATAATAAGGGCAGGTTTGCGAAACGCTGAAAAAAAGATAGAATAGATAAAGAACCGCATATTAGCAAGGCAAGGCTGTTCACGAAACAAACGTTCTGATATACTTATTTTATTGAAGAAGTGTTGAAGGGGGCAAGAAACAGGGTGGCAATGAAACAGGTTGACTATAATGATGATGCGATTCAAGTATTGGAAGGATTGGAGGCCGTGCGAAAGCGGCCGGGTATGTATATTGGCAGCACGGATGCTCGAGGTCTTCACCACCTCGTTCATGAAATTGTCGACAATGCTGTAGATGAGGCTCTTGCCGGCTATGGCGATTACATAAAAGTTATCATTCATAAAGACAACAGCATCAGTGTAACGGATAAAGGACGCGGAATGCCTACTGGTATGCATAAGACCGGGAAACCTACAACTGAAGTCATCATGACTGTCCTTCATGCCGGTGGTAAATTTGGCAAAGGCGGGGGTTACAAAACCAGCGGCGGTCTTCATGGCGTGGGTGCATCTGTTGTTAATGCGCTCTCCGAATGGCTTGAGGTCACAATTAAACGTGACGGTAATAAGTTCAGACAACGGTTTGAGAATGGCGGGAAACCTGCTACCACGTTGGAAAACATCGGGACTTCCCGTGAATCGGGAACCATCATTCGCTTTAAACCGGATCCAGCGATTTTTAACACGACCACTTTCCATTTTGAAACTTTAAGTGAACGGCTTCGTGAAGCCGCCTTTTTACAAAAAGGCATCCGTATAGAATTGGTAGATGAACGTTCGAATGAGAAGGAATTGTTCCATTATGAAACGGGGATTGAGGCGTTCGTTGACTATTTGAACGAGGAGAAAGATACCTTTCATCCGGTTGTGTTCTTTGAAGGAACACAGAACGAAATTGAAGTGGAGCTTGCCTTTCAATTCAATGACGGGTATTCGGAAAGTGTCCTTTCCTTCGTCAACAATGTCAGAACGAAGGATGGCGGAACCCATGAACATGGGGCACGAACGGCAATTACACGCGCATTTAACGATCACGCGAGGAAAAATGGATTCTTGAAAGAGAAGGATAAGAATCTTGACGGAAACGACATTCGCGAAGGCTTTACAGGAGTGATTTCTGTACGAATTCCAGAGGACAAACTGCAATTCGAAGGCCAAACGAAAAGCAAATTGGGAACAAGCGAAGCCCGTTCGGCAGTTGATGGCGTTGTTTCTGAACAGCTTACCTATTTCCTGAATGAGAACCCGAAAACCAGTGAAACCCTCATCAAAAAGGCAATCAAAGCTGCCCAAGCCCGTGAAGCGGCCAGAAAAGCCCGTGAGGATGCTCGAGGTGGGAAAAAGGGAAAACGTAAAGAATCGGTGCTGAGTGGTAAGTTAACTCCCGCCACTTCTCGTAAAACGGATCGAAACGAATTATATCTGGTTGAGGGTGATTCCGCCGGCGGCTCTGCGAAACAAGGGCGTGACCGTCGTTTTCAGGCGATATTACCGTTGAGGGGTAAAGTCATTAATACCGAAAAAGCTAAGCTTCCGGATATTTTCAAAAATGAAGAAATCAACACCATCATTCATGCCATCGGGGCGGGAATCGGAGCGGACTTTAATCTGGATGATTCTAATTATGACAAGATTGTTATTATGACCGATGCGGATACAGATGGAGCCCACATTCAGGTCTTGCTTCTGACATTCTTTTACCGATATATGAAACAGCTGATTGAAGCCGGGAAAGTATATATTGCCCTTCCGCCTCTCTATAAGGTTTCCAAGGGAACGGGCAAGAAAGAAGTTGTCGAATATGCCTGGGATGAAGAAGGAATGCAGGAAGCCATTAAGAAAATCGGACGCGGTTATACAATCCAGCGTTATAAAGGCCTTGGCGAGATGAATGCTGACCAATTATGGGAAACGACAATGAATCCGGAGACAAGAACTTTGATCCGCGTCAATATTGAAGATGTTGCAAGAGCGGAACGACGCGTATCGGTTTTAATGGGGGATAAGGTTGAACCTCGCCGAAAATGGATTGAATCAAATGTCGCTTTTGGACTCAATGAGGATACAAATATTCTCGACAATGAGAATTTGGCGGTTATTGAAGAGGACGAATAATCAGGCATCTCTTGGCCACCAAATGAAGTAGCCAAGCTATAAGGGAGGAACAAGAAGTGGCGAACGCGGAAAAATATTTGGATCTTCCTCTTGAAGAAGTCATCGGTGACCGCTTCGGGAGATATAGTAAATATATTATTCAAGACCGGGCGTTGCCTGACGCTAGAGATGGATTAAAGCCCGTGCAGAGACGAATTTTGTATGCCATGCATCAAGATGGCAACACTGCAGACAAGCCATTCCGGAAATCTGCAAAAACAGTGGGGAACGTAATCGGTAACTATCATCCGCATGGGGACACGTCTGTCTATGATGCAATGGTTCGAATGAGCCAGGAGTGGAAGGTCCGTCAACTCCTCATTGAAATGCATGGTAATAACGGCAGTGTCGATGGAGACCCGCCTGCGGCAATGCGGTATACTGAGGCGAAATTGTCATCCATCGCAGCAGAACTCTTGCAAGATATCGACAAGGACACAGTGGAGTTTGCTCCGAACTTTGATGATACTCAGAAAGAGCCTGTTGTTTTGCCGGCAATGTTTCCGAATTTGCTTGTCAATGGCTCAACAGGTATTTCCTCCGGATATGCCACGGATATTCCTCCTCATCAGCTTGGAGAAGTCGTTGACGCCGCGGTTTTGATGATGGAAAACCCGGATTGCAGTGTCGAAGATCTTATGAAACATGTAAAGGGACCGGACTTTCCGACCGGTGGCATTATTCAAGGTAAAGACGGTCTGAGAAAAGCATATGAAACCGGTAAAGGCAAAACAATTGTCCGTGGAAAAGCTGAAATCGAAGATATGAAGGGCGGACGTCAACAGATTGTGGTCACCGAAATTCCATATGAGGTGAACAAAGCCAACCTTGTCAAGAAAATGGAGGAACTGCGGCTTGACAAGAAAGTTGAGGGCATTGCCGAAGTTCGTGATGAAACAGACCGGACCGGAATGAGAATTGTAATTGAATTAAAGAAAGATGCCGACGCCGAGGGCGTACTGCACTATTTTTATAAAAATACTGACTTGCAGATTGCGTACAATTTCAACATGGTGGCCATCTACAACAAGACTCCGCAATTGATGGGGCTGAAACAACTCCTCGGAGCTTATATCGATCATCAGAAAGAGGTTGTCACCAATCGCTCACGCTATGAACTGAAGAAAGCGGAAGAACGCCGTCATATTGTCGAAGGTCTAATGAAGGCCATCTCGATTCTTGATGAAGTGATTGATACCATTCGTGGGTCCAAAGATAAACGAGATGCGAAGAACAACTTGATTAACAAATTTGAGTTTAGCGAACCGCAAGCAGAAGCAATCGTAACGTTGCAACTTTATCGTCTAACCAACACAGATATTCAGACGCTTGAGAAAGAAGCGGATGAATTGGATGATAAGATCAAGAAACTGACAGAGATTCTAAACAGTGAGAAAAAGCTGGTCAACGTGATCAAAAGAACTTTGCTGGCTTTGAAGAAAAAATACAATGATACCCGATTAACCCGAATCGAAGACAAAGTTGAAGAATTGAAGATCAATCTTGAAGTTGTCGTTGCTTCAGAAGATGTGATCGTAACCGTAACAAAAGACGGTTATATTAAACGGACAAGTCCGCGATCTTATGCCGCTTCGAACGGTGCAGATTTTGGGATGAAAGAATCAGACCGATTGCTTACCCAATTTGAAATCAATACTACGGATACGTTGTTGGTCTTCACAAACAAAGGGAATTATCTTTTCTTACCTGTACATAAATTACCTGATATTCGTTGGAAAGACCTGGGGCAGCCCGTAAACAATATTGTCCCTATTGATCAGGATGAGAGGATTGTCACCGCGGTTCCAATCAGGGACTTTTCCACACCGCAATTCTTGTTGTTTGTAACGAAAAACGGCATGGTGAAGAAAACCCAACTTGATCAATATAAGGCGCAACGTCATTCGAAAGCCTTGACAGCTCTTCGTTTGAAAGGGGAGGACCAACTGATAGACGTCCATCTTACAAACGGTTCCGACGATCTATTTCTAGTGACTCGGAAAGGTTACGGATTGTGGTTTGACGAAGAAGAAGTCAGTGCAGTGGGACAACGCGCAGCAGGAGTGAAAGGCATAAACTTAAAGAAGGACGATTGGCTTGTCGGGGGCAAAATCTTACCGGCTTCGGAATCCAGTTTCGAATTATTCATAGCCACTCATCGCGGAGCGGTGAAAAAGATGGAGATCAACAAAGAATTCGAGAAGACTTCACGTGCTAAACGGGGAGTCGTGATTCTGAGAGAATTAAAGAAACATCCACACCGAGTGGCGGATATAGATGTGGTGAAAGAGAACGAAAGAGTTTGGTTAAAAACTGAAAAAGGCCATATTGAATCCGTTGATACCTGGAAATTACGAAACAGTGATCGATATAATAACGGTTCTTTCATACTTGATATCGATGAAACCGGAGAGGTTATCGAGATTTGGAGTGAAAAGATCAGCCAAGATGATGACCAAACTACATTGTTTTAACGATAATTGTATTATGTAAACTTACAAATCGGTTCAGATCGTTAAAGCGGATTGAGCACAGAAGGAGTGGCATAATGTCAGTGAACAGGATAAACGAAGGAAACATACACGACTTAATCGGGGTAGGAGTCGGCCCCTTTAATCTGGGTTTGGCGTGCCTTTTGGAGAAGGTACCAGAGGTAGATGCATTATTTTTCGAACAAAAGCCACAATTCGATTGGCATCCAGGTATGCTTATCGAGGGAACAAGGCTACAGGTGCCTTTCCTGGCGGACTTGGTTACCATGGCCGACCCAACGAATCCTTTTAGCTATTTAAATTACTTGAAGGAACATAACCGTCTATACCATTTTTATTTTCTGCAACGGTTGGAAATGCCGAGAAACGAATACAATCATTACTGTCGGTGGGCAGCCAATCAACTTGAAAATTGTTTGTTTGGCCATGAGGTTGTTAAAGTTCAGTATCATCAAGATCAAGAATGTTTTGAAGTAGAAACGAGGAACCGAGAAACCGGAAACCTGCAAATCAGTTTTGGGCGCCATCTTGTATTAGGTGTTGGTACGGTTCCTTTCGTACCTGAATCTTTTCGAGGATATCCCGCCAATGATGTTTTCCATACTTCAGAGTTTTTGGATCATCAAGATCGATGCAGAGATGCGGAATCCATAACAATTGTCGGTTCCGGACAAAGTGCTGCAGAGGTATTTAGGGAATTATTGAAAGAACGCGAAGAGTGCGGTTACAGTCTGGACTGGATGACAAGGTCGAAAAGCTATTTCCCAATGGAAGATACGAAATTAAGCCTGGAACATTTCTCGCCTGATTACGTCAATTATTTTTACAGTCTTCCCCAGGAAAAAAGGGACGAGATTTTCCCCACACAAGATTTGTTATATAAGGGGATTAGCGCCCATACCATTACTGATATCTATAATCTTCTTTACGAACAA
>DASTWO010000047.1:0-23126 GCA_035776675.1 Caryophanales bacterium
CCTGAACGCGGCGCAATTGATGCTCAATGGCTGATGAACGTTTATAAAGCTTCTCCAACGTCTGATATTCATTTTCTGTTAAAGGCTTCTTACTCAAATTACGGGTCGTGACCCGATAACTGAACTCACCTATATTGGAGAGAAACTCTTCTGTATCGTTGAAAGGCATCAAGGTCAGCGGTAACTTTCCTACCTCCCCGTGAGCCGCTGTTGACAATCTCCATACTTGAGCTAATGCAGGTGAAAGGGTTTGCTTCGAACTCATTGCGAGTGTAGTCCCGATTTTGTCCTGCAATTGATCAACGTGGTAAACGAGGTTGTGAAAAGCTTGCTGGTAGTTATTTTCCGCCTGAAGCAGAACCGCGTTTTTCTCTTGATGCTCCTGATATCCCCAATATCCTGTGGCAACAAGCGCTATAGCCAGCACAATAATGGTCACCGTACGTGTCAAATCCATTCACCTCCGTTAATTCGTGAAAATGTGTTCGCCGATTTTTTTGATTTGCGGTCGCGACCAAATCCAATCAGACGTAGCCTTTGCCGGATTGAAATAATAAAGTGCTCCACCTGATGGATCTGTGCCGTTTAAGGCATCCAATACAGCCTTCTTAGATTCCTTACCAGGCTTTCCTGCCCATAAAGTACCTTGCGCCACTGAGGTGAAAGCCTGCGGTTCGTAAATGACACCCGATACCGTATTCGGGAATTTCGGACTGTTGACCCTGTTTAAGATGACGGCTGCCACGGCTACTTTTCCGATATAAGGTTCGCCTTTTGCTTCGGCGAAGACCATGTGTGTCATCAACTCAATATCGCTTTGCGAAAATCCTTCAGGGACGTTTTCTGCTTCACGAACAAGTTGTCCGTTTTGCACCTGACCCGGTGCTTGCCCACCTTGACCCCCTCGTCCGCCTTGATTGGCCTGCGGCCGCGGTGCTCCTTGATTATTCGAAGGACCCCCACTTTTCGGATGCTTGGTTTGGATTTTTTTGGGGGTGCCCCCGTAATAAGTAAATTCCACGCCTTTTCGAATTTGTTCCCGCACCCACTGTTCATCGTATTTGGTTACGGAGACCAATTTCTGTCTTGTTTCAAGGCCGGCCAACCCGTCAACTTCGAGACCGAATTTCTTCTGGAATTTCCGCAAAGCCCAATAAGTGTTCCATCCGAAGACCCCATCAATAGATCCTCGATAGTAACCGATATATTGTAATCTCGCCTGCAATTCCACGACATCCAATCCGGTTGAACCTTTTTGAATTACCTGATCGGTGAAAGCGGATGCCCGTTCACCCGGATTTAAGGCGACAGCCAATGTCAATGAAAGGATGAAAATGCAAAAGAGTTTCATGCATTTCGATATCCAGCTCATCCCGTACCCTCCCTTATAATTTGTTCTGCGTCGATACCATTTGACTGCTAAGGATACACGTAGTTTCTATCAAGAAAAGATATTTTATTCAACCCGGCTAAGGAATAAATCAATAAAAAAAAGAACGGGAAACCCGTTCCGTTACATGAATCCATTATTGAACTTTAAAGCCCTCTTTCCCGCTGTTCAGTATGAGCCAGCTTCACCTTCCGAAGCGAACTCCACCACAGGTAGAACATAAAAGGCACAATGATATAAATCCAGTGGACCGATACTGTTAGGATATAATCGTAGAGACCATGAAGCAACGCGGCGGCCAATAATGAAAATCCTATAAGTCGCTTTTGCGGTTTTCCTTGAGTAAATTTCGCCTTCCCTAAATAGTAACCCATAATCACACCAATTAAAGCATGGCAAGATACCGGCAGCAATGCGCGAAAAAAAGCTTGATGAATGCCGTAAGCGAATAGATAAAAGACATTTTCAACGGTGGCGAATCCGAGAGAAACAGAAACACCGTAGACGATCCCATCATAACGTTCATTAAACTCAACATGTTGGTAGGCTGTATAGAACAACACAAACCATTTCAGGAACTCCTCTAACATACCCGACAATAAGAACGAGCGAGCCATAGGACTTTGAAGAATCTCTTCATATTGAAAGGCATATTGAATGACCATGACCGGAAATACAAGAAGCGCACCGAAAATAAAAGTCCGCAGCACCATCGCCACAGGCTCGGCATCATATTTATCTCTTAAATAAAAATAGGCCAGCAAAGCGATCCCCGGCGCTACAGCCGCTGATAAAATTGCAACCATACTTATGCTCCATTCCGACGGTGTGGTTATGTTCATTTTATCATAATTAGGGGCTACAAAGACATCCTTTTTTCATATATTTTAGGTCTGATGGACTAATATTGGGTCATTCTTCTTCCCTAAGAAAAAACCGATCGTTGTTAGACAATCGGTTTTCTACTCGTTCTTTTATAAAGCTCCTCGGCGATTTGTTCTCCATGAAATCGGCCGTTTTCAATAAATATTTCATTGGCATTGTTCCCGGCCGCGATGACGCCCGCGATGAAAACTCCTTCCACATTCGTTTCCATCGTATCATCGTCAAAATAGGGACGACCCGTTTCCATATCTACCCTGACCCCGATTGAGGACAAAAAGGAATGATCCGGATGGTAACCCGTCATTGCGAATACAAAGTCATTGTCAATTGTCTTGGTTTTCCCGTCGGCTTCGAATACCACACAGTCTTCACGAATTTCCTTCACTTCAGCATTGAAGACCATATTGACTTTATCGTGTTTGACAAGCGCTTGAAATTCCGGCAAAATCCATGGTTTGACACTTGAAGAATAATCATTTCCTCGATAAAGGACTGTTACACGGGCTCCGACTTTCTCAAGTTCAAGCGTTGCGTCAACTGCAGAGTTCTTCCCTCCGATGACAATTACGTCCCGATCAAAAAACGGATGGGCCTCTTTAAAGTAATGAAAAACCTTCTCCAATCCTTCTCCAGGAACTCCCATAATGTTTGGACTATCATAATACCCGGTAGCAATCACGACATAAGTTGTATCATAAACCTCTTTATCCGTATGAACCCGAAATCTCCCATGTGCGTCTTTATTAATCTTCTCAACCGTTTCAAATGGATGAATCTGGAGATTCTCACGTTTGACAACTTCCCGGTAATAGGACAGCGCTTGATTACGTTTCGGCTTCCGCTGCTCGATCACGAACGGAATTCCGCCAATTTCAAGTTTATCAGCAGTACTGAAAAATTGTTGATGAGTTGGGTACCGATAAATCGAATGAACAACATTTTCTTTTTCTATAATTAGCGGGGAAAACCCCTTTTTTTGCAAAGCAATGGCGGCTGCTAACCCACATGGGCCGCCACCAACGATGACCACATCCTCTTGCATGTTCTTCCCACTCCTGTTTAATAAAGAATCTCTATCCTAACCCCCAACAAAGTAAAAAATCCCTCTATCAAAGGATAGGGGATCTTGAACACAAGCGCAATCAATCAGATCCAACCGCGGAATCGTGAAGCCTCGGCCATCTTTCGAACACCGACCATGTATGCCGACAAACGCATATCCACTCTTCGCGTCATTGCCGTATTGTAAACATTATTAAATGAATTCACCATGACTTCCTCAAGTCGCTGTTCCACTTCTTCTTCCGTCCAGTAGTACCCTTGATTGTTCTGTACCCATTCGAAATAGGAAACCGTCACACCACCCGAGCTCGCCATTACGTCAGGTACGAGCAAGATGCCTCTTTCCGTAAGGATCTTCGTGGCTTCCAAAGTCGTCGGGCCATTCGCTGCCTCAACAACAATCCCTGCCTGAATCTTATTGGCGTTTTCCTTGGTGATCTGGTTCTCAATCGCCGCCGGAACGAGAATATCGCAATCCAGTTCCAACAGTTCTTTATTGCTGATTGTGTCTCTAAACAACTTCGTTACCGTCCCGAAGCTGTCGCGGCGGTCCAGCAAATAATCAATGTCCAATCCTTTGGGATCGTGCAGGGCTCCATAGGCATCGGATATTCCAACAATCCTCGCACCGGCGTCATGCATGAATTTGGCGAGGAAACTTCCGGCGTTCCCAAATCCTTGAACAACGACACGGGCATCTTTCAATTCTATTCCCTTTTTCTTTGCGGCTTCCCGAATGCAAATCGTTACCCCTTTCGCGGTTGCCGATTCACGACCATGTGATCCGCCGAGAACAAGGGGTTTGCCAGTGATAAACCCTGGAGAATCGAACTCACGAATACGGCTGTATTCGTCCATCATCCAGGCCATTATTTGCGAATTCGTAAACACATCCGGTGCCGGAATATCTTTGGTCGGACCGACAATTTGGCTGATAGCCCGAACATAACCACGGCTTAATTTCTCCAATTCCCGAAAGGACATTTCTCGGGGATCACACACTATGCCGCCTTTTCCTCCACCATATGGAAGATTGACAATCCCCGCTTTCAAACTCATCCAAATCGACAATGCCTTGACCTCGGTTTCCGTAACATTCGGATGGAAACGGACGCCGCCTTTGGTCGGGCCTACGGAATCGTTGTGCTGTGCCCGGTAGCCAGTAAAAATTTTGATAGAACCGTCATCCATGCGAATCGGAATTCTGACCGTCATGATTCTCATCGGCTCTTTCAAAAGCTCGAAAACCTCATGCGGGTATCCCAATTTCTCAAGCGCTTCCAAAATAACGGTTTGCGTTGACTGCAACACGTCCGTCTGATCAAGATCTTCCGGCGTATTCTCTTCAGCTTTCGCATCTTTGCTGGCTGCCATGTCTTTACCTCCCATGAATTTCACCTCGTCAATGTACTGAACTTGCCGCTTTTGTTAGGTTTAGTTTTCCCGGTACATAGTATACAACTTCTAAACGGGAATGAGAAGGATAAACTATAAGTTTTTATTCCCTTTTTGCGGACAAAATGAACACTCATATCATCGGACAAAATCAGTCGTCAGTCAAGTATTTCACCAAAATAGAACCCCACGCGTTCCAGCATGGGGTTGATTAACGGTTTAAAAATGTTTCGTAAAGCCGACTCACAGCCTCTGATGCCATCAATTTCTTCCCGTATTCCTGAACCCGGTGGCTCGTGATCGTTGATGGACTGCCGAATTCCGACAGGAGGGCGATGAATCCTTCATATTCAAGGGTATCGATTGCCGACTGTCCGAAGTGCAGATAAAAACGATTTTCAAATGAATACAAGGTTCCGCCGATAACACCGACTGCCTTCAACCTTCCCGCAAGTGAGAGCACATCCTCAAATGAGGCGAATTCATAAAAGATTTCGCTGCTTTCGTCTACGGTCACCTGCATTTCAATAAAGTCGTCATCCTCTTCCTCAAATTCAATCTCGCTCGACCCTTTCGAGACAATGACAACCATTCCTTGCGCTGGTAAAGAAAAGACCTCCACCGCGATTGCGCCTTCTGCCTTGAAGCCCAATTCATCATTGGCTTCGAGCATCATATCCCGGAACAATTGATGGACCTTCGGAATATCCTGCCATATCTCGTCTTTGGAAATGCCGCGTTCACTCAGATCATCGAAGGTCAAGAATATCTTAATTTTGTCAGAATTTAATCGTTCCAGACGCATGCCATGGCCCCCTTAATCACTGCTTTCTATAATATATGAAATGACAAAAAGATGGTTCTTCTTTCTGAATAATTACTGATTAGTTTACACCTTCCCGGCCGCTCAGACAAGCATTTTATTTATTTTTCAGAGTGATTAAATGCGTCTGGGCCGGCGCTCCCAATCTGAGTGGTAAGGTAGTCGTTCCGTAGCCGTTGCTAATGAACAGCGTAAGTTCCGGAAAGTGCTTAATTCCGCCTTTTTCCCGTGGTCCCCAGCCAAACAACCTGATTTGTCCGCCATGCGTATGGCCACTCAAAACAAAAGGGATTTCCAGGTCTCTGTTCATCTCGCTGACAATTCCCGGATTATGGCTGACCAATATCCGATATCCTTCAGGACTGTCTTTTACGGCAAGATCAAGCCGATCTCTTTCCAATCCGTAATCATCCACACCCAGGAGAACAAGAGAATCGCCTCCTGCTTCAAGGCGAGTAGCTGTGTTATCCAAAACGATAACACCTTTCTCCCGAAGCAACGTATCCAATTTGCGAAAATCGTCTTCGTAGTCATTATTTCCCCAAACAAAATAAACAGGCCCGATTTCCGCCAATCTTTCCAAATTCTTCTCCACCCGTTGAAATGGAACCTTTCTTTCCATTAAATCTCCGCCGATAATCACAAGTTCAGCCTTGTCTTTCACTTGTTGGATCAACTTGTCCGACACACTCCTGCGATGAACATCCGAAATGAAGAACAACCGGGTCCCGTTAAATCCGTCAGGCAGCCCGTCCAGCCGAAATTCATGCCGGTAAACGACATTTTGATGTGCCTCGATCCACATGTACAACAAAACCAAAAAACAAGCCAACACAAACAAAATAATAAAAACGACCACAAGCTACCCCCCTTCCGAGTGGCGAATTTCTTTATCTTTCACACCAAGGTCAATGGTGATCCATCCATAAATAAAAGCAAAGATACTCGTAAGAAGCGGAAACCAAAATCCCGAATAAAACAATATTGAAAACATAACCGCGAAAACAATGAGCTCGAGAGCATCTTTTCTGTTTAATTTCACCTTTTTCCTCCAGGCAAAAACCAAAAGCCGTAAGAAGTTGCTGAAAAAAGGAGCAAACATTAAAAAGCTCATTAAAAATAACAAAGACACCGTTAAGAAGTCAACTGGGTTGAAAATAAATGCCGACAAGACTTCAGAAAATGATCCTTCCCCAGGTAATACCGCTTGCGCCTGTATGACAGCTGCCGCCCCAATTATAAAATAACCGATTCTCCGAAACACATCTTGCCCTCCTCATTCAAAATTCCTGCCCACATTTATATTATGAAGAGATCAACAAATTGTTTATTTATTTCTAGATATGAACCAAGCCATAGCGCCATAAGATAAAGTGATTCAGTTTATTCTGCGGAAGAAAGGAGATTGAAAATGCCTAAGCAAAGTGATCGGTCGTACCAGAGCCCGTACGGCCCTCCTTGCCCACCTCTTCATGTAGATTACACCGAAATTCTCGATTTACCACAGCTCTACATCAACTTTCAGCCTTACGATCTTCAACAATTCTCACCAAAAGCCGCTTTACGACACGGCACACTTTGGCCGGCGTTGTTTTCCGCTTATCACAATCCGTACGAACAACTCGGAGGTGAGGCGAAGAAATGACCAAACAACTCCCGAAGGAATTTTATAATCTAATGGAAGATTTGCAAGCCGTCGACTTCGTTCTAGTCGAACTGAACCTTTATCTTGACACCCATCCCCGTGATGCCAACGCCGTCAAACAATACAATCGCTTCGTGCAAGAACAAAAGAAAATCAAACAAAAAATCGAATCTGTTTATGGACCGTTAAACAACTTTGGAAACAGTTATGCCGGATATCCTTGGAATTGGGCTGATCCGCCGTGGCCCTGGCAGCTTTAAATACTCAATCTGGTTGATGTGAAATGTGATCGAGGAAATCGGAAGATTAACCGGTTTCCATAAATCAGACTCAAGCCCATACCATAAGGAGGTAGTATATGTGGGTTTATGAGAAAAAATTACAATATCCGGTTCGTGTAAGTACGTGCAATCCACACCTGGCAAAATTTTTAATTGAGCAATATGGGGGAGCAGACGGAGAACTGTCCGCAGCTCTTCGTTATTTAAATCAACGGTACACGATCCCCGACAAGGTTGTCGGTCTATTGAATGATATTGGAACTGAGGAATTCGCCCATTTGGAAATGATCGCCACTATGGTCTATAAATTAACGAAGAATGCCACGCCAGAGGAAATGGATAAAGCCGGACTCGGCGCGCATTATGCCAATCACGACAAAGCGTTGTTCTACAATAACGCCGCAGGAGTTCCGTGGACTGCTTCCTACATTCAGGCGAAAGGAGATCCGATCGCTGACCTGTATGAAGATATCGCTGCTGAGGAGAAAGCAAGAGCCACCTACCAATGGATTATCAATTTATCAGATGATCCGGATTTAAATGACGGATTGAAATTCCTGCGCGAACGCGAAATTGTCCATTCCCTACGCTTTCGTGAAGCCGTTGAAATTCTTAAAGAGGAAAAAGACAAGAAAAAGTTTTTCTGATCAAAACTCATGCCGTTGAGGCATGGGTTTTTTCTTGGCATAGACTCACACGATTTTCTCGGAAAAAATTCCTTATCTAACGAAAATTCGACAAAAAAGACGAAAAAAGTCGAAAACTTCTAACTGGCTGACGTTGAATTTTCTGTAAATTTACGTTATCATAGAAGAGTCAGTTCACAACGTTTGGAGAGGATTCATCATGAAAATGACAAAGATCAAAAGCAAATCCCTTGTCCTTAACCAGGACTTGTCCTATAACCAACGGCTCGGTTTGCCCGTGGAGGTTTTCTCGACGGAACATAACAAAACGGTCGCCTTCGGCAAGATACGACTATACAGTGACCAATATGTTTGCGTGAACGACAAGTTCTTTTCCCGCAACGGGCATATGATATTCGGTTGTCCGTACGCGCATAAAGATTAGACCTATTGTTTATGGTACAAATTGATTTCGTGTTCCATTTCCAGGTGCTTAAATAAATGATGGCGGTTTTTCCAGTAGTCCAGTTTCGGCCATAGTTCTTCACTTCTATCGATAAGTTCGCATCTTAACGCTTCGTAATCATCCTCGGCTTCTTCGTATTTTCTCGTAACCTGTTTCAAGCGAAAGAAGCCGATAACCATCCCAATGACTAGCAACCATATAAATGGATCTGAAAGAATGGACGGAAACATTCCCGATGACAAATGGCTTAACACTCCTTGTTTTACAACAAATGTATAAAATAAAAGAACAGCAAACAAAACAATAAGAAACAGGGTCACCTTCATCACACCGGTTTTACAACGTTTGGCTTCTTCCTTTCTGTCCACTAACTCACTTAATAATTTAATGGTGATTTCAGGAAGATCCATACCAAATCGTTGTCCTTTGAATTCTTCCATCCAGCGTCTCCCCTCTCGGGGAAATTTTATGCCTCGTCACAATGAAATAGAACAAACCTTTGCGGTTTGTCCTTAGGAGAAATATTTATTAGAAATACTGTAAATAATGGCTGCGATCACCAAAATAATGAAAGACGCAAGCAAGACTCTTGCCAACAGCAGCGGACTTTTCCACCTCTTTTTGCCTTTTTTACGCCGATGGTACTGTCTTCTTGGCGGTAACGATGAATAGTCATTCTCATATTCAGCCTTCTCTGGGCCAAATTCGTTGTCATCATTTAAAGGATCCATCCTTTCCGCCTCCTTTCTCTCAGGTTCGGATAAAGTCCCGACCTTCTTATGTTTCAGCCTAATCATGACACCAAGAACAAAATCAATTATAAAATGGGCGGAAATGGTAACGAATAAATTATCTGTATACCAGTACAATAGACCCAACATAAAGCTGAGCCCTACAGTAACGGCAAACAATACGATTTTCCGCAAGTAACGAACATGTAGAACAGCGAAAATCAAGCTTGCAAAGATGAGCCCCAGATTTTCTTGCAGAACTCCTCTGAAAAGAATCTCTTCGACAAAGGCGATAAGCCATGCCGCAAGGAAAATATGCGGGACAGACAATATCGAAAAGATCCGCTCGTTAATCCCCCCGTCATCATACTTTTCCTCAGGAAGCCAGTTCATTAAACAAAAATCCAAAGCAATCACAAACGCAGCCAACCCGCCTCCGTATCCAAAGATCGAAATCGGCAGCCATTGAAATAAGTTGAAAAAGGGCGTCCACCCATCAAATAAATACCATCCAATGACCAGGGCCGCTAAAGCTAACAGAAACTGTGTGAAATATAAATTCAATATCAAATCGCGGTCAGGCAATCGTTTAATCATTTCCGCCTGACTCCGTCGTTTCTTCATGTTTTCACCACTTTGACAAACCATCTTATTCTCTGATCTATTATACCAATCTTTTATCAGGATGCCGATAAAAAAATCACCAGGGCTGAAAAGTTTTAACGGAGCATTACTGTAATCGCGCAAGTCATCATAAACCTACATCTTCGGGAATGTCCCTTTATCCCTGGATGTCCCGTTTTCTTTTTTTCCTGAATCGAAATTGGTATAATGGAAGAGTGACGAAGTTTGGAGAATCATAAGGAGGTTTGTTTAATGAGTAAGGAAAACCGTGTTGTGGATGTGATGGTCGAGATTCCGACCGGAAGCCAGAACAAGTATGAGTTCGATAAGGAGAAAGGCGTCTTTAAATTGGATCGTGTCCTGTTTTCGCCAATGCATTATCCGACAGAATACGGATACATAGAAGACACACTTGCCCTGGACGGAGATCCGCTTGATGTGCTCGTTTATACGACATTCCCTACTTTCCCGGGATGTGTTATTGAATCGCGTATCATCGGCATGTTAAACATGAGCGACGAAAAAGGACAGGACGAAAAGCTATTAGCCGTCCCGACTGAAGATCCCCGCTTTAAAGATGTTCATAGTTTGAACGATATACCGGGGCACGTTCTTGACGAAATCGCGCATTTCTTCAAGGTTTATAAAGACCTTGAGAACAAAGAGACGAACGTTGGATCCTGGGAAGACGCAGCCAAAGCGGCACAGGTCATCGACGATTCGCTTAAACGATACGAAGAACAGTAAGACAAGCAGAGCGAACATCTCGCTCTGCTTTTATTTATTGAATGCCTGTAATAAGAATTTCCGACGGGAATATCGTATTATTTTTCAAGTGGTTAAATTGAATAAGTTCACTGACACTGGCATCTGTTTTTTCTGCGATAGAAGCCAGGGTGTCGCCACTTTTAACTTTGTAGGTTTCCAATTTGTCCGGGTAAATCTTAAGCTCTTCGCCAATAGTCAAAAGATCCGAAGATAAATGGTTCCATATCTTTAACGAAGCAACAGTCACATTTAATTGATGCGCTAAGCCCCATAATGTGTCCCCTTTTTCAACTGTAATCGTCCTAATTCCTTTTCGGGCTTGCCTGCTTTTGTCCTGAGAATGCTCTCTAGTTAGAGAGCCGATTTGTACAAGTTGACCTTTCCGAATCATATACGGGGCAGCATCTTGAGAATTTCTGTTCTCTGAAGTTTCTTGATCCCGTGAAGTAACAGCCGAACCTCCAGTTCGAATGACTTCTTGATCCCCAATGTCTCCTATTACAAAAACCGGATTCACTGCATTCGTTTTGTGAATGTTCCAAAAGCCGTCATGAACCTCAAAATGAAGATGCGGACCTGTGGAATGACCGGTGCTGCCAACCTTTCCGATTTCCTGACCCTGTACGACACGATCTCCCTTACTGACGAGACGCTTTGTCAAATGAGCATACACTGTTTCATAACCGTTTTTATGTAAAATAAATACTACATTGCCGTAAGAAGTCGAATGATAAGACTTCTTAACAACGCCTGATCTCGCAGCCACAACAGATGTCCCTTTTGGGGCGGCTATATCCATTCCGTTGTGCCCCCCGCCCCTGTCGTGGAACTCACTTGTGATGATCCCGTTAACTGGCCAAAGCCACTGATCTTTCTCTGCTGCGTGAATGGCTTTACCGCCAATCATAAGAATTCCTATGAATATCATCATGATCAAAGCAATGATGAAACGTTTAACAAAGTCGTATATCATAATATCTCTCCCATTCTCTAACCTGTCCAATATTTCCGGCCTCCGCTTGAGCGTTAAGAATACCGAGTTTCATAACTGTCGATTCAGCAAAACTTTCAGAGGCTTGTCAGGTTATCATTTCGATATTATCCTATGGAGGCTTGTATATTTTTATTACCGCTTCCCGGTTTTTAATCATTTTGTAACGTTATGAGCAAACAAAAAACGATGCACTAATGTGCACCGCGTTTCTTATGGAACAAGGGAATCCGTCATGATTTTCCGTTTTGCTGCAAATTTCTTGGAATAAAGAAGGTGAAAGTAGTACCTTGCCCCGCTTTACTGTGGGCTGTGATCGTCCCTTCATGAGCTTCGATCAAATTTCTCGCGATAGCCAAGCCCAATCCGGTTCCGGAACGTCCTCTCGTTCTCGCTTTATCAGCTTTATAGAAACGTTCAAACACAAACGGCAAATCTTCCTCCGGAATCCCTGAACCTGTATCCTGAACACTAACCTTCATGCCGGATGACAGAATTTCAACACTTACAGACACATTTCCGTCTTCTTCCGAATGACGAATGGCGTTATCAATCAAATTCGTTAAAACTTGCTCAATCCGATCTGGATCGAACGAGATCTTTTCCTCATTGCCCGAAACCATTAAACTGAGTTCCACGTTTTGTTCTTTCGCAATCCCTTGAAATTTCCGGATGATACGATCGAAATACTCTCGAACCTCAACGGTCGCTTTCGCTAAATGAATGTGGCCGGCTTCCATGCGTGCCAGGTCCAACAATTCATTCACAAGACGCCCCATTCGTAATGATTCCTCATAGATAATGCGGGCAATTTCTTTCTTTTCCTCATCTGTTGCAGCAATATCATCAACAATGGCTTCACTATACCCTCGCAACATCGAAACCGGAGTTCTTAATTCATGGGAGACATTGGCAATGAAGTCTTTCCGTAATTTATCAAGCCTTCGTTCCTCAGTCATGTCACGAAGTACAGCTACAGCCCCTCTTACGAAGGATTGATTATATAAAGGCGTTATCACTATCACCCAGCTTCGTCCTTGAACATCGACCTCTGTCATTTGTTCTTTTTCAAGGGAGACGACCCGCCCGAAAAGCTCGTCGACTTCGTTCGGAAGCTCTTGTTTCTGCTGCATTCCCTGTTCGTAATACCACGCTTGTAAAAAACGTTGCGCCGGCGGATTCGTAACCAGAATTTCACCACGCCGGTCGAAGGTGATTACACCGTCAGCCATACTGCTGAGAACACCAGAAAGCTGTTCTTTCTCCTGATTCAAAGCCGTTAGATTCCCTTTCAGTTGCCGCCCCATTCGATTAAAGGCAACCGCCAACTCACCAATTTCATCATGGGTGACCATCGGAACCTTGACGTCAAACCTTCCCTTCGCCACCTGTAATGCAGCTTCCCTCATTTTACGAAGCGGTGCTGTAATTCGAGTGGATAGAAAGAAAGCAAATATTGTCGTCAGCACAATCGCGATGCCGGCACTGATGTAAATGAGATTCTTCGCCTGGTCTGTTGTATGTTCAATTACATCAAGGGACTGGTAAAGAAAAACGGCCCCTTGGTGGCCGTCCAGCTTCATAGGGACTCCGACAATTAGAATGTCCTTGCTTAACCTCGTCTGATCCCCGACAGTTGGAAAGTCCCCTAATTTTGTTACCGTTTCTTGTTTGTCAAAGACGTTAGATAACAAAGGATCACTCAAAAAAACCGATACCTTCAACTTCGGCATTTCTTGCTGCACAGGGGAATACCAATACTGATCTGGCCCCTTGACAATAACGGCTCTTGTGGCATGTGCCGTCATAATCGCCCAAGCAGTGTTCCGAGCTACTTCGCGATTGTCATTATGCTCCATAATCCCGGAAACCTGGGTCGCCAAAGCTTTTAATTTATGTCTCGCCTGCTCCTGATAATAGTTCTCAAAGAACTGGGACAACAATACTGTCAAAATAAACAACACGACTGAAACAAGCAATAAAATGGTAATCCACAGTTTGCCTACAACACTTCGCCACAACCAAGTCATTAATCGTTCACAACCTCAAATTTGTACCCTACGCCCCATACAGTCACAATCATATTGGCTGCCTCAGATGAGATATTGTTTAGTTTTTCCCTTAACCGTTTCACATGAGTGTCAACCGTACGCAAATCACCGAAAAAGTCGTAGTTCCAAACATCCTTCAATAATTGTTCACGTGAGAACACCTTGTCCGGTGCTTTCGCAAGAAAATAGATCAATTCGTATTCCTTCGGAGTCAGATTGACCTCCTTGTCATCTGCCTTCACACGGTGGGCATCGTGATCAATCATCAAATGAGGAAAAATCAACACGTTTTTCGTTGTTGTTTCCGTTTCCAGAAACTTGGTCGTGGAGGAACGACGCAATAATGCTTTTACACGCAATACGACTTCCCGCGGGCTAAATGGCTTGACGACATAGTCATCAGCGCCGACTTCGAATCCTTGTACCCGGTCCGCCTCTTCTTCTTTCGCCGTTAACATGATCACGGGTGTAGCTTTCTTGTCCCGTAACCGTCTGCAAACTTCTTCTCCGTCAATCCCCGGAAGCATTAAATCGAGCAAAATCAAGTCGTAATCTTTGTCAAGGGCCATGGCTAATGCTGTTTCACCGTCTTCCGCCTCTTGTACCGTATATTGCTCACGTTCCAGATACATGCGAAGCAAGCGGCGAATTCGTTCCTCATCATCGACTACGAGAATCTTCGATTCGTTATTCAACACAAATCCCTCCCTTTCAAGATCTTAGACTTAAAGTAATAGGAAATTCGAGTAAACATCATGTTGTTGTAACATTATTGCTTAGTCCGATCTCGATCTTCCAACAATTTATGCGTAGGAATGTAGGCCAGCAATAACAAGATTGACAAAAACAAGGTTAAACATAATGATAACGAACCCAATCACACACAACCAGGCTGAATTGATACCGTGCCAACCTCTTGACAGACGTAAATGCAAATAGGCGACGTAGAATAAAAACGTAATAAATGCCCAAACCTCTTTTGGATCCCAGCCCCAGAAACGCGTCCAGGCCTGTTGGGCCCAAATCGCCGCAAAGATCAGCCCGCCAAGCGCGAAGACCGGCAAACCGATAGCCACCGCACGGTAACTGATTTCATCGGCAAGATTCGGCTTCACATCCTTTAGAAGCGGCTTAATTACAGCGGCAAGACGTTTCCGGAAGACCAAGCGCAACAAACCATACAAAATCAGACCGCCGAACAATGACCAAATGGTTGTATTCAATTTCCGCGGAGCATTTACCCCGTTCATCCATGAAGGAGCCGGAAACAAGGGTCCGAAAGCTTCTTCAGTGATCATTTCACCTTCATAAGGTCCTGCAATTGCAGGCATCTCATAAGTTAGAGTGGCTTGTTTCCCTTTCTCATTAATCCATTCAAAGGCCACCTCGTAATTCGCAGCGCGAAAACCCCAGGAAATGATGACAAAGGCGATGGTCGCCAATATAGAATACATGACAAATTCAAGCCAAAATGTATGTTTGCTTGGCTTGGACTGGTCGATCACATGAATTAAGTAAATTAATCCTGCGCCGAAACTGACAGCGAGAATCGCTTCACCCGTTGCTGCAGTTGTCACATGAATGTATAGCCAATAACTTTGCAAAGCCGGGATCAACGGTGCCAATTCAGACGGGAATACACTGGCGTACGCGATAACAATAACCGCTACAGGTATAGTGAACAGGCCAAGAACGTTTTTCTTGTAAATGGCGTAAATAATCAGAAACGCGAAGACCATCATCATACCGAAAAACGTCGTAAATTCGAAAAGATTGCTGACCGGAACATGTTCTTCCGCAATCCACCTGGTTATAAAATAGCCTGCATTGAACAGAAAACCGATCAAAGCCAATGTGAATCCCAAACGTCCCCATCGTTTCGAATGAGTCTCCTCATCTCGTTTGCTCCACTTTTTTCCCGTAAGCGAGATAGCAAAGACAATCGTGTCGACCACATAGATAATAAACGCGATTAATAAAAGGTCACTGCTTAGTTGTCCCATTGTCATTTGGATCCTCCTTTCTTCGTTTTCTTATTTCAAGTCGATCCTCGGGTTCTATCAATCCCGCCGATCCGGTTACCTTTTCAATATCTTTTTTCAAACCGAACCAGTTCTTGTTCGTTGAACCCGCCAACCAGATCTCATTGTCTTTACGTTTCAACCAGATCCGGCGATATTGCCAATATAATCCTTGAACAACACCGGCCATGAACAAAATACCGCCGATGATAATAATCCATAATGTTTCGTCCTTATGAACGTTAAGCGCGCTCAAATCTTTCGTTTCCACACCCGCAAAACTCAATTTATATTCATTATCGCCTTTAATATCGATATTTTTACGTATGCCGATGAAACTTGTTTCGCCTTTCGGCGTTTCCGGTGTAATCATTTTGAAGATGAATGCCGGGTTATTGGGGATCGGCAATTTCGTAGCCGGTTCTCCCTCTTCATTGAAATAAAAATCAGGAAAATAGGATATAAGCTTCACCTTATAGCCGTTACCCAAATCATACATCTGTTTCGGCTCTATCAGATTAACAGTAAACTCTCCAAATGACTTGCCTGTTGATTTCTTATCCAGCGTAAAGCTCATTTTCGTAAAGGCGTTTAGTTGAAAATCAACTTGATAAACACCAAAGTCCCCAAATGTAAGCGGGTGATTGACTTGAATCTTGACATCCTTAACCTTTTCAAGCTCGGGCTCGGAGCCTAGAATCCCTTCATCGACACGCTGATAAAGCGTGACATTCGTTTGAAAATTTTTCGGTAAAGTTCCTCCTGCTTCCTCTTTGATCGCCTTACCGAAACGTTCGCTGTCCTTATCATACAGCTTCAGAATGAAATCATGGTTCTCAATGTAATACTCATGATTGGTACCGGGGATAAATCGCGTTTCCCCTTCCTTGACCCAGAAATTCTTATCAATGTACATGCCTGGGAAGAATCTGAGCATCGCCCCGATCATGATGATAATCAAACCGACATGGTTAACATAAGCACCCCATCGGGAAAACCGACCTTTTTCAGCAAAGACATTCCCATCCTGTTCACGGATTTTGTAACGCTTTTTCCCAAGAGCTTCCTTAGCCTTGGACATTGTATCATTCGGGCTATCTACAGCTGTGGTGCTATACAAGCGCTGTCTTTCCAAGAAAATATCATGACGGGTAACACTCTGGTTTTTCAAAGCGCGCCTCAATGGAATCCCTCGATCGATACTTGCGATAATGATCGATAGACCAAGCAAAGCAATCAGAATAATAAACCACCATGAGCCATACAAATCATTAAAACCAAGTAAGTAATAAAGCTGGCCGGGCCACCCGTACTGCTCCTTGTAAAACACAGCCGGGTCAGCGTTTGGCGGTATATACATTTGCTGTGGAAAGATCGTCCCGATGGCGGAAGCAATAAAAGTCAGAACGATGAGAGTGACCCCGATTTTGACCGACGAGAAGAAATTCCAAACCTTATCGATTTCGGTCCTTGTATAAGTTTGCGAACGACGCGCGCTTCCTTCGTAACGCATCGTCAGAAATTCTCTTGATTTTGTTCTTTCTTCCTCAAGCGGTTTACCGCAAGATTCACACAAAATCGTTCCATACGGATTTTGATGGCCGCATTCACACACGATTTTTACCATATGAACACCCCAATTTATACCTACTTTCACTATAACCGTCTAAGCGCGTTCGTAAATAGGCAGCTTATGACGTTTATGTGACAGCTGGGCGACTGTCAGGAGCAAGAATCACTTGATGGCCAAGGCATGCAGCCTTTTGACCTCATGTGGTGTTAATTCTCTCCACTCACCGGAATTCAACCCTTTTAATGTCAGAAATCCGTAGCTTTCCCTTTTCAACTTCTTCACCGGACAACCAACGGCTTCCAACATGCGGCGTACCTGGCGCTTCCGTCCTTCATGGATTGTGATTTCCACAACCGACGAATTTTTCCTTCGGTCCGCGGAAAGCAACTTAACCTTAGCAGGCGCTGTTTTCCCATCTTCCAGCTCTACGCCTCGTTCCAGCATTTTCTGGCGTGGTTTGGTCAGACCGCCCTCAATCTTAGCGACATAAGATTTCTCAATTTCATAACGCGGATGCATTAATTTGTTCGCGAAATCCCCGTCATTCGTCAGTAATAACAACCCGGAAGTATCATAGTCAAGCCGCCCGACCGGAAAGATTCGCTCTTCCACTTCTTCGAAGAAATCGGTCACGACCTTTCGTCCTCTGTCATCACTTACTGCAGAGATGACGCCTGACGGCTTGTACAACAAGAAATAAATGGGCTCTTCCTTGTCTATCGGGACCCCATTCACTTTGATTTCATCATTGTTCGACACTTTAGTTCCAAGTTCGGTCACGGCTATTCCGTTGACCTCCACTTTTCCCTGGCGGATGAGTTCTTCCGCCTTTCGTCTGGAGGTTACGCCCGCGTGGGCGATCACCTTTTGCAATCGTTCCATCATTTCACCTCAATCATCATCATACTCTTTGTCCCTCCAAGTCTCAAGAAAACGGACACACCGAAAATCGCCGATTTCAATCAACCGGCGATCCATAAGTTATATGAATGGATTCGTAGAATCATCCGAACACAAGCGAAACAATGACAAAGGCAGCGATAATGCCTACAAAATCAGCCAATAGCCCTACTTTTAATGCGTCACCCATCTTACGAATTCCGATCGCTCCAAAGTATACAGTCAAAACATACAAAGTGGTGTCTGTACTGCCTTGCATGGTAGATGCAAGACGACCGATGAAAGAATCCGGTCCGTATTCCTTAATTAAATCCGTTGTCATCCCGAGCGCACCTGTACCTGATATCGGACGTAGCAAAGCCAATGGAACGACTTCAGCTGGAAATCCTACCGCTTCCAGAGCCGGTTTCATTAACCCCACAAAAAAAGCCATCGCCCCTGAGGCACGGAACACTTGAATGGCAACAAGCATCCCGACCAAATACGGGATGATCTGAACAGCTGTCTTAAATCCTTCTTTCCCGCCCTCTACGAACGTTTCGTAGGTAGGCACTTTCTTCATAGTACCGTAAACAAGTACAAAGCCGATCAGAACCGGAATCAACCAAATGGATATTGTAGTGATGAAAGCCATGCTATTTCCTCCTGTTTTGCCTGCGGAAATAGAAGAACCGATCAATTAATATCGCCGCGATCGTTGAGCAGGCGGTTGCGGCAATCGTCGTACCGACAATTTCCGTCGGGGCAGCGGATTCATATTCCATGCGAATCGCGATAATGGTGGTCGGAACAATTGTTAAGCTCGATGTATTGATCGCCAACAAGGTAATCATGGATCGGCTTGCGGAATCTGACCCGCCGTTCAACGCTTTCAGCTCTTCCATGGCCTTGATGCCCATGGGCGTCGCCGCATTGCCGAGTCCGAAAAAGTTGGCGATCATATTCGATAAGATATAACCCATCGCTGGATGGTCGGCGGGAACTTCCGGAAACAATCTTTCAACAAGTGGACGAAATCGGTTTGCCAACCGATCCAACAAACCCGCAGATTGAGCAATCTTCATCAATCCAAGCCAAAAGACAAGAATGCTGATCAAGCCGAAACTTACGACTACACCTTGTTTTGCACCCTCAAAGATCGCTTCATTGACAGCCTTCATCTTGCCGTTCACAGCCGCAAATACGATGCCGATGATCAGCATCGCCATCCAAATCATGTTAACCATTGATCCGCACTCCGGCCGTGATCAGGAAAATCTCCTTAAACCAGCTCCAGAATCCTTTCTTTTCATCAGGATCGCCTTTGTAATAAAGCGGTAATTCGGCTATTGTGTCGTTATTTAACTGAACGAACATCTTCCCGACGGGTGAGGGAGCTTCATTTTTCCAACGGCCCTTCTTTGGCGGTTTATAAAGATTAACGGTCTTTGTAATGCCATCCATTTCTTCTTCAGTAAGCGGATATTGCAAGGTTTTTCGTGCTAATACCTTTCCTTTATAAAAATCATTTCGAAGTCCGGAAATCACGCCTTTTTCTGCAATGGGAACCAAATCATAATGCTGAAATCCCCAATTGAAAAGATTCATATGGTCTTCCCAGTCATTTCGGTCATTTAAAGTGACAACGATCAAGCTCATGCCATCTTTCTTCGCTGTTGAAACAAGCGTTCTTTTCGCAATGGTTGTATAACCTGTTTTCCCTCCGGTTGCATAAGGATAACGGGTTAACAATTTATTTTTGTTTTTCCAAACCAGAACACCACTACCGTCCGGATCCTCCACCCGATAAGTTTTCGTTCCCCAAATTTTACGGAATGTCGGGTTTTTCATGGCATATTTTGTTAGTAACGCCATATCATACGCAGTTGAATACATATTTCGATGATCATCTAATCCGTGGGGATTGGCGAATACTGTATCTGTCATACCGATTTGCGCCGCTTTTTCATTCATCAATTGGGTAAAGCCTTCAACGCTGCCACCTACAAATTCAGCAATAGCCACAGCCGCGTCATTTCCCGAACGAAGCATTAACCCGTACACCAAATCTTTCAAACGGATCTTCTCGCCCGGCTTTAAATAAAGTGACGAACCTTCCGTGTAAGCAGATCTTTTACTAATAGTCACCTTTTTCTCGAGTTTACCGGACTCAATCGCCAGAATCGCCGTCATGATTTTCGTAATGCTGGCAATCCTTTGTTTTTCATGGGCATCTTTCGCGAACAACACCCGACCTGACTCCGATTCCATCAAAACCGCATTTTTTGCCGATACATTCAGGGATGAGGTTTCGGACGCGGCGAAATTATGAGATAATAGGAAAAATATTATCGTAAAACTCAATATTAGTGAAAATGGTTTTTTCAACATGCAATCCCGTCCCCTTATCGGTTTTGTACAAGTTTATGCCTGTGAACAAGCAATATGAACATGAAAACCGATTTTGAGGGGAAATTTCGTTAAACGGAGGAGCGAAGCCATGAAATCTTTCATTCTTTTAATATGGAAATTGGCGGATCCGATCTATTATGCCTGCACCCGCCTCCGACGTACCGAAAACAGCCTTTTCAGGGTTCGCCTGACCCGGTATAAAGGCAGGCCGATTGTCTTGTCCGACGGATGTGAAATCGCAAAAAATGATCTACTATTGAAAATTCACATTCATAACGTTCGGATTTTCAGAGATTTACGCCATGTGAAAAACGATTTGAAAAAGACCCGTTTGCTGTACCGTGAAGTCGAGCGATCATTACCATCTCTTGCCGCCTATGTTCAATCCCACCGTAAACAGGATGAAATCAAAGGCATTATTGGTATCACCATGATCAACCGTGGATACAAGCGACTTGGTTTTGAAGGATCGGGAATTTCCAATCGGTTTTACACATGGATCAAGAGAATGATTTTCGTCCCGATTTATTTGGTATTCGCGCCGTCTCCTTCCTTAAGACAATTAAAGAAACAGAAACCGAATTATCTCTTCATGTCCAAAGACACCTTAATTGAGAAATACGTAGATGAACCAAGCAGGGAACAAAAGATACCTTCCGTACTGATATAAAAAAAAGCTCGGTTGCAAGCAACCGGGCTTTTGTCAATCTGAGCAAATCAGGAGGACCTTCCCCTTCTTGCTTAATGTCAAACAGTGCCGAGTCCATTAAGATTGACTAATGAACTTGAAGATTTCCATTCATATGAACCAACAGACTGTAGGGATTCAAATACATTTCGAATTTCATCAAAATGAAGGTTTTGATAAAACGCAATGAACGGCTCGGGTTCGTTAATATAGACCCGCTTTCGCTGCAAATAAGACGGATTGTGAATAAGAGCGGCAAGGGCAGCAACATCCTTTATCGTCACTTCACGATCCCCAACTTTAAACAAAGGGTCCTGCTGAAACGGAAGGAATTCTACAAGATGATCTTCAAAAAAACGAAGATACAACAGATGAAACGTTCTCTCCTTGCCTTCCGCTTCAAATGTAACGATCGAACGATTGAAAGCATCTTCAGGTGAGGTCGGTGAAGATTTCTCCAACTCAACACCTTCGCACTTCTTAATCAGCATTAAGACTCCTCCCAAACTATTGATCGCACACAATTCCATCAGACAATATGTAATGCTATTCTATCATAAATCAACCGTTTGAAACCCTTACTTTTCATACAACTCAATTTCTTCTTCACTCGGATCTTCTTGAAGCTCTTCTGGAAAAGGAGGAAGCTCCTGTAATGACCGCAAACCGAAATATTGCAGAAATTCATCAGTCGTTCCGTAAAGAATCGCCCGTCCGGTCCCTTCAGCTCGCCCAACCTCTTTCACAAGAGCGTGAGACGCTAGCCTTTGAAGAGCTCTTTCCGATTTCACACCGCGAATATCTTCGATTTCCGCCCGTGTAATCGGCTGTTTATAGGCGACAATAGCCAACGTTTCCAAAGCGGCCTGAGACAAATTCGATTTCCCCGGAGATTCGATCAAACGTTGGATGTAGGGGGCAAGTTCCGGTTTCGTCATAAATTTGTACACACCTGCAACTTCTACTAACTCAAACCCGCTAGCTTCTCCTGAATAATTCATTTTCATTTGTTCCATTAATTCCGTTACAGTCTTCCCGTCCATTTCAAGAACATCTGCGATTTGTTTCACTTCAAGACCGTCGTCTCCAGCCAGAAACAACAGCCCTTCGATCACGGCTGTTTTATTCACGCCGCTCCCCCTCCACCCTCTGTTTTATAAATCATAATGTCTGCGAAATTCCCTTCTTGCCGGCATGAAACCATCCCTTTTTTCATTAGTTCCAGCACCGCCAAAAAAGTGGTAACCGTTTGCTCACGGTCTGCTCCGTCATAGAAGTCATAAAACGTTTTCTTGCCATAAGCTTGATCCAATACAGCCATTACCTCGTTCATGCGATCTTTGATCGAAATTTCCTGACGTTCGATTTTCGTCGTTTTCGGAACTTCCAATTGTTTTCGTCTCGCCAATTTTTGTAGAGCCGAGATCATGTCGTAAACCGATGTATCCTCGCTTAATGGTTTAACCTCAGGTTCTCCTAGCGGAACAGCAGGTTTGGCAAAAACCAACTGCCATTTCGCTTCCCGTTGTTTCAGTTGTTCCGATACGATCTTATATTTTCGATATTCAACGAGGCGGCGGATTAATTCTTCACGCGGATCTCCTTCAAATTCCTCATAATCATCCTCTATGTATTCTTCTTCCTCCGTTGGAAGCAGCATCTTACTCTTCATTTCAAGCAACGTTGCGGCCATCAGTAAATATTCTCCGGCGACATCCAGTTGTAATTCCTGCATGGCATGAATGAATTCCATGTATTGATCAGTGATTTGCAGAACGGAAATCTCATAAATGTCAATTTCCAATCGATTGACAA
>DASTWO010000048.1:0-4576 GCA_035776675.1 Caryophanales bacterium
TAACACCTTCGGGGGAAGACGCGGGGCGATTGCAGGGGGATTCTTCCTTGGATTTACTTTTTCACTATTAGTAGCGCTTGCCTATCCTCTTGTCGATGTTACCAAATACGGGATTCAGGGACTCTGGTTCGCCTCCCCTGACGCGATCATCGTGATCATCATTGTCCGCTTAATTGGCATGTTGTTTGGAATATAATCTTCAAAATAAGACACACAAAACCATCCATGATAACAGGAGTGATTACATTATGAGGAAAATCCGAACTGTTTTAGGAGATATAACACCTGAGGAACTAGGGTTCACGTACAGTCATGAACATTTATGGTGCAGCCCTCCCCCATCGCAAAAAGACCGCGACTATGAACTCACAAATTATGAAGCATCCGTCGGTGAATTAAAACGATTCAAGCGTGCAGGTGGACAATCGCTGGTCGATGCATCTACTATAGATTACGGACGTGACGGCGGGAAGTTAAAGCAAATGGCGCTTGAAACAGGAGTCAATGTTGTTGGAACAGCAGGCTTCAATAAACATATTTACTTCCCGAAATGGGTGGAATTCGATTCCATCGATGAAATTAAAGAGCGGCTCATTCGCGATGTAACTGAAGGAATGAACGGAACAGATGCGAAATCAGGTTTTCTGAAATCCGGTTCGTGGTATAACATGATTCACCCCCTCGAAGAGAAAGTGACGCGAGCTGTCGCAAGAGCACAGCTCGAAACAGGCGCCCCTGTCTGGCTTCATACTGAGGCAGGGACAATGGGGATGGAAATGCTCGATATATTTGAAGAAGAAGGCGTTGATTTAACAAAAATCGCCGTCGGTCACAGCGATCGTAACGCAGATCCTTATTACCATCTGCAACTCGCAAAAAGAGGGGCTTACGTCCAATTCGACGGCGTTTCCAAAGTCAAGTATTACCCGGATAGCGTACGTGTCTCGTTAATTAAAAATTTACTCGAAAACGGCTTTATAGAACAGTTGCTTATCTCCGGTGATATGGGGAGGCAAAGTTATCTTAAATCATACGGCGGCGGCCCCGGGTTTGAATTTATTATCAAAAAGTTCATTCCAAGGTTGTTGAATGAAGGCCTCAACCAAAAGGATATCGATACCATCTTCATAGCCAATCCGGCACGCTGGCTGGCACAGTTTGAAGAATAATTAATTACTGGATGAAGAGAAAAAGGACTCGAATACATTCGGGTCCTTTCAAATGGATCCGATCATTTTACAGGGAGTGGTGAGAAATGAATACAGCAAATGAAATACTTCACATGACCCGGGATGAAGTGAAAGAGAAAATTGAAACATTCCCGGTTGCGATCCTGCCTCTTGGGGCCACTGAGCAGCACGGCCATCACATGCCGCTTGGTGTTGATGTTTTTTTGGCTGAAGGAATCTCGAGAAAGCTTTCCGAGAGGACAGGGGCATTAATGCTGCCAAGCATGCCCTTTGGCTACTCCTGGGTCTGGCGTGACATCCCCGGAACCGTATCTTTACAGCAGGATCATGTGGAAGATACGATTAAAGACGTGGCTCACAGCGTGTCGCGATATGGGGTGAAACTACTCATTATCGTGAACGGGCATGATGCAAACAAATCAAGCATGAAATACGCAGCAAGAGAATTAATGGATGAATTGTCTATGCCCGTTATCTACCTGTTTTATCCTAATCTCGAACAGATAATGGAACAATATTGCGAATCCCCAAACTGGCATGGGATGATCCATGCCTGTGAATTCGAAACATCATTAATGCTGGCTCTCAAACCCGAATTAGTGGACATGAAAAAGGCAGTAAAAGAATACCCTGATAAACCAAACTTATACGGTTTGTCGACGATTTCACTCGGGGACTTAAGCAAGAGCGGGGTCTATGGAAATGCAACACTGGCCACAAAAGAAAAAGGGGAAAAAATGCTTAATCGCTTTGTAGAAGAAATGGAGAAGCTCATTTTTGAAGCGTATGACCAGATTGGAGATTCAAATCAGAAATGACAATGACCCGCACTCCCTTGTTAATATCAGGTATGAGTTTATGGTCGAAACTTCAAACGGCGAAAAAGAGGGTTATGGGGAAAATTAGAAAAAAGAATGATCGTCAAGAAAACCATGTTATCTTCGTCACATGGTTTTCTTTTGATTAACTGATCGTTCTTATCATATTGATAAAAGGAAACTTATCCCCCGTTGCATTAGCCCAAAAAACTGACTTAAAGGGTGGGAAAACATGTCTCATTTTGAAAATAAATATTCAATTCATACCCGTGTTATCTATGAAACCAACGGAAAGGGTTTCGGCGTTTTCAAAAACATTAACCAACGAGAAACTTACTCCGGCTATCTTGTTCCATAAAAACAAACCTGCCACGCCCATGATACCTGAATCAGTACCAAGAGCGGTTTTTTCGATGTTGCCTGGCTCTTTACGATTTTTTGAATAAAAGACATTAGTAGATTTGCCTTATTCATTACGTCCCCACCAGAAACAAATGGAACCTCAAAATCCCTGGGACCTTCGAAACAAGACGATTTTCCTATTCCTCCCATTCGCGCGTCTTTTCATGCCACTCGCGCATGAATATTCACCATTTGGGAATATTTAAACAAATCAAAACGGTCCTGTCCTATAATACGAAATAAGCCTTAATCAATTTAAGAAAGGAGGTTATCACAACGGCAGGATAGGAATCCAGGCAAGCTCTTGATGCAGATTGCTAAATCTAATTCCAAAAAGGGATGGTGAAAGTTGAAACTGAATGGAAAAACCATCAACAAAAGCTTAAGAATGATTCTGACGTTAGCTACAGCCATGATTTTGGCCTTCGCAACAGTTGGTATCGCCAGTGCAGACCCTAAGACAGATCACGGAATTGGCCAAAAGCACAGCCAAAATAGTCAGTGGATAGGTTCCTGGACGGCCAGCCCGCAAGCCCCCTACTCTGGAGGGATTTCTCACAAGGGATTTACAAATAAAACAGTCCGGATGATTGTTCATCCTCACATGGATGGCAAAGCTTTACGGATCCGGTTTTCAAACACGTTTGGAACCAAACCCTTAACTTTCGGAGAAGTGCATGTTGCCACTTCAGCGAAAGAGGCAACTATCGTTTCAGGATCCGATCATCAGGTGACCTTTGGCGGAGATTCTTCCATAACCATTCCGGTGGGGGCAGAGGTTTTAAGTGATCCGGTACCGCTAGATGTCAATAGCGGACAAGATTTAACAATTAGCGTTTATGTACCCGGCAACAGCGGACCAACAACCTGGCATTCGCTTTCGAACCAAACCTCTTATGTATCGTCTTCCGGGAACCACACCGAGGAGGCAAAGGCATCATCCTTCAAGACCAAGGTAAACGCCTGGTTCTGGATTGACGGAGTTGACGTTAAGGCGAAGCGCTCCGTGAAAGGCGCTGTTGTGACACTTGGCGACTCGATCACCGATGGTTATAATTCCACCTTAAATGCAAATCACCGGTGGCCGGATTTCTTGGCAAAACGTTTTAACGAAGGCCCTCTGGGACAGCAGATGGCGGTCCTGAATGAAGGAATTTCCGGGAATGAAATTCTGGATAATTCCGCAACAGCCGGGGTGAGTGCCCTGGCAAGGCTGGACCGGGATGTTTTCAGCCAGACTGGCGTGACGGACGTGATTTTACTGGAAGGCATTAATGATATTGGACACTACCCGCACACCTATGATGCTGATAAAATCATCTCGGGAATGAAACAAATCATTGCCCAAGCCCACGCCCATGGATTAAAAATTTACGGAGGGACTTTAACACCTTTCAAAGGGGCAGGAGGCGGATATTATACGCCTCGGGGAGAACAAACACGTTTGACAGTCAACCACTGGATCCGAACCAGCGGAGCCTTTGATGGCGTCATTGAATTTGACAAAGCCATTCGTGATCCGGAACATCCCCATCAAATGCTGCCGAAATACGATTCCGGAGACCATTTACATCCAAATGATGCTGGCTACAAAGCAATGGCAGAGGCCATTAACCTTTCGATGTTGAGTCATTAAAATATTTCGGGGCAGCTTTCGCTGCCCCGAAATAAAACCTTTAGGAGTTTAGTAACTTTTAAAGCTTTAGTCATCCCATAGAACGCCTAACGCAAAAGTAAAAACAACCCACAAAATCAACAATCCTCACGATGTGCCTTCACATAATCTTCGATAGCCTGCTTCGCCAACCGGTCAGCTTCGTCATTGTAGCGATTACCCGAATGTGCCTCGACTTTTTCAAATGAGATCTGGATTCGTTCCCGGTACTCGTCCACGAAAGCCACGTATTCTTGTGTAGCTTCGATCCGAGCCGTCCATTCCCCGGAAGCCCACTTCGCGATACCGGTATAGTCATGATAGAGTGTAACTGCCTCATAGTAATGCTGACAGGCCCACTCAATTGCCCGCATAGCGCCCAACAATTCACCCGCTACATTTCTTAACGAAGATCGTTCCCGATCCGTTCCCACACCAGACAAGGTATCCCGCTTACGATTCAGAATGACGCAACCGTACGAATAAAGCTCGACCGATTCTTGATAGCTCCC
>DASTWO010000049.1:0-31198 GCA_035776675.1 Caryophanales bacterium
TATAAAGTGTATTTACTCAAGGCTCGATCCTGTTCTAGTGGGCAATCAAAATGCGGAAATCTATTATAATTTCAACCAGTTGTATACATTCATTAAACAAACGACGTGCGTATTTAGGTTATTCGTTGGCTGAACTCATTAAAAAATATGATCTCTACTTCATCGACGTTAAATTTTACCAAATCCCAATCATTGTTCAACCACTCGCATTTGAAGTTTTTATTCTTCTTTAATTTCCTTATCCAAATAATAAACGCCCGCCAATATGAACTGCTCCCCAAATGGGTTCAATTCACAATAACGAGCGTTCAGGATCTCTTAAAACGTTTTCCACTTCGATGAACACAACTTTACTGGCCCATCCTATCGATCAACCAACCATTTCATAAACCGGCGGGCCAATTCCGGATGCTGGCTATTGGCCACAACTCCCATTACTTTATTCGTCGTGTTGTAGCCCTCCTTTTTCAACCGGTGGTTTTGGCCGATTTCAACGCCATAAAGATGCTTTCCCTTTCGGCTTGACCATTTAAGAAAGGACACTTTTTTCGGCATTTCTTCTTTCAATTGATCCAGCTTCATAAAGTTTCCCTGTTTCGCCAAAACCGAGAACGTCTCTTTGTCCATCACAAGTACATCAATCTCACTTGCGGCGATCATGGCCACCATCTTTTTCGTAGCCGCCATGTTCATTCCGGCTCCCGAAGGGAGGAAATCTATTCTGATCACCGAATCCGCTTTATCTGCCCCTAATAAGGCCTCTGTAGCAGCATGTTGTAGGCTTTTTTGCTCTTCTACTTTCACTTGATTTCCGGTAAGAATCACATGCAATGCCGTTTCCTTATCCTTATCGTTCTGGCCAGCGGCCACAAAATATGCCACGAATGCCGCAATAACGATGCCCACGATAATATGAACCTTATAGTAATACCAAATATGGTCCACTTCTTTGATGATTTTCCGCCAGTCCATTCAGCAAACACCTTTTCTTTTGTCTCTCTCTTTAGAGTCTCTTTGATTGTACAAGAATTTAAAGCCGAACAAAACCTTTTTAGAAAAATGGCCCGCCATTGTAGCGAGCCATTCAAATGAGCACATCCTATTAATAATAGCGCCAGGCCTTCTGGTACATCTGGATCAGGTTAGGATGAATCAAAGTGTTGGGCTCAAGCGCAAACTTTTCACCATCCTCATAAATCTTTCGATCCGCATCTTTGCCAAAGTCGGACAATGACGGGATCATGCCGCTTTTCAGAAACCGCGTTTTCACAGGGATCGGCCAGGTCTCAACCTCAAATGGGTGGCGAGCCGCCATAACAAATCCCCAGTCTCCGAAGCTTGGTACATTTACATGTAGATTCTGTGTGTAGAGACCCGTACTACTCACCGTCTCATCGATCGTCCAATAAACTTTCGTCGCGAACACCGGGCTTGTGGCCTGGACCATCATCGCACCATTCGGAGCCAAATGGTTCCGAATCAATGAATAGAATTCCTTTGTATAAACTTTGTTCAAAGAAATATTATTGGGATCAGGCAAATCAACCAGGATGACATCATACAGCCCGTCCGCCTCTTTCAGAAATTGAAAGGCGCCCTGATTCAAAACCGTCACACGATCACTAAGCAACGACCCTTTGTTCAACCTCACCAACATCGGATACGTTTTCGCAAGGTGAGTCATTTCAGGATCCAAATCGACCAATGTAACATGGTTGACCTCATCATACTTCAAAACTTCTCGGGCCGCCAACCCGTCACCGCCACCCAAAATCAGAATGTTTCGCGGGTGTTCGGCAAGCGCCATCGTCGGATGGACCAACACCTCGTGATACCGATATTCATCTACTGAGGAAAACTGAAGGTTCCCCTCAAGATAAAGCCGCAAATCACCTTGTTCCTTCGTGAGCACGATATGTTGATATTCGGTATCTTCCACATAGATAATCGGATCCTTGTAAAGCCTCTGCTCAAAGGATAGCGCAAATTCTCCTCCGAAAATGGCACCTCCCACGAGACAAACCATGATCAGGCCGCCAATCGCAGCAGAAATTCTCGGATGCTTGATTTCATCCCGAAATGAATAGATCGACCACAGAGCCACCCCTGCATTGGCAATCGCCACAAGAAAAGCTGTCTTCACAAGTCCGAATTCAGGACGAAGCCATAAGATAAAAAGAACCCCGCCGATCAGGCCGCCTGCGTAATCAGAAAATAACACGCGCGCCGTACTCTTGTTGACTGCCACTCCGATTTCATTGGCTTTCCGGATCAAGATTGGAAGCTCTAGCCCCGTTAACATCCCAACAACCAAAATCACAGTGTACAAATATAAAGCATCTGTCCCTTTTGGCAAATAAGCGGAAACCCCAAACATCAAAAGAGCGGAGAACCCGCCAATAACGGCAACGGCGAACTCCACCCGGATGAATGTAACAATCAAACGCTTGAGTACCCTTTCGCTCAAAAAAGCCCCAATGCCCATTCCAGTTAAAAATAAGGAAATCGTTAACGTATACTGCTTGACGCCATCCCCCAGAATGTAGGAGCCGAGAGCGCCAAATAACACTTCGAAAATAATTCCGCAAATGGAAACGATACCGGAAGCCCAGTAAATTCGTTTCGTCTTTCTGATATCGACTGCTTCCATGTTGTTTCACCCAGCTACTTTATGTAATTGACGCGCCGATAACCAAACCAAGGCCAACGGAAATGCAAAAGGAAACAATGCCTACAGCTACATTATTTTCCTTTAATTTGTCCTGTACAGAGAAACTTCTTGTCAGCCACTCAAAGAGAAAATAAACTACAATTTGCAGAACGACTCCTAGAGCTCCCCACAACATTGTACCGGCAATCGTTCCATTTTCAAGAATGGCAAACATCAAAATTTCACAAATCCCAATCACTTTTCCGCCGACCGAAAGCGCGACGGCGTAGTTGCCCTCTTCAATTTCTTTCCAGTCCTTATACTTTGTCGTGATCATTTCAAAAACCCAAATTCCGATTAATACAATGATGCCTGCTGCAATGAAATACAGCAGAGTGGCTACAACCGGACCCATTCTGATCCGCTCCCTTCATATCACGATTTTGCCCAACTTACTTTCCGGCGTTCGGGCCGCCCCCTCTGAAAAGGCCAGATCCTGATAAAGATCCACGGAAAGACGGAGTCTTTCTCGGTCCTTTATAATGTCCACCTGAATGAACATAGCCGCCATAACAGCCATTCACAGAATTCTGACAGCGGAATCTTTGGCGTCTGCCCCAATCATCAACATCAAATAAATCCGCAAGGATATATGCGGCAAACAGGCCGTTGAAGAAACTTGGCTGGTAGTTATCCCGGACGAACGTATATGTAGCAACTTCTAATTGTGTATTTTCCGGGTTTTCCTTCCCTTCCATAAGAGTGACAAAATAATCATCATAAACCAACACTTGCTTGCCGTCTTGCTGATCGCTTACCCGGTTTGGCGATTTCTTTCCTTGCAGAAATTTCGCCACCTGGTCAATCGACTTTCCTTCCGCAAGATAAACTCGCGCAACATCCCCCTGGTCAATACTGCTTTGAACCGTATCCTTCATTTGATATTTCTCGGATACGATATCTTTGATCGTAGTGCCGCATCCCGCTACAAGCAAGATCACGCACATAAATACCCCAAGCATCGTCCGTTTCTTCTTCATCGATTTGCCCCCTTTCTCAAGAAAAAAGAGGGAAAGAAGTTACTCTTTCCCCATCTTCTTCTTCAATGCTGCCAATTCATCATCAACGCCGTCTTTCTTACCGAGCTCCTCAAACTCGTCATCCAGACTGCGATTACCCTTACGCAAATCCTCACTCGTTTCGGATTCCGCCTCATAACGCATCACTTTCTCTTCCATCCGCTCGAATCCGGCCCTCGATTCATCCGAACCGATGTCTGACATCGTCCGATTCATCTTCGTTCTCGCCTTCGCCGATTCGGCACGCGCTTTCAGCGAATCCTTCTTCAAATTCATTTCCTCATACTCGTCTTTCATATCCTGAAGCTTATCGCGCAGGCTCGCGGAATCCACTTTCGCCCGCTCCCAAGCTTCCCTCAACGAATCTGCGTGCCTGTCATGATTCTTCTTGTCCTCCAACGCGCGTTTCGCCAGGTCATCATCGCCTGCTTCAATTGCCTTCTCAGCCTGGGACTGCCGCTTTTCGACAAGCTTCTGCGCGTCATCATATTTCTTTTTCAACATTTTTTCATTGGCGATTTGCTTGGCTACCGCCGTTTCCGCTTCATGAATATCCTCTGCCATTTCACGCATGAACTGGTCGAGCATCTTCACCGGATCTTCCGCTTTATCCAACACAGCATTTAATTCCGAACCCATGACCGTTTTGACACGTTTGAAGAATTTAAACATTTATCATACACACTCCTTTTTATTTTCACTGCATAAATCAAGGATCGTTCAAGGTACTCCTGCGCCCAGGGCAACCTCATGAAGTTGATGTTCCCGGCTTAGTCGTATCGTAGTATACTCCCCGAGGTGATGCTTGAGCACTCCTTTTTATTTTCACTACGTTAAATCAAGGATTGTTCAAGGTACTCCCGCGCCCAAGGTGACTTCATGATGTTGATGTTCCCGGCTTAGTCGTATCGCAGTATACTCCCCGAGGTGATGCTTGAGCACTCCCTGGGATTTATTTTAACTCCCGGCGATAATTTTAATTTCGAAATCCTCAATCGGCTTGCCTTTGCTGACCTCAATATCGCCGCCCCAAATTTCCACGGACAATAATTGTTCCTCAGTGTCATCCGAGTAATCAAAATATCGAACTTCGAAACCGCTGATGTTACTTGCGCGGCCTTCTCCCCGAACATGGGCAGCTCCCTGTTCCGACAACTCATACTTGACACCGTCGAACTCAATTTGATTTGGAATGGGCTCAGTCAACTTTTTATTAATTCTTTCGTAAACAGCAAGTTCCACTTCATCATCCATTTCAGCACTCAACCAGCGGGAACCGCTGTCCCCGAGAAGCTGGTACTCGTACCACTCGTATCCGCCGTCATTCAGGGTCAACTTTCCTACAACCTGATAGTCCGCCAGATCGTATTCAATAATGTCGCCGACCTTAATATTAAACAGGCCGCGTTGTTCAACTTTTGGCTTTTTTTCATCTTTCCCGAACATCTTTGAAAAAAGGCCCATGCCAACACCTCTTTTCCTCTCTGCCTTTGACGGAATTCCATCGTACATCCTTATATACGATTGGCCGTCGAAAGGGTTTCAAAAAAATTTATCGAGATCCAGAGTTTATTGTGTGCGAAAGGTTGGAGCAACATTCTCTTCCAGCTTTCCTTGGCAAACGATATCCTATTATGTCGTAGAATCAAACCAATCGGGATCACTAACAATCATTCGACCCAAACGTTAAACGTCAAAATAACAGAATACCAATTTTCAGAACAACCATAGCCGAAAGACTATCTCCGCAACTCCCTGCTGACAACGGCCGCAGGTCTCCAACCTCTTTTATTATAACATATCCCATAATTGGTCCGCCGAATAATCCGATAACTATGCTAAAATGTAGACAGCTTTACGAAAAGGACGTGAATAGAATGAACAACAGGCTTGAACAATTGTCAGACTGGATGGAGGACAAACAACACGACTTTGCTTTTGTAAGTTCAACCGCAAATGTTTTCTACTTAACCAACTTTCACTGTACACCTCACGAGCGGCTCCTCGGATTGGCGGTATTTCCGAAAGAAGAGCCCATTCTCATCTGTCCGGGAATGGAAACACAACAGGCCAGAAAGGCCGGTTGGAACCATGAAATAATCGGCTACGGGGATGCAGAAGATCCGTGGGCATTGATCAGCCAATCCTTAAACAAACGAGGGATCACCCGAGCTAACTCGGTTGCCATTGAAAAAAGCCAGCTGACTTACCAACGCGCTGAGAAATTACATTCGATTTTTCCCTGCAGCAAATTTGCCGAGGCAGAAGAGAAACTCGAAGAACTCCGAATGATTAAAGATGAAAGCGAACTGAAAGCCCTGCGCGAAGCGGCTCGCCTTGCTGATGTTGCGGTTCAGACAGGAGTAGACGCAATTAAAGAAGGCACAACTGAAATGGAAATCCTTGCGGAAGTCGAATATGAAATGAAGAAAAAAGGAATTTCCGAAATGGCATTTTCAACAATGGTATTGACCGGCGCCAATGCGGCATCTCCACACGGATCACCAGGAAACACTCCTGTCCGAAAGGGAGATTTGGTGTTGTTCGATCTTGGTGTAGTCGTTGATGGTTATTGTTCAGACATTACAAGAACGGTTGCCTATGATCATGTTAGCCATGAACAGGAGAAAATTTATAACACGGTTCTGGACGCCCAGAAGGCATCGCTGGCCAAAGGAAAACCGGGTGCCAGAATCGGTGATCTGGACCAAACGGCTCGCCAAATCATAAGCGAAGCCGGATATGGAGAATATTTTCCCCACAGAATCGGACACGGGCTTGGAATGGAGGCGCATGAAGCACCTTCCATGAGCGAAAACAACAATGATGTGTTGAAATCCGGAATGGTATATACAATTGAACCAGGTATTTATGTTCCTGATGTGGCAGGCGTGCGTATCGAGGATGATGTCTACGTGACGGAAAAGGGTTATGAATGCCTGACCCAATATCCGAAGGAATTGCAGATTGTAAAGTAGAGGGGAACTTTAAATGATAGGAGGAGCAGGCATGATTATCTGGATTGCGTCCATGATCATCTTTTTTCTAGTTTTGCACTGGGTCATTCGTTCCGCCATTAACAGCTCCCGTCCAGCCCAACAGTTTGAGGAACTGACCACCAACTTCAATCACTTTTTGCATAAAGAAACGGATGATTCCGAGATCCGTGAAACGCTTAAAGAAATTCGAGACCTATTGAAATCTGAAAAAAAATAAGTCCTAATACCGAAATACAAAAAAGACATGTAATCCTGTGAAAATCCGGGATAGCATGTCTTTCTCAACATAAGGACGAACGTTTTCCTCTTATGCACTTCGTTTCATAAGCCAAAGAAAGTAAGGAGCCCCGATAATCGCAACTACAGCACCCGAAGGTATTTCATTTGGCGCGAGTAAAGTCCGGCTCAGTAAATCCGCAATTAACAAGAGTAAACCTCCCGTTAGAAGCGAAACCGGAAACAGCCGCGAATGGGACGGACCGATAAAAATCCTTGCCACATGAGGAGCAATTAATCCGATAAAGCCAATCGTCCCAACGGCAGCCACACAAAACGCAGCCAAAATCGCCCCCAAAAGAGCAAGTTGAAATCGCGAGGACATGACTTTTATTCCCAAGCCTTTTGCCAGATCATCGCCTAATCCCAACGTGTCCAAAATTCCGATCCGAACGGCAAGCAACGGAAATAAGATCAGGATCGGCCAGATGAGATAATGAAAGAGTTCCCCCCATCCCGTGGCATAGGTGGATCCTGACAGCCAAGTTAAAGCAGAGGCCACGCCAATGTCCGCCCGAACAATTATGATTTGAATAACAGCTGTACCAAAAGCGGATACACCAATCCCAAGCAAAGCCAATATAGTAGGTTGAAATTGGGTGCGAACAGCAAACAACATGACGGCGAAAAAGAAAAGGAATGAACCCGCCATCGCCCCAACAGGGATCCAAAATGCGGATACACCAAACACATACATAGTTAATAATGCCCCTACACCCGCTCCGGACGTAATGCCAATGATCGAAGGATCGGCTAATGGATTTCGAAGAACTCCTTGAAATATCAACCCGCTCACCGCGAGCATCATGCCCGCCAATAAAGCAACAAGGGCACGCGGCAATCTAAGATCAATGATTAAATTCATTATGAAATCATGATGATCACCAAAGAATGCCTGAAAAAACAAAATCGGCTCAAATCCATAATTGCCGGTGGCCAAACTCACGAACAAGGTCACCACTATAAGGCCAAACAGAACAGGAATAGCTGTTTTCAGTGGAAACCGGACATGTTTCTTTCCAGCCATAACGGAAGAATTTTCTTCTCCATATCTGGTCCCTTTCATTCGTAAGACCAGCCAAATCAACCAGGGCGCGCCAATAAAGGCCGTGATCGCTCCGACCGGGAGCTCGGACAATGAGGGATCAATGATACGAGCCAAAATATCTGCGAACAATAGCACATTGCCGCCCCAAATAAAGGATGCGATTAAGAGCGGAATATGTTTCCGATACCCAATGAGTTTAATGAGATGAGGCGCGATTAATCCGACAAATCCTATCGGTCCAACAACACTGACAGTGACCGAAGTTAGGAGTACTGCCGCAATGATGGAAATCAATTTGACCGTTTTAATTCTTTGTCCGAGATTGATTGCGATATCGTCCCCCAAAGACAAGGTATCCAAATGGGTCGACATGAACAAAGCCACGATCAAACCGAGACAAACCACAGGAATCGAGAAAACGACACCACTCCAATCGTTCTGCACAAGCGTTCCTGATCCCCATAGAAAAAGACCGGCTGTCTCTTTCTCATAAAAAATTTGCAATACACTGGTTACCGCAGAAAACAAAAAGGTCACAATCATACCCGCCAATACCATCCTGACAGGTGTCGCTCGATTTCCGCCCGATAAAATAAAGACGATGAAAAAGGTTCCAATCCCACCGATAAAAGCAACAAAGAAGCCATTTCCAAAAAGAAATACCGGAAAAAAGACGGTACTGGCCACAACGGCAAAATAAGTTCCCGAATGAATACCAAGCGTGCTTGCGGAAGCCAGCGGATTTTTCGTAACCGTCTGGAGAATCACACCAGATACGGCCAATGCACCTCCTGCAATGATTCCCATCATGGCCCGAGGAAGGCGCAACATCCGAACAGTACTTTGGGCCAATGAATCCTGAGGATGAAATATGGCTTCGAAAACCACTGAAATCGGGATGTTTACGTTCCCTTGATTGATATGGATCAATGTAAGAATGAACAAAAGAGCGGTCCCACCTCCGAAAATGAGGACCGCAGTCATTGTGTTCAGTAGAAAACCTTTCATGAAAATCACTCTTTTACGATAGAATCAACAATCCGCTCAGCTAATATTTTCATGGATGAAATCCCGCCAAACACTGGCGTATCCCCCGGAAGATGATGTGTATTTCCCGCCTTTACAAAGCTTAGATTCTCCCATACCGGGTTTCCTTTTAGTTGATTTTCGAAAATATTATCGTCTTCTTGAACAATATAGAAGAAATGCAGGTCTTCTTCCTGATAATTTTGAAGAGCCGCCACATTGGCCTTCGTAAAACCATATTGCTCAACTTGATCCGAATGATAGGCATTTTTCAATCCCAATCTGTTCATCACCTGGACCACAATCGAATTGTCGGTATACAAACGTAAAATAGGAGAGTTCTGGGAGCTGAATGCCAGGCACGCAATATATTTTGATCCCAACAGTCCAGCATCTTTAATACGTTGTTTTTGCTTCTTATAAAATTGATTAAGATCGGCAATCTCCTGTTCCGCCTCTTTCTCCTTGTCAACAATTTTTGAGACGGTTTTGAACTCGTTGACCATTTCTTGATACAGGTTTTTCTGGGCTTCTTTGCTGTATGGCGCAAAAGTAACAACCGGCGCTATATCTTTCAGGCGATCCAGAATCTGTTCATGCCTGAATTTAGCCGCTATAATCAGGTCGGGATTCGCGCGGGAAATCGCTTCTAAATTGGGTTCTTGCCGTGTCCCTACATCTTGAACGCTTTCCGCCAATTCCGTCTTCGTACTGACCCACTTGCTGAATCCGTCAACATCGGCCACTCCGGCGGGTTGAATGCCCAATGTCAGTAAGTGCGCCGCATAGAACCATTCAAGAACCACAATGTTTTCAGGCGTTCCCTTTATAGTTTGTTTACCATAGGCATCTTTAATGGTAATGGTTCTTTCACTGCTTGCTTCATTTTTGCTTGTGTTAATTTGATCGGTATTTCCACTGCATGCTGTTACCAGCAAAAGTGAAAATGCACATATTACCGTCAACCATTTTCTCATATGTAACCACTCCTCTAGATTTCTTTATTTATCATAATCGCTCTGTTGACCTTCTCATTATAATGATAATGAGAATCATTATCAAGTGTTTTTGTGAAAATATTAAGATGGATTTTTCCTGATCCGTGGCAACGGTTTATTTTCATAGAATAGCAGATTAGTATGATATCTCATTACCTGCCAATCTATGCGAATTCAAAAAAGGCGGCTGCCTAACACGTCCATACTGAAATCCCGTAGAATATACTGAATTTCAATATGGAAAGGGGGCAAAACATGCCGAATTCCCGGCTATGGTACTCGATCATCAGCTTGTTTGTCGCCTTCGCCCTCCTTTTCACCATTGGGCTGATTTATCAAAAACACCAGCAACCCCATTCACAACCTCCAAAAAACGGACAACAAGATGATCAAAATGGAGGAAACGACAGGCATAACAAACAAGACAACCGGGAGAACAAAGATCAAAACCAGGATAAAAACAATGATAAAAACAAAAATCAGGATCAACGAAAATCCGAAAATAGCCGGCTCTTATGGGGTGTGGACACGGCAAGCAGAGTTACCGAATCCTTTTATCAATGTGTGACGGATCATTACGGTAAACCAGATGTTTGGGGCCGCTATATGGAAACAACCGAAGACGTTTCCCTTGGTCTTACCCAGGAAGAAGTCTCACTCATTCACAAGAAAGACGGTAAAATCCTGCTCCTATACAACCATCTGGACAGCGCGACGGGTTATGAAGATGGAAAAGCCGAAGCCGAAACAGCTATTTCATTTGCGAAAGAACTTGGTGTTCCGGAAGGTACGGCCTTGTTCGCTGATATTGAACCCGTCTTTCCCGTAGATGCGGACTTCATTCGCGGATGGATCGAAAAGATGGCTTCCTCTCCTTATAAAGCTGGTTTCTACGGAGACTTTTCAAAAGGCAGCAGCTTGCGTAAGGCTTATCATTCCGCCATCGAAGAAACGGAGCACAAACCGGTCTTGTGGAGTTTCCAACCCCGAATCGGGATCACTGGTAAAGAAGACGCTCCGAATGACTTTGACCCGGCTGCTCCGAAATCAGCCAAAACCCTTGCCTGGCAATACGGAGTCAGTGGTGAACAATGCAATATTGATACCGATCTCGCTGTTTCAAAGATATTAAAATATCTATGGTAAAAAAAAGTCGGCCATTTTTGGCCGACTCTTACTTTTGGATTGCTGTTTTCACTTTTTGGGCTATATTTTTCGGAACCCATTTCATCCAAAGTTCCTCATGGTTTCGAAGAAACCATTTTGCCGCTTCCTCGGGGGAAGCTTCGTTTTTATGCATGTAAGCAAGCGCTGCGTTGGTAAGGGCTGCACTTGTTTCATATTGGCTTAGAAATTTAACAACCTTCGGTGCCTGATCACTCAACTTCTTATGAATAGCCACAAGCACGTCATTTTGCGGGAAGGACCCTTCTAGTAATGTCATATCGTATTTTCCAAGAATCCATGTCGGTCCCCACATATAACCGACCCAGGGTTTTCCGTCTTCGTATGCCCTTTTCAATGAAGCTTTCAACGAAGTTCCGGAACCCGGAGAAAAGTACTCATATTTTCCTTTAAGTCCGTATTTCTCCATTTGTTGTTTACAGACACTTTCCACGCTCCATCCGAGTGGCGCGCCAACAATTCGGCCTTCGAATAAATCAGCGTATTTCAACAAGTCTTTCGTCGTTTTCAAATACGGCGCCATCGGTTGGATTCCGCGTTCAGAATCTCCTTCGATCACATAAGTCGGTACATATAACCCTTGTTTATTGTCGTCATAATTGACCGAAACCTGTTTCACCTTTCCAGATTTCAGCGCTTTTTGCCACGGCTCTTCTACATTTTGAGTCCAGATTTCCATATATACGTCAATATCTCCATTTTGTAATCCCAATATCGTCACAGGAGACGACCCCTGGGTGACGCCTGTGGGGAACCCGTAACCTTCCTCGATAATCGTCCGAGCAACCCAATTATGGAAACGAATGCTTCCCCAACCGGCATCGGCAAACACAATCTTTTGACTATGAGTATCTGTGCCGTTGCCGTTTCCAGCAGCCTTTTCATTCCCGCCTCCGCTATTGGACCCCCCGCCGGTTCCGCATGCAGCTAATAATAAGACTGGAATAAGAACTGTGATGATCATCTTTGAAATCGATTGCCACTTAGTTAGTTTCATGAACTCAAACCTCCGATTGGTGCAAGTATTAAAGTCATATCCGTTCTTTCCATTGAGATCAACGAAAAGCTCACATTTTACCGTTCAAGTCTGCCGCCGGCCAATATTCTTCCACAAGATCCAGCAGCCGGATTAGAAATTCATCGCGCCGTTGTTCCAGTTCGGCTACCGAGTGCCCTTTGGTTTGGCCCTCACAACCATCGATAACACGCTGAGCAAGCTGATCAGTAAGTTCCGGCGCTTTAAGATGGGTCCAGGGCAATTTCAATGCAGGACCGAATTGCTCCAGCATATGTCGCATTCCTTGTTCACCACCGGCCATGTGAAGAGTCAGAAACGGTCCCATTAGTGCCCAGCGAAGTCCCGGACCATATACAATCGCCGCATCTACCTCTTCTGTAGTTGCAACTCCGTCGTTCACGATGTGCAAAGCCTCGCGCCAAATCGCCTCCATTAATCGATCTCCGATATGTCCTTCGATTTCCTGATTAACAACCAGCGGCTTCATATTAAGGCTATTATAGAAAGCCGCAGCTCTTTCGACAACTGCAGCATTCGTAGACTCTCCTCCCACAACTTCCACTAGCGGGAGAAGGTAAACCGGATGAAAGGGGTGTGCGACTACAACCCTTTCTGGATGGCCGCAGTCAGATTGCAAGGTTGTGGCTGTGATCCCCGATGTGCTGGAGGCAATAATCGCCTCCGGCTCGGTTGCCTTATCAATTTGGGAAAGCACATGACGTTTAAGATCTTCCCGTTCCGGTACGCACTCTTGAATGAGATCGGCATCAGACACCGCCGTCTCCAGGTCAGTTTCAAAGTGTAATCGATCTCGCGAAGCTGTCGCATCCATTCCAATCTCCATCAAGGTCGGCCAGATCCTGTCGACTGATGCACGCATTCGTTCTTCGGCATGTTCTGCCGGATCCGTTGCGACAACGTCATAACCCTTTGCCAAACACCGGGCTATCCAGCCATTCCCAATCACACCGGTGCCAACTACCGCAATCCGTTTCACGGCATTCGATTGTTGAGACATCTTTATCTTCCTCCTTCATGCGGATTGCGCAAATTCAAATGACGACGGGCCTCCTGCGGTTCCATCGTATGAGCCCCCATCTTTTCAATCATATCTATGGCTCTTTCCACTAATTGGGCATTGTTCGCCAATACCCCTTTCTTCAGATAAAGGTTGTCTTCCAGACCCACTCTGACATGGCCGCCAAGCAGCACCGATTGAGCTGCCATAGGCATTTGCCAACGGCCAATTCCGAAGGCTGCCCAATGAGCATTGTCCGGGAGCTTGTTCCTCATCGTTAACATCGTTTCGGTGTCAGCTTCTGCTCCCCACGGAATGCCCAGACATAACTGAAACATCGGATCACCATCGATCAATCCCTCTCGCACAAGTTGTCTGGCAAACCAAATCTGTCCAAGATCGAAGCATTCCATTTCCGGCTTTACACCGCTTTTTTGAATAAGTTGCGCCTGCTCACGCAGCCAATTGGTCGGGTTTATGTAAATTTGATCTCCCATATTGTAACTGCCGCAATCAAGCGTACAAATCTCCGGAAGCAATTCACCGACTGGTTGATGTCGTTCCTCAGGTGTTTGAATATCGGTTCCCGGCCCACCTGTTATGGGATCTTCTTTACTTGGAATCCAATCACCACCACCGCCGGCAGTGATATTCAGAATCACATCGGTATCCGATTCACGTACCCGTTCTACAACCTCCCGATACAAGGCTGAATCGTGACTGAGATCACCGGTTTCCGGATCACGCACATGAATATGAGCTATTGTCGCCCCCGCTTTTGCTGCCTCAATGGCATCATCCGCAATTTCCTTAGGGGTAATCGGGACATTCTTATTTTTCCCGGTTGTATCTCCCGCTCCTGTCAACGCACAGGTTAGAATCACATTTTGACGCATCTTTACTCCTCCTCCTTTTGAAACGAACCATTCTGATTTCAAAACCATTTATTATTTTTCAATGTGTCTGTGGTCATTTTAATATAAAGTTTGTGAAATAAAAAGTTTACACATTGTACGTATCTCTCTATAATCCATGAAATTTATATTGTACGCTTTTTACAAACCATGATTCTCGAAATTCCTCTTTATTTCTAGAAATTCCTCTCAAATGCTGGTTTTCCGTTTTGGACGGAACTATGTTACAGTATCTTCAATAGAATAATGGCTTGAGGAGAAATGCGAATGGAAAAGAAACCGATCGAAAAGCTGGAAAATGCCGAGGACCAATTTGTTGAAAAAATCGCTGATAATATGAACACCTTTGGCGTGTCAACCACTGTTGGCCGGGTACTTGGCATCATCTATATGAATCGAAACCCTATGACGCTTGATGAACTAGCCGAGGAAACAGGCATGAGTAAGACTCGGATGAGTCAAGTCGTCCGTGAAATGCTGGAGTTAAATATCGCTGAAAAGGTTTTTGAAAAAGGTGTTCGTAAAGACTTGTACAATGTCGAGCGCGACTATTACCAAACCTTTATTTCATTATTTACATCCAACTGGCGAAAAGCCATTAACAAAAACAAAATGTTTGAACAAAGGCTTCATCAGGAGTTATTGGAGATGCCGGAGAATGAAGTTTTGGATGAGGAAACGGAACAGAAGTTAAATGAACTGCTGGAAGAAAAGAAGATCTGGTTGGAATATCATGATTGGATCAGCCGGGTGACTGAATTCTTTGAGAGCGGTGAAATCTTCAAACATGTTCCGAAACATACTGATTCGTAATGATAACCATTAAATAAAAGGAGCAAGTTTGACATGTCACTTTCAATTGAACCTTTGTTGGAAGACCAGGTTCGCCCGGAATGGGTTGACTATAACGGCCATATGAACGATGCGGCTTATGCAGGTGTATTCAGTCTGGCTGTAGAACGCCTAATGGAAATGTTGGGCATAACCGCTGCATTTCGTGATCAACAGCAATATTCCATTTACACGCTGGAAACCCACCTATGTTATCTGGGAGAGGCACACGAGGGACAGGAACTCTGTGTAACGGTCCAACTCTTGGATCACGATCAGAAACGTTTGCATGTTTTTTTCGCTATGGAAGATCAAGACGGGAATCGATTGGCGACAAGCGAACAGATGCTAATGGGCATGGACATGCAACAAGGGCGCCCCGCTTCATTTCCTGCACCTATTGAATTGTCTGTCAAAGAACTTGCGGAGTCTCAGAAAGACGAACCTGCCCCGGAGAATGCCGGACGAATTATAAAAATACACAGACGCTCAAAATAATAGCATACAATAAAACCTTCCCGGCGAAAGGGAAGGTTTTTTATTTTGCATGCAAATTATCCTAAAAGCGATTCCGCCGATTTATAATCCAGCCCGTGCGCATCGGCCACCGCTTGATAAGTAACATATCCATCAAGCGTATTGATCCCCTTCATAACTGCAGGATCCCTGCGGCTTGCTTCTTCATAGCCTTTTCCGGCAATTTTGATCGCATACGGAACGGTCACATTTGTTAACCCGATGGTCGAGGTCCTCGGGACGGCTCCAGGCATGTTGGCTACCGCATAGTGGACAACCCCATGCTTGTTATAAGTTGGATCATCATGAGTTGTAATCTTATCGGTTGTTTCGAAGATACCTCCCTGGTCAATAGCTACATCGACAATAACCGAACCTTCTTTCATGGTCTTGATCATCTCTTCGGTAACCAATTTCGGTGCCCTTGCGCCCGGAATCAGAACAGCACCGATCACAAGATCCGATTCTCTCACCGAATCCGCGATATTCAGAGGATTGGACATTAACGTGTTAATCTCATTTCCGAACAAATCATCCAGCTCACGTAACCGGCCGGGATTCAGATCCAGAATGGTAACGCTCGCCCCCAATCCCATCGCAATCTTCGCTGCGTTGGTACCGACTACACCGCCTCCAACCACCGTAACTTTGCCTCGACTGACTCCCGGAATACCGCTAAGCAGTATGCCTCGTCCGCCTTTCGGTTTTTCAAGAAATTGTGCGCCAATCTGCGAGGCCATCCGACCTGCTACCTCACTCATCGGCGTTAACAACGGCAGTGAACCATTAGCGGGCTGAATGGTTTCGTATGCGATTCCTGTCACTTTTTTCTCAATTAAAGCTTTGGTCAATTCCGGTGCGGCCGCCAAATGTAAATATGTAAACAAAATCAAACCTTCATAGAAATAGTCGTATTCTTCAGGAAGAGGTTCTTTCACCTTCATTACCATTTCCTGCGACCATGTTTCTTTAGCAGACGACACAATTGCCGCTCCGGCTTCCTTATATTGATCGTCGGTGAAACCCGATCCAAGGCCTGCCCCCGTCTCGATGAACACTTCATGTTTCGCCTCCACCAGATGATGCACGCCGGAAGGGGCCATAGCCACGCGATTTTCATTGTTCTTGATTTCTTTAGGTACCCCAATTCGCATAAATGTTGCCTCCTTCTATGACATACTACTTTCATTAGTAGAATAACACGATTCCCAAAAAAATTGTATTTTCAAGTTGAAAAATGCAAGAAGTGAAGGGGCACCCGCCTTTAAATGAAGCGCGCGTGCCCCGGAAGAACAAATTTATATTTGCGCAATCGCTTCCTTCAGCGTTTTGGTCATAAATGCAAAATCATCATCTGTCATACTGAATGGAGGAGAAAGCGTCAACACATTATTAAACCCAGCTACAGTATCCCCATTTTTGCCGATCAACAACCCTTTTTCCTTACAATATGATATCACTTTCCCTAATCTTTCAGGTTTTGCAGGTTTCTTGGTGTTTTGATCCTCGACAAGCTCTATCCCAAGCAACAATCCTTTTCCACGAATGTCACCAACGTTCGGATGTTCCCTCAATTCAGCCATTTCTGCCGCAAGCTTTTCACCTAACTGCTTCGAGCGTTCAATCAGCTTCTCTCTTTCAAGAATCTCAAGATTCTTTAAGGCAACCATGCATGCCGCCGGACTGCCCCCAAACGTATTCACATGTCGAAAATGCATGTATTCTTCCGTTCCTTTAAAAGCTTCAAAGAGGTCCCTGCGGACCGCAGTTGCCGATAAAGGAAAATAAGCACTTGTAATGCCTTTCGCCATCGTGACGATGTCGGGCTTAACACCATAGTTCATAAATCCAAATCTTTTTCCTGTTCGACCAAACCCGCATATCACTTCATCTACTATCAACAGCACACCGTGGCGATCACAAACCTCCCGAACTTCTTTCATGTAATTTTCCGGAGGCACAATTACTCCTCCACCGGTTATAATCGGTTCCATAATCACACCGGCGACCGTTTCATCAAGTTCCCATGTAATGACCCGCTCGATTTCCTCGGCATAGGCACGCCCCAATTCCTCTTCTGAACCGCCATAAGGACTGCGGTACATATCCGGCGGCGACACATGAACAAATCCTTGTGCAAGGGGCTCATATCGATATTTCCGCTGTGCCTGGCCGGTGGCGGCCAATGCTGCCATCGTCCCGCCGTGATACGACCGATAACGGGAAACAAATTTGTGCCGCCCGTATTGTCCGTTTTGTTGATGATACTGGCGGGCGATCTTAAATGCCGTTTCATTCGCTTCCGAACCACTGTTGGAGAAGAAGATGATGTAGTCGTCATCCAACCATTCATTCAATTTCTCACCAAGTTTGATCGCTGGAACATGGCTGTTTGACAACGGATAATAGGGCATCGTTTTCAACTGTTCGTATGCAGCTCTCGCCAACTCCTCACGGCCATAACCTACATTCACGCACCACAGCCCAGACATACCGTCCAAATACTTTCTTCCGTCAATATCCGTCACCCACGCTCCGGCCGCTTTTGAAGCTACCAGCGGCGGCGCATCCGGATTATATTTCCGCATCGCATGCCATACATATTTTTCATCTTTTTGAAGAAGCTCATCTGTGGTTACCGAGGGCACCCCGATCACTCCTTTCCGCTCCGTTTATTAAAACCTGGAAGTCACCATTTTTTTTCGGGTGTAAAACTCAACTCCGTCTTTTCCGTTTACGTGAAGATCGCCGTAAAAGGAACTTTTATTACCTGAGAATGGGAAAAAGGCCATCGGCGCAGGAACGCCAAGGTTAATCCCCAACATGCCGGCATCAATGTCTTCTCTGAAACTACGGACATTGCTTCCATCTTGCGTAAATAGACACGCTCCGTTCGCGAACTCTGACAGATTGGTCATTTCAATCGCCTCTTCCAATGTTTCAGCACGTACTACCGACAACACAGGGGCAAAGATTTCATCCTTCCAGATCTTCATATCGGTTTTCACATTGTCAAAGATGGTCGGTCCGATGAAATACCCGTCATTATCGTTTTCCCGATCCTTTCTTCCATCTCGCGCAAGAGTCGCCCCCTCGAATTCCCCGGTTTCTATATATCTCAATGCCCTCTCCTTTTGAGATTCCCGAATAACCGGTCCAAGTAAGACTCCGTCATCCATGCCGTCCCCAATCTTAACGTCGTCCGCAGCATCCACCAATTTCTCAACTAACTGATCCGCACTATCTCCTACAGCTACCACAACGGAACAAGCCATACATCTCTCACCGGCCGAACCATAAGCCGCATTCATAATTTGTGGAACCGCCGCTTCAAAATCCGCATCCGGCATCACAATCGTATGGTTCTTCGCACCTGACAGCGCTTGAACCCTTTTCCCATGGGCCGCTGCCGTTTCATAAACATATTTTGCTACAGGTTGAGAGCCAACGAAGGAAATGGCTTTCACCTTTTCGTGGCCAAGCAAGCCGTTCACCACGTCATGAGCACCATGGACGATATTAAAAACCCCATCCGGTAAGCCGGCTTCCTTCAACAATTCCGCAAGTCGATTCGCCAGAATCGGCGTTCGTTCCGATGGCTTCAGGATAAATGAATTGCCACAAGCAATCGCAAGCGGAAACATCCAACAAGGCACCATCATCGGGAAATTAAAAGGAGTAATCCCGCCAACTACGCCAAGCGGATAACGAAACATACTTGAGTCAATATCTGCCGCGATCGTCGACAATGAATCTCCCATCATCAAGTTCGGTGCCCCTGCCGCAAACTCGACACACTCAATCCCACGCAGAACTTCTCCGTATGCTTCCTTAAAGCTTTTTCCATTTTCCTGAGTCACGAGCTTGGCCAATTCTTCATGCCGCTCCGTCAATAGTTGATGGTAATTGAACAAAATCCGCGCACGCTTTGGAACGGGAACCTTCCGCCACGTTTGAAAGGCCTCATTTGCCGCCAGGACTGCCTGATCAAGATCGCCTGATGTTGAAATCGGAACCTGTGCCAGCGTCTCTCCACTTGCCGGATTAGGTACCTCTTGAAACTCTGTTGTAGTCGATTCGATCCACTCTCCGTTGATGAAATTTTTCAAGAATTGTGGTTTAGCTGTTGCTTGTGTCATTTGATGACCTCCTTTGACAAATTCAATCCACTTAGCGCTTACACAAACATGTGATACAATTCCTTAGCCCCCAACACAACAAATATTAAAACGATCAAACCCAAGATGACGTTATAAACAACACCGTTTCTATAATCCGCTCCAACCCGTTTAGAATTCAGCAGATAGAACAAAGTAATGGCCAGAAAAGGCATAAAAATCGCGCCGAGAGCCCCGTAGATAATGACAATCCCTACAGGATTATGAACCAATAGCAACAACATCGGCGGGAAGGTCATCCAGGCCATATAGCCAATAAACGCCGGACTTTTTTCCGTAATCTCTTCATCCTTACGAGTATCTTTCTTTTTCTTCTTCATGACCCTGACAAAATCCGCGAAAAGATAGGAAATGCCGTTCCACGAACCAAGTAATGAAGTAAAAGCAGCTCCCCAGAATCCCAGTAACAACAACCATCTTGCGACACCACCAAAAGCTTCACCATAAGGATCAGCCAGTTGCAACATGCCCTGATCACCGCTGATTTTCAAACCAGTTCCAAACAAGAAGTGAGTTGCAATAATCATAATGGCCACTCCGAAAATACCGGTGATGATATAGGCGACAGAAGCATCCACTTTCATAACAGGAATCCATGATTTCCCTTTCCAACCTTTCGCCTGAAGCCAATAGCCATATGAGGCCAGGGTAATGGAACCACCCACACCGCCTATTAAGCCCAAAATCCGCAAGAACGAACCGCCGGGAATTTTCGGGACAATGCCCCATGCCAAATCTCCCAAGCTCGGCATAAGGATAACAGCAGAACCTACCACTGTAATAAACATAATGGCGATCAATACCATCATGATCCGCTCAAGAAGTTGATATCGGCCAAGCATAATCAAGATAAATCCCACAATGGGATGAATAATAGCCCACGCCCACAATGGAACGGAAGGAACAAGCGCAGTCGCGACAAGTGCACAGGTGGACGAAACAGCAGCTCCATATATGAAGCCAAAGAGAATCACGTATACGGAAAAGTAACCGGTAGCAGCCCATCCAAGTGAATGCCAACCTTCCAAGATCGTCTTTCCGGTGGCCAAATGCCATCGTCCCAACCCTTCACTCAGGAAGAATTTTAACAATGCACCGACAATGACTGCCCAAAGCAGGGCCATTCCAAAACTGGACCCGGCGACAATGGCGGCAACCATATCTCCTGCTCCGACCCCGGTAGCTGCCACTACAATACCAGGACCCACTAAAGACAACTTCTTCCAAAATGAAGCTGAGGTACCTGTTGGCAAATTGGACTGTTCAGGCTTGGTTTCCAATATAATCAACCTCCCTCAATTGATTGTATGCGCTTGCACGCACGTTTGAATGGTCGAAGAATCAATTTGATCAATCAGTGTGAAGAGCGGACCGTTTTAAACAGTCCGCATTTTCTTTAATTAGCGTCTACATATTCGCTTACAACCTTTTTGTCCTGAGGTTTTGTCGCATAACTTACAACAATTAACACAATTAAGTTAGCAATCAACCCAAGAATACCGGCGTTGATATCCATTGGCGTCGAAGCCGCCACCAGCTGATAATAATAATTGACAACGGTCCCGACTATTAGGCCGGAAATCACAGCGGTAGGGGTAGCACGCCGCCAGTACATTGCGCTATAAACACCGGGAGCAAACTGAACGATGGAACCGTAAGCCCCTAATAAAAGCGCGATCAAACCTTCGCTCCCGAAAACAGTCAGAAAATAGGCGCATGCACCGATGACAATAACTGCAATCCTCATAATGGCCAATGTTCTCTGATCCGATAATGAAGGCCAGATATTGTGAACAACCCCATTCGTAAATTCCAGAGATGCACTGTGGGTAATCGCATCAGCCGATGACATCGCGGCAGCAAGTGCTCCAGCGCCTATTAATCCGTAAACCCATCCTGGCATTTGCAATACCGATGTGACCAAGTACGGCAGAATTTGGTCAGGGCTGTCTAACGTCCCGTAATCCACAACACCAATGGCGGCAAAACCAATAAAGAGCAAGGGAATCAAGAACAAAGCGAAGATCGGATAAGCCAGCACGGTTCTTTTGATCGTAATCCCCTTTGTTGCATACGATTTGGAAAACAGATGCGGCCACATCATAAACCCGAAAATGGACACCAAAATGGTCGTTGTATAACCAATTCCAGACATATTTGATCCTTCGTGGCCAATTTCCAGGAAACCGGGATGATTTTGCATAATAGAAGCAAACATGTTCCCGCTGCCTCCATGCAACTGCATCACAACAGCAATTCCAACAACCCAGGAAATGACAATCATTAAGATTCCTTGAAACACATCAGACCATGCCGCAGCACGCAATCCGCCGGTCGCCACGTAAACGACAACTATGCCATAGGCAAGCAAAGCACCCAACCAGAAAGGAATATGTCCGGCCGTCATAATTTCAAAGATATAGGCCATGCCTTTCATTTGTGTCGTCAAATACTGAATAAAAGCGAAAACCGCAAGCAGGCCAACGACGACAGGAAGCACTTTCGTTTGATAACGCCCTTTGTAAAAACCCGATATTGTATAAAGATCAAATTTTTGCCCAATTTTCTTAATTTTCGGCCCGATAATATACCATGGTAAAATCGCAAATGCAGTGTAAACAATAATGTAATAAGCCGGAGCTCCTTTGGAATAAGCCCAACCAGGGGCACCCAAAAAAGAAAATGCGCTGAAAACGGCGCCACCCATCAAAAACCACATGACAAACAATCCAAGTCCGCCACCCGCTACAACATACTCATTTAAAGAGCCGCCCCTGCCTTTCCCGGCCCAGACTCCAATGATCAAAGCAATCACGAGGTAAGCGATCATCATGATCAGGGCAATTGTCCAGTCCGCCATTGTTATTCCCCCCTGTTTTTATTATCCGGATCCACGAAATACAGAATCACGGCGATGATAAATGCAATCACAATCCAAAGAATGACCCAAAAGAAGCCAAAGGGCAGTCCTGCAACTATGGGAGCCGCCTGATTGGCAATCTCATAGATCGGAAAGATCAACGGCAAAAGGCATAGAACCATGAGAATCACAAATAACCATTGGAAAGCTTGTCGACTCAATGTATTCACCTCCTTTCAAACACGATTTCCCCGTCAATGACGGTCATATCTACGTTGATTTGGCAGATTTCATCGGCTGCTGTATCCAGAATGGAACTGTCCAAAACCGTCAAATCCGCCACTTTTCCCTCTTCCAAACTCCCTTTGAGCTTTTCTTCGAAACTGACATAAGCCCCATTGATCGTGTATAGCCGAATCGCCTCCTCCACGGAAATTTTCTGTTCGCTTCCAATCTCTTGGCCCGTTTTGCTCAATCGTGTAACAGCCGCCTGGATTCCTATCATTGGATCATAAGTTGTAATCGGACTGTCCGACCCCATAGCCGGTTTCATACCGGCAGCCAGAAACGAACGAGCCGGAAACATCCATTTCACACGTTCCCCATAATCTTTCAAATATCCGTCTCCAAATTCATAGATAAAGGCGGGGTTCGGAACAGGCACAATGTTTAATTCTTTTTCCCTTCGAACGAGGTCCGGCGGCGTGATCCCTGAATGCTCGATTCGGTGTCGATGATCATCTTTTGGATATTCCTCTAAGGCGTTTTCAATGCAATTAATCATCATTTCCACACCCCTGTCACCAATCGCATGGGCTGTCAATTGCCATCCAAACCTGTTGGCTTTACCGAGAATGTCGTTTAATTTCTCCTGAGACAAATATAGAATGCCAGTATCATTTGGATTACTTGTGTAAGGGTCCCTCGTTTTAGCAGTAGGACCGCTGCTGCTTCCATCAATAAATACTTTGGCAGGGCCGATTCGAAATCTATCATTTCCCATCCCTGAAAGCATGCCCGCCTCAAGAGCTTTATCCAACGTGCCGGGAGAATCATGTAATGACCCCACCAACGTATTGACCCGAACCTTTAAGTAACCGTCTTGAACGGCCCTGGCCAAATGTCGAAAATGTGGGTTCCCATAGCCGCCGGCATCGTGAACACTCGTAACGCCCTTTCGAATAAAATCTTCTGAAGCGAGCCGCAATCCTTCCATAACATCTTGCTCCGAATACTGAGCACGGATAAACATATTCATATGAGCTGCTTCCAACAACACTCCATTGGGCACATCATTTTCCCTTATAATTTTTCCACCAATCGGATCAGGCGATCCTTCTTCAATACCCGCCATTTCAAGGGCTTTACTATTCACTGTCGAAATGTGACCGCACGTCCTGACAATGATAATCGGATGTTCAATAGATACCTGATCAAGATCCTGGCGGGTAGGATGTCTTCCCTCTTTAAGCGCGTTTTGATTGTAGCCCCAACCACGGATCCACTCGCCTTCCGAAGTGTTTTCTGCAGCTTTTTTCAAGTTTTCCTGAATGTCTGTGATAGACTCGATTCCGTCTTTACAATTCACCCCGAGTTTGTTCGTTCCATAAAGCTCCAAATGCGCGTGCGCATCAATAAAACCTGGAAGTAAACTACGTCCTCTTAAATCAATTACCTTGGTTTCCGGGCCTTTCAATTGATCGATTTCAACATTACTGCCACTTCCTAAGATCTTGTTTCCACCAACGGCTAACGCCTCACAAACGGTAAATTGATTATCAACCGTAAGAACCTGACCGTTTCTGAAAATCAAATCCGCCTTCATTTTACTCCCCTCCTTTCAATTGAATTTTAGTCCGAAGTGATGCGTAACATCGTTTTATACAACAGTTCCACCCCTCGAGCAATGTCCTCATTACTTGCATATTCAGCAGGATTATGGCTTATACCATTTTTGCGCCTCGGGATTTTCACCTTCCAATCTACCGATTAAGTTCCCGAAATGATCGATTCGTGTCTCCAAACCGGCATCCTCCATCCACTGACGTACTTTTCCTACTGCTTCAAGATCTTCTTTCGAATGGGCAAGACGCCTGACGCCGGTTTCCCCAAATTTTCCGATCTTCGAAAGTTCCTCTAAATGCTTTTTTAGTCTATTCGAATGAATGATCAATTTTCCGCCCTCACTTTCCTCTTATTTACCGAATTCATTGAATATTTATTCGGAACACAACTTCTAGGACAACTTCATTGCACTTTATCCTATGTCGAGTTGGATAACTCGTATGATTTACTTATTGAAAGAAATTAAACCCATCCATTTCACAGGATGGGCGTAAGGACAGTTGATATCAAAAAATAAGTAAATCCATTAAAAAAAGGCAATCCTCTTTTCAGAGGTTGCCTTTTGAAATAGTTAGAACATAAAGCCGCCGTTTTTGCCGTCGACCCAGGCATTCTTTTTGTAACCGCGCTTTTCCCAGAACCCGGTCATCGAATGATCGATCAGCTCAATGCCATTTAACCACTTAACGGACTTGTAGCCATACATTTTCGGGACGACCAGCCGCGTTGGACCGCCGTAATCCTGTGGAATCGGATTCCCGTCCCGCAAAACAGCGACCAGGACATCATCCATATGCGCCTGTTCAATCGTTAAACTGTCTGTATAGACACCGTCTCCGGAATAGAACTTCACATATTTTGCCTGGCCTTTCACACCGGCCATTTTCAACAAATCCGAAAGCAGAACACCTTCCCAGGTTACATGATAAACCGACCAACCCGTGACACAATGGAAATCCCGCACCTCTACCTTTCTCGGCAGTTCCAGAAATCCCTTCCAGTCGAATGTCATCGGCTTATCGACAAGGCCCGAAACCTTGAACTCCCACTTATCCGATGTAAATGAGGGATACCGCGTTACAGTATAGGGTCTGAACACCCCGTCTCCGCCGCCTTTTTCCAAAGGAAAGGTGCCCTTTGATGGTTCGGGATGTGGCAGCATATGATTATCGTCGGTTTTGAACTTGGGCTTGGACCCGTTACCACCCTTAGCGCCAGCTCCGACATTTATGACTCCCGAGAGCCACTTATAAAGCAACGGTCCTGCAATCAGCGCAAGGATGGAACCGGCTGAAATACGAATAAACCGTCTGCGCGCGAAGGAGGGACGGACTTTCTCGGTTTCCGGGTCCTTCTTGATTTCAAAAGCCTTCTTAACCCATTGGCTGCGAGAGACCGAATGGTAGAGAGCATAAGGAATCCCTATATAAGAAAATATATCGTGAACGACAAGAGCAATGGAACTCCAAACCGGCGGCAAATTACGGAACTGCCACAACACGACTCCGGATCCGCTCAATCCAATAATGACTATTAGAATCAGTAACAAATTGTAGCGTTGCCCCGCTTTTCGCCAGATCCTTTTAATATGCCTGATAAAGAAGGGCGAATACATCAATAAAAGAAGAATTGAAGCTAACCCGAGATAAATATGCCAATGTTTGAGAGTCACTCGAAACCCGGCGATCACTCCGCGAATTTGTGGAAAATATAAAAGAATTCCGCTTAGAGCAAGCGCGTAGAAAATCCAGGCGTTCCAGGTATGTAATGGCCTTAACTTCTTCGGCGACCACTTCCGTTTCTTTTCCATAGCGGAACCTCCCGGTCTTGGATTTCCTTCAATTATAACGGATTACATAACATTCCCGAAACAAAAAGGCTTGCATTTTCTGAAACTTTGGGAGAATCCAGAAAAAGTCCGTTTCATCATGAAAAAAGGGTTGCCTCAATCTTTTGAGACCCCCTTTTCATAACGCCATTTATTTTTTCTTATGCCAAACCCATGTATAGAGTTTCTCATTGCTGTTAATCCAGCGAACTTCCAATCGCTCAATGGTATCATGCCCATCTTTTTTCAAACGGGTCACCATTTTTTCAACTTCGGCGTCGGGAGAAACATTCAAGTAGCGGAACATTTTCATGACTTCCCGCCTCGCTTGCCCGTCTTTCACAACAGTTTCTCCGTGTTCATATTCGAACTCATCCGGGTTGTTGTACTCCCATTCGTATTCCACGTTTCCTTCAATAATCGTCACCTTGAAAGTTAAACTGTCCTCCAGGCTGGCAGCCTGTGTGTCTGTTACGTTGATCAACAAGAAAACCGCCGCAATCACAAGGATTCTTTTTATCACGATTACCACCTCTGCATTAGCGTGCGGCTCAATCAAGCATTTTATGCATTTTCATTCGCGCCCTGCCTGAATTGATGAATGACGTCAATGCCTCCGGTAACTTCCACCACAGAACCGGTAATCATGTCTGAATCTTCTTCACACAGAAACGAAATGGTCCGTGCGATATCCTCTCCTGTACCTGAGCGACCAATTGGTGTGTGCTCGTCCTTTTCTATGCGAGATTCCGCAATTGAACCTTCTTTCATCTCGCCGATAATATTCCCCGGGCAGACCATATTAGCCGTTATACCGTTTTCGGCCTCTTCGAGCGCGATCGTTTTTGTCAGGCTGACAAGTCCCACTTTGGCGGCGGCGTGACCGGAACGATACATCCATCCCGGCGCCGATCCCGCGCTTTGAAATCCATATGTAATGATTCGCCCAAATTGTTCTCGCCGCATCACCGGTATCGCCCGTTTCGTTAGATGAAATGCCGCGTTAAGGTTGCCATTAATCATCGCACCCCACTCTTCATCTGTGTAATCGGCCAATTTCTTTCGTTCAAATATGTATGGGCCGGCATTATGAACCAGTAAATCGATTTTCCCGAAGGTTTTCACCGTTTCATCAATTAAACGATGACAATCCTGTTTCTTTGTAATGTCTCCTTGCAAGGTTTCAAGTCTGCCCGAATAGGAGGAAAATGCCTCTCTCAGCTCTTTGGCAGCTTTCTCGTCGCTTCGAAAGTTGGCTGTCACGGAATAGCCTCTCTTCAACAGCGTTTCCGTTACCTTTTTCCCGAGTCCTTTCGTCCCCGCCGTTACGAGTGCGTGACGCATTGAATTTCCCCGCTTTCTGTTTTTTTCTTTATTGTACCATCTCCACGGGCTCCCGGTAAAAAGAACACCACAGCTCGTATAACTGTGGCGCCTCCCTTATTTCTCCTTCTTCGATTGCTCACGCAGTTCCTCGGATCGGCCGTCGATCACACCGCTCTGATAGGATTCGGTAATTTGCTGATGAACGGTCATTTCCCCGTCCTCTTCGTATTGCAACTCTTCTTCCTGCCGCCTTTTCTTGTCCATGTAGAATCCTCCTCGCAACAAAGTGAAAAACGAAGAGCGATTTGCCCTTCGTTTCTTAGTGTCTTCTTATTTACCCTCACTATGCTTTTGAAGAAAGGTCTCGGCTGCGGACAATTGCTTTTCGACCTGATTGAAGCCGGTTCCGCCGGCACTGTTCCGCCGTGCAACGACTTTTTCCGGATCCAATACACCATAGATATCTTGCTCAAACAATCCGGAAACTTCCTGAAACACGTTCAACTCCAGATCGCCAAGCACCTTGTTTTCCTGAATACACTTCAGCACAAGCTTGCCAACCACTTCATGCGCTTCCCGAAACGGCATTCCTTTTCCGACCAAATAATCTGCAAGCTCCGTCGCATTTGAGAAATCACTGTTCACGGCTTTTTGCATATTATCGCTTTTAACCGTCAGGGTTTCGATCATGCCGGTGAAAATTTCAAGAGAGCCTTTCACCGTTTTGACGGTGTCAAACATCCCTTCTTTGTCTTCCTGCAAATCTTTGTTATAGGCTAGCGGCAAACCTTTCATGATCGTCAACAGTGAAAATAAATTGCCGTACACCCTGCCGGTTTTGCCGCGGATTAACTCCGCCATGTCAGGATTTTTCTTCTGCGGCATCATGCTGCTGCCTGTCGCAAAGGTATCATCTATTTCAATGAATTTAAATTCTTCACTGGACCATAAAATCAGTTCTTCACAAAAACGGGATAAGTGCATCATTAAAGTGGACGCGTTACTCAGAAATTCAATAATGAAATCACGGTCGCTTACAGCATCGAGACTGTTTTCATAAATACTTGAGAACCCGAGAAGTTCTGCGGAATATTCACGGTCAATCGGAAAAGTCGTACCGGCAAGAGCACCGGCTCCAAGTGGAGAAAGATCAATTCGCTTTACACTTTCCGCAAAACGTTGATAGTCGCGCTCGAGCATCCAGAAATAAGCCAGCAAATGGTGAGCGAAAGAAACCGGCTGAGCTCGTTGCAAATGGGTGTAGCCAGGCAAAATGTTCCTGACATTCTCCTTAGCCTTCCCGACAAGCGAAGCTTGCAAGGCTTCCAGCACTTCAAGAATCCCACCGACCTGCTTTTTCAAATACAAATGCATATCGGTCGCCACCTGATCGTTTCGGCTCCGTCCGGTATGCAACTTTCCGCCAACTGGCCCAATCTCCTCAATTAACAGCTTTTCCAGGTTCATGTGAATATCTTCTTCACTCGCTGAATAGGCCAATTCTCCTTGTTTCGCTTTCTCCGCAAGGAGCAACAAGCCTTTTTCAATTTCCCCGGCCTCATCTTCCGTTAAGATCCCGCATTTATTCAGCATGCGAACATGGGCAAGGCTACCCTGAATGTCCTCTTCGACAAGCTGTTGATCGAACGATATCGACGCTCCGAACTCATCTACCCACTCCGCAGCTGATTTTGTGAAGCGCCCGCCCCACAACTTCGTCATACATTCACCTTCTTATTATTGACCATGCTGTGCACCTTTGTCGGCAATCCCCACAACGAAGTGAATCCTTTTGCAGCTTCATGATCGAACTCATCATCCGGTGTATACGTTGCAAGCTTCTCATTATACAAGGAGTACTCTGATTTCCGCCCTTCTACAACCGCATGACCTTTGAACAACTTCACCCGTACCGTACCGGTCACCGATTTCTGTGTTTCCTTAAGAAATGCCTGCAATGCCGGTTGCAATGCGGAGAACCAAAGTCCTTCATAGATCAGTTCGGTTAATTTCTTCTCAACTACCGGCTTGAAATGTGCGACCTCTTTCGGCTGAGTAATGTCTTCCAACTCTTTATGCGCCTTAATCAATGTCATTGCGGCAGGGCACTCATAGACTTCACGCGATTTAATGCCGACGAGCCGATTTTCAACGTGGTCGATCCGGCCAACACCGTGTTTGCCCGCCAGTTCATTTAAAGCCAGAATCAGTTCATGAAGTTCATACGACTGGCCATTCAACGATACAGGTACACCCTGTTCGAATCCTAGTTCAATCGTTTCCGGCTGATCCGGAGTATGCTCAATCGGTGTTGTCACATCATAAGCATCTTCAGGCGGGGCGACCCATGGATCCTCAAGTATGCCGCATTCATTGCTTCTTCCCCACAAATTTTGATCAATCGAATACGGGCTGTCATGATCAACCGGCACCGGAATTTCATGATGTTTCGCAAAATCGATTTCTTCATCGCGAGACCATGCCCAATCCCGAACAGGCGCCATCACTTCAAGATCCGGATTCAACGCCTGAATGGACACCTCAAAACGCACCTGATCATTCCCTTTTCCGGTACAACCATGAGCAACGGCATCAGCGCCAACCTGCTCTGCAATTTCAACCAATTTCTTCGAGATCAAAGGCCGGGACAGAGCGGAAACAAGCGGATATTTCCCTTCGTAAAGAGCATGCGCCTGCAAAGCTGTTAAGGCATAATCCTCCGCGAATTCCTTTTTCGCATCTACTGTATAGGATTGAACAGCTCCGACCTGCAAAGCCTTGTCGCGAACAAATTCAAGATCCTTTCCTTCTCCAACGTCCAAGCCAACCGCGATCACATCGTAGCCTTTCTGTTGCAGCCACTTGATCGCCACCGATGTATCCAATCCTCCGGAATAAGCCAATACAACTTTTTTGTTTGCCATTGGTCTCTCTCCCTCCATGTATTTATAAATGAATTTATATTCGTTTTAATGCATAAATAAACAATAACATGGATAAAAAAAGAATGCAATCCCAAAATGAAAAAAAATCACTGCCTCTCGGCAATGATTATTTGTGGAGTTCGGCTACTACGTGACCAATCTCCGGCAATATTAACTTATTCATCGCTAGTTTCACAGCCCCCGATGAACCAGGCATTGAAAAGACAGCTGTATCAAATACAGTTCCGGCGATCGCCCGACTTAATATCGCGGCCGAACCGATATCCTCCGTGTAACTGAGCATCCGGAACAGCTCACCGAAACCGGGTATTTCTTTTTCAAGCAAACTTTCCACAACTTCATAAGTTACATCCCTCTTGGCGATGCCTGTCCCGCCGTTTAATAACACGGCATCAATATCCTTCCGGCTGCATCCGGAAACAACAGCTTCCCTGATAGCCTCTTGTTGATCGATCACAATTTCATAATCAACCGTAACATGGCCAAATTCCTCTAGCAGCCTGCGAATCAGCTTTCCGCTTTTATCGGTCTCTTCTGTTCGCGTATCGCTAACCGTCACAACTTTACAACGCACCTTTTCCGGAGCCTGTTCCTTATGTTTGTGAACCGCCATCGAAACCCTCCGTCAGTTCTCGCTTTTCATACAGGTGCCGTTTTT